>JBFLXM010000049.1:0-106338 GCA_040757175.1 Thermodesulfobacteriota bacterium
TCAAAAACATCGAAAACCTGGAAGGTCGCCATGTCGTGGCCTTTCTGCAGTCGAAAATCGGCCAGGAGGCCGCCCACGCTACCATCCAGCTATATGCCGCAGCCTGTGAAAAACTGGAAGCGGCCCTCTCCCGTTATGCTGAGCTCAAGCACACCGGCCGCGGATATAATTTTAGCCCGGATATAGCTGACGCGCGCGCCGAGGCACTGCACTTGGCCCGGTTTGAGGGCTCCCGGGCTTATGCGGCGCTGGCAAAGATTGTTGCGGCCATTCAGCCAGAACGTTACCAACTCATCGCCGCCTGCCAATGCCAGGGCGGCGCCAGGATAGACGAGGTTAGGTTTACCCTTGAAGACATCCAAGGGATTCGGCCTGACCCCGTCACCGGCCAGGAGAAAGGCTGGTTGGCCGTGATCGGCAAAGGCGGCAAGGAAAGGGATATCATGGTGCCCCTTCCCATTTACCAGGCGGTTGCCGAACGCGTGCTGCCTTTAGCGCCGGGGCAGCATTGGGGAATTGGCAACGATGTTGACCGCATGGCTTACCGGGAGAAGATCCGCCAGGCCTGCCAGCTGCTCGGAGAGGATTACCATGGCTCCCACGGCTTCCGCTGGAACTACGCCCAAGCAAGGTTCCAGGAGGTCCAGGCCGTCGGCCTGACTTATAACGAGGCCCTCTCCCAGGTCTCCTCAGAAATGGGCCACGAGCGCGCCGACATAACCGAGCACTATCTCAAATGAGCCCTCTGTTCGTCCAGGCAATTCCTGGGCCTATTCGATACAAGTTATGAGTCACGACGGCGGCGCATTGGTGACCGGCCTATGGGTGACCTCAGGCGCTGGCAGTAAAGCCTTAAGCCAGCACGTCGAGAGATTGCCGGCGATATATCATGAAGCCCGCAATCCTGGGATTATGAAACTGATCCCAAGCTTCTACATAATGGCTGTTCAGCATCTCTTTGAGGAGATGAGAACATCTTGCTAAGGGGGACCGGCATGGATTTGATGGCCTTCATGGAAGTTCTGAAACGGAAATATGGCGATGATGTCCGCTTGACGCCGGGGTGTGAATACAGCGTCGAATTGACCCTGGACGAAGTAATCAGTATCTTGGGGGAAGCGCCTGACACATCGGCCGTCTACGGCGTGAATCTCCAGAAAACGGATGATGGTAATTATGAAGTCATCGCTGAACGTCATCCAATAAATTAAGTGATAGAGGAGAAATTGCAGACCCTGGCCGACGTCTGACTGGGCTATATCCTTTTGGTAATGAAGGAGAAATTCCAAGGGGAATGATGATCGCCAGGGTCTGACCCCCGGTCTTCATGAAGATTCCGTCCCTAAGCTCTCAAGTAATTTTGAAATAGCTCCCCTCATTTTCCTTCTTTTCTAAGGAACCGATCGCGCCCGAGGCCCCTAATTGATTTAGAGAGTGCCAAAATCACCAATTAACGAATAGCTAGTACTACGGCCACCGGCAGCTTCTTTTTTGAGAATGTTTCGCTTCATGAGGTCGTCGATATCACGCCCTGCCGTGTCTTGTGAGCATTTGGCCATTTTTGCCCATTTGGATGAAGTCAACTTGCCTTCGATGCCATCGAGCAACCGGTTAAGCATCGATCGTTGACGTTCATTGAATGGTTCTCCGGCGTACTTTTCCCAAAAACGTGCCTTCCTGAGGACATCTGCCAAGATGCTTTCTGCGCCATCGAAAGAGCGATCCATGCAATCGAGAAACCAACCGAGATGCTCGGTGATATCGAGATTGCCCTTCTGCGTATCTTCGAGATGGTCGTAGTATCTACCCCGCTCTTTGCGGATTTGTGCCGACATGCTGTAGAAAGGCAGAGAGCTTTTTTCCGAGCGCGCCAGCATCATGTCGGCAATAGCTCTGCCGATGCGTCCATTGCCATCCTCAAACGGGTGGATGGTAACAAACCAAAGATGCGCTATTGCCGCGCACAGAACCAGATCGACATCGCTTTTGTCGCCGTTGAACCAGGCAAGGAAGGCTTTCATTTCCTTATCGATCCGTTCCGCTCCCGGAGCTTCAAAATGTACACGTTCGTGGCCGATAGCGCCAGAAACGACCTGTATAGGCCCTGATGCCGCTGTACGCCATTTGCCGACAATGATTTTTTGCATACCGCTATATCCGGTCGGGAAAAGCGCCGCATGCCAACTGAACAATCGCTTCTTTGTGAGAGGAGTAATGCAATTTTGTCTTGCGTCGAGGATCATACTGACAACGCCTTCGGTATGACGATCCGCAGGCTTCAGCGCACCGATATCTATACCGAGACGGCGGGCAAGTGAAGAGTACACTTGTTCCCGATCTAAGATGTCACCTTCGATCTCGCTGGATTTGACGGTTTCCTCAGTTAAGGTTCGTAGCGAAGCTTCCTCGCGTAATTTGATGCCGAGACTTTCCAAACGGCCAAGCAAGCGTCCTTGCCGATGTCGCACGGCAGCAAGCTTTCCGGCAAGACGCTTTTCATCCCACCTGAAATGCGGCCAATCATCTAATTCGTAAATATAAGAAGCCATAATCTCCGCCCAGAATGCGGAGATTATGGCTGCTATTCTACGCAAAGGCAACAAAAAACGAAAAAAAAACCGGGAAAGCTCCTTGAGATGTGGCGGTAATAAGGCCTGGGCAACAAAAAGAGGTCTGTACCGAGGGAGGGGAAGAGAAACCCCTCTCCAGGACTTTTTTGATACTTTTTTGTATCTTAGCGTGATTTGAGGTCCAGCTCTTTCCAGAGACCGCCGAATACCAGGTCAGGGCGGATATGCCGAAGGGCTCCGGCCTCCAAGCGTCCTCTTGGCGGCTGCCCTTGGCCACGGCCAGGAGCTCAGGACGAAGCCGCAGGCGTGGCGGAGCATGTGCGGGTGGGCAAGGGGAGCCCCCACAGTCATAGGACAGAAGGATCTTCCTGATTTCTCGGAAGGTATAATTTCTTTAGCTGCTCCTCAACTTGCTGTCTTGATTTATAGTTCAGATTACACAAATTAACACACATAACTATACATTCTGTGGCCCATTTACATACTTTATTTAACTTCTCTAGTGCTACAATCTCCTTATTGCCGCTATGAACCACTGTACCTCGTAACTCATAAGCTTTATCTACTTCAGATTTACTGGGGGGATTTTCATCTATATTTGCTATCATTAATGGTATCCTATTTTTCAAACGCTTATTTAAACTATCATCTTTCGAGCCTTTCTCGTGACCTGTAATAAGTGCTTCAATAGCAATCCAATATTTCACATATGCTATATTAATATCCATTTCTTGCTGAGCATCGCCAAGCCATGTAATAGATGAGACAATGCTTGACTCTAAATCTGTCGGATCATTATTTTCTATAAATGACCACAATCTTTCACCATGCATATGTTTTCTGATTATTTCAAGATTTTCTGCCGTAAGGATATACTCTTGTCTTGAATGTGGCTCGAAACGATGAATAGATGAAGAGCATTTTTCCAGATTAAAGCTAAAAAAAGTTAAAAATTTGTCGATTCCCAACTTATCCATGACTATTCCAATCTTGTGGATATAGTCAGTCTGGCTCAGGTGGCAGCAAATAAAATATCTTAACGTATTGATTACATATTTTGCTATGTTTTCGGCTTTTTGTTTAGCTTTCTTTTCATCTCCTTGCGATTCTACAAACAAGCATAATTTATCTTTAAAATATTTAGATAAATATGCCTTTACATTACTCTTCCACTGTTCATCCCCCACATCTCTCTCAATTATATTATTAATTTCATTATTATCAAATAGAGCCAATCTCCATGAGCCGTATTTTATTTCCGCCACATCTTTTAAAGTTAAGCCAGATATAATCCGAATGAATAACCTTTTCTGATTCTTGGCTCTAACTACATCTAAAATATGTTCAAGGTGTTCATTTGCTGTTCTTTGGTCAGAAATAGAGAGCTTTATTTCATCTCTTATTGCATCCAATATTGTTTGCTTTGAAAAATCATTATGGCCAATTTCCGATAGAATAAGATTAGCACATTCCCGTAATTTTATCTTTAATTTATCCTTTGTATAAATCCACGCATTCCCTATATGCAAATATGGAAAGGGGCCTAACGCCTTAATATCTTCAATTGATCCCGGGATAAGATAATTTCTTCCATCTATAAATTTATTCCAATATTTCTCAAATTTTGTTCCGAAAGTTTTATTGAACCTTTGATTCATCAGGTCATCCTTTTGAGCCCCTACTCCAACGATAAGATGACTTTTTGGCCTTCTGATAGTTGGCGTTCAGGGCGGGCTCCATCAGGACAATGGCGGCCAAGCGCCGGGCCATGTTCATGACTTCCCGGGTTTCGTCCGGTGTGAGGGAGCGGCCCAGGAGGTCGTGTTCCCGGTAACTGAGCCACTTCTTGATGACCTGGTAGCCGCCGATGTAGTAGCCCCAGACCTTGGCGGGGACGTTGCACCAATAGGCCGACTCGTTCAGGTAAATGTCACAGGTGGTCTCTCCCAGGTGCTCAAGGGCCTGCTCCAAGGTCAAACCGAGAGCGCGGGTCCCCTCCCGGATAGCTGCCAATTCTTCCGGGGTGTAGTCCCGGGTGACCACCTTCCCTTTGCCGGGCATGGTCACCCCGTCTTTCCCCGGATGACCCCACCCCACGCTCAGGGCCAGGTCGCCGGCGTCGGGGTTCAGGGTCCCGCCTCCCTGCTTGGAGATCACGGCCAGGGGTTTCAATTCCGGCCGGATAGCACCCACGGTTACTCCTCGGACCGGAGTTTCCGGGTCCAGCAGGGCGGCCAATTGCCGGCCCAACTCCGCGGAATGTTCCAGGGCCTCCCGGGAATCCGGCAGGGGCACCCGGGGCCAGTCCTGGCGGATGCCGTCCGCGTTTTCGGTGAGGTAGGCGGGGGCGTAGCCCACAGCTAAGGCGTGCATCCAGATGAGCCCCGCAGTTTCGGGGGCCGCGTCCGGATCCGGAAGGCCCAAGGCGGCCAAGTAAGACCGGGCCGCGGGGGAGAGGTTGGCAGTGGGGCTTTTTTCTCCTGCTTCAGGTTCTTCGAGAAGTCTGGGGTGTTCAAACCCTTTCTTCTCTTTAGCTGCATCCGGGCGGAGATAGATGGGAATGGCGACAGCATTAGGTCTTAGCAAGTGATAATCTGGTAACTCAGGGGTGATGGTGATGGCAACCTGCTCTTTCGGTCTCTCAGCCATCATTCGGGTAATTATGAACTTATTGCCGGGCCATTTTTGAGCCACAAGGGTAGGCCGTGCTCTATTCCAAAGGGACTGAACTTGACTGTAGTAGCACCAGCGAAGGTCAAGAGGATAAAGAGCATAACGCATAAGCCTCTTGCCGTCGAATGATTCTGACTTTTGCACCCGATCTCTGCATGATTTAGGGTCAAACCCTCCAGCCTCTTGCGATAGTCCTGTGTTCAGGGCCTTTAGTGTTTCCCAAGTTACTTCAGGATCATAATATACCTGCATCCTTTTCTGAAGGGAATTTCTGTCTATGTCAATTAACGCGCTATGGCGCATCTCTTGTAGTCCGCTTATCGGTAACTCTGAGCATAAATCCACGAGCTTAGGCCATTCCAGATAATGGGCTGCAACTCTCGAAGGTCGAAAGGAGAAGCGGTTGCTATCATCCGGGTAGGCTTGCTGATATTGAGCATCGAAGTCCGGAGCTTGTAGGCTGTCCACCAGGTTGGCCCGTTTGGATACTCCCCAAAAATCCCTGAAGCGGGCGGTTGAGGCGGCACCTCGGCGTTCCTTCCTTACCATCAGGCAAATCGAGGTGCCCGCCCGGATACCTTCCCGGTTGTATTCCGTGGAAAAGACGCTGGGGTCGGGCTTGCCTTCCGGGGTGAGCTTGCCCGTCTCCCGGCTATCCCCGTTCAGGCAGTCAAACCAGAGGGCGTCGAACTCGGAGAGGAACCGTTCCCGCATGACCACGAACGAGGGGTCCCCCAAGTAGGAGAAGTTGGAGATATAGCAGACCACCCCTTTTCCGGTCTTTTCAGCAATGCGCCGTTCCGCCAGGCCGAAGAACCGGACATAGAGATCATCAAGGTTGAACTTCTTGATGCCCCACTTGGAGTTAAGTCCTTCCTTGTAGGGCTCCACCAGGATCTTTTCGGCTTCGGCGCTCACCCCGGCAAAAGCATTATAAGGGGGATTACCCAGGATCACCAGGATGGGCTTATCTCGTTTGACTTCTTCCGCGGCGTCCCGCTCTGCCGCGAACTCCGGCAACATGAGTTGCTTCTTGGGACCTTCCGGTGGCTCCCAGCCGGTCAGGGCGTTGGTGAGATATACCCCCGCCCGTTCCGCCCGTTCCTCTGACAAGGGCGCTCCCAGGTTCTGGAGCAGCAATCCCAATTGCAGGTGGGCCACCACGAAGGGCGCCGGCAAAATCTCAAAACCAAAGACCCGTTCCCGGGCCGCGGCCTTGAGGTCCTGGGCAATGAGGGCGTCATACCGGTTGGCCTTGAAAGTGGCGTAGATGTGCCTCAGGACTTCCACCAGATAGGCCTCGGTGCCGCAGCAGGGGTCCAGGACATAAACCCGGGGATCGGCCAGGCCATCGGCAATGTCCAGCTCCTGCCTCAGCACGGCGTCCACCCGGGCCACCATGTACTGGACGATCTCAGGCGGGGTGTACCAAATCCCCAGGTCCTTTCGAAGCTGGGGATCAAAGGCTTTCAGGAAGGGTTCATAGAAATACTGAACCGCGTGGCCCTCATCGAATTGGGAGAAGAAGGCCGGCCGGTCTACCCGGTTCAGGACCGCGGCGGTCCAATTCAGGACTTCTTCCAACCCCAGGGGGCCCAGCTTGGTGGGGGTGGCTACCTGCTCATAGAGGACCCGGATCATGGGGACGTGGAGATACCAGGGGGTCAGACGCCAGTCAAAGATTTTCCCGGGGGCCGGTAGCGGGTTCTTCTTGTGCCACAGGACCCAGGCGGCGAACACCCCGTAAAAGAGGGTTTGCACCAGGGTTGACCGGAAGAAGTGATCACCCCTGTCGCCCTCGAATTTCAGCCCCAGGGCTTCTTCCAGCGCGGCCCGCAGTCCGGCCAGTGCCGGGAGGTCCTGCCCTTCCAGCCGGGCCCTAGCATCCCGGGCGTATGAGGCCAGGAACCAGGCCACATCGTGGGGGCCAGTCAAGGGGGCGGCGTGGAGCATCACCCGCTTGAGGTATTCGGTGAAGCGTTCGCCCTGCTCAAGAGCCGTGCGCCGGGGGTGCCGGGCCGCCTCCCAAAACGCGGCTTCACTCTCCGCCAGGCGGTAGGTCTCCAATTTGGCGGCTTGGCCGGAAGGGTCCTGGCCCACCAGAACGAAATCCCGGTAGTTGGTCACCAAGACCTGCCGGTAGCGGCCCCAATATCGGGTAACCTGCTCGCCCTCCGCGGTGACCCAGGCGTCATCATTGGTGGGCTTGACTTCCATTACCCCCCTGGCCGGAGTCTGGCCGGGGAGAAGGGCGGCGTCGGCAAATTTCTGGAATTGCTCTTGGCTGAAGAACCCGCCATCAGGCAGACCGGCCCCCACGTTCTGCAAGTTGATGATGCACTTGACCTTGGGCTTGAGGGTCTTACCGATCTCGTTCAGCAGGTTGGCCAGGGGGCCATAATAAGAGGTCTCCTTGACCCCGGCGCCGGAAGCGCGGATTTCAGTAAGTTCCTTGAGGTAGATTTCCAGGGGATTCATTAAGCCCTCACGAGGGCATTATGCCACGGGTGAAGGAATTGTTTAAGCTGTTTTTGAAAGGAAGGAATCAGTAGGTTAAGGAGTATTTTCGCATGAAAGATGCGACCATCTCCAGTTTCTCGTCTGGGCGTCAATCTCACTGACATTGAGCAAAATTTAAATGATAGTATGTTCTAAAGAACATCTATGATCTGGATAGTGAAACCTTCTCAGATCCTCTTGATGGGAGCATAGAGAGCAGTAACCTTCAATCGTCGCTTAAGGAACTTTTCATGTACTTAAGGTGATGCGAATCCTTATCCTCCTCCGGTGACTCGCGCTAAAGACGAGCAATATTCACCCCTTCTTAGTGATAAGTTCCTCTTCCTTCATCACTCTATGACAGGCCTTTCCCTTTAACCCCTTCGCAGAGGGTTGACGAAAAGCGCAGCTCTACCGAGTTCCACTTCTATTTCCAGGAGTCGGTTATACTTGGCAATGCGCTCGCTACGGCACACCGAGCCAGTCTTGAGTTGGCCTCCGCCCATGGCCACGGCGAAGTCGGCGATGAAGGGGTCTTCAGTCTCTCCGGAACGGTGGGAAATAACGAAGCCCCAGCCCGCCTGGCGGCAGAGATGAATGGCCTCCATGGTCTCGGTCACGGTGCCGATCTGGTTGAGCTTGATGAGCACGGCGTTGGAGGATTTTTCGGCAATTCCCCGGGAGATGAACCGGGTGTTGGTCACAAAGAGGTCATCACCCACGATCTGCACTTTATCCCCCAGAGCCAAGGTAAGCTCTTTGAACCCCTGCCAGTCATTTTCCGCCAGGCCGTCTTCGATGGAGACGATGGGGTATTTTTCAATCCAGGCTTCATAAAGGTTGGTCATCTCGGCGCTGGTCTTCTGACCCTGCCGGGATTTGCTCAAGTTATAAACGCCGTCCTCGAAGAAAGAACTGGCCGCAGGGTCCAGGGCAATGGCCAGATCCTTTCTTGGCTGATATCCCGCTGCTGTGACGGCCTCCAAGATCACCTCACAGGCTTCCTCATTGCTTTTAAGATTGGGGGCAAACCCGCCTTCGTCCCCTACGTTGGTGGCGTAGCCCTTTTGCTTTAAGATTTTTTTCAAGGCATGGAAGGTCTCGGAACAATAGCGCAAGGCCTCGGTGAAAGTCGGCGCGCCTACGGGCATAATCATAAATTCCTGGAAATCGATGCTATTGTCGGCATGCAGGCCGCCATTAATGACATTCATCATGGGCATCGGCAGACGCACCGCGCCGGGGCCGCCCAGGTAAGCATATAAAGGCAGGCAGGAGCTCAAGGCCGCAACCCGGGCCACGGCCATGGAAACCCCCAAAATGGCGTTAGCTCCCAGTTTGCCTTTATTGGGGGTGTCATCCAGCTCGATCAGGAGACGGTCGATTTCGGCCTGCCGGCTGGGGTCGTGGCCGGCGAGGCGGGGGGCGATGATAGTGTTGACATTCTCCACGGCTTTCAGCACGCCCTTGCCGCTGTAACGCTTCATGCCCCCATCCCGCAACTCCACCGCTTCATTTTCGCCGGTTGAAGCGCCGGAAGGCACGGAAGCTGAGGCGGTAATCCCATTATCCAGGGAGACGTAGGCTCGTAGAGTCGGGTTGCCCCGGGAATCCAGGATTTCCATAGCCCGGATGGATACTATTCTGCCGCTCATAATTGCTTTTCCTTCCTCGGAGGAATGGAAGGGTGCGGTTCCGCCCGGATCAGATTTGCTCCCGGCTCGGAGACCCTTCTATTGCATTTAAAAATCCACGTACTCACCCCGCTGCAGGCCCCGCAGGTGGCAGGCATCGTTTATCGACATGATGTGCCAGACGTCCCCTACCCGTTGAAAGCGGTTAATGGCGGTAGTGTCCTGGCCTATGCGCCAGAAGTGGGAGTTATCCAGGCCGATAAGGGCGGCAATGAGGACCTTATTCACTGCCCGGTGCGCCGACAACAACACCACCTGGTCCGGGTGGTTCTGCACCACTTCATTCACTGCGGCCAGGGCGCGGGTGCGTAATTCCTCCAGAGTTTCACCCCTGGGGAACCGCACAGTGTGAGGGGCAGCCTCCCATTGTCGATAAAGGTCGGCGTATTTCACCTTTACTTCGGTAAGGGGCAGGCTTTCCCAATCGCCGTAACATAGATCACTTAACCCCGGCAGGTTTTGAACTACGAGGTTGTGGTGCTGAGCGATGGCCGCCGCGGTATCCCGGGACCGGGAGAGGGGCGACGTGTAGGCCGCATGAATGGTCTCTCCTTTCAGCCATTCTCCGGCCAGGCGAGCTTCCTCCCGGCCTTGGTCGTTCAAGGGAATGTCCTTGGAGCCGCGAAAAATCTTATCTTTGTTCCATGGCGTCTGCCCGTGTCGCACCAGAATAATCTGGGTCATTTCCCACCATCCCTTTTGTTATTTTAAAGCGGTTGACTTAACTTAAAGAAAAACCCGGATCGGGAGATGTCCCCCAATCCGGGTTTGCGGTGCTTAATCTTTAACAATATCCCAGTTTAGCGCAAAGGTGTTGTCGTAGAGGGTATATTCGAAGCCCATCATCCTCCCGACTCCGGGAGGCGTCCCCTCCTGGACCTTCCAGAAGAGGAGATAAATGCATGGCACCATGCGAGGTTCGCCACTTTGGGGATCGAGATCTATGTTTCGCCAAATTTCCTTTTTCTCCATGATCCGCCACAAGGTGCCGTATTTCTTGCTGCGAACCGTCTGCCCTACGCTGGGTAACCCCTTTTCTTTGATGATTTTCTCATACTCTTTCATGATCGCCTCCTATGAGAGAGATTGGAGAGTTACTTTCAAAAACAGGCCCACTTTCACCGGGGTCAAGCCACTCACATAGCCCACTGGCACTTTCCAAGGCATGGACAGACCGGCGGATTGTTAATGTAACACTGCTTCGATGCGCTCCTTCAAGTTCAGTAGTTGCGATTCGGCCTTGAGGATTTCGGCCAGGCTCTGGTCCAGTTGTCCCGCCCGGGCCGCGGTGGCCTGGGCGCTGGTCTGCTTCTGGGTGCGTGCCCGCTCCAAGGCCTGGCGGATGCTCTGAGTGGTGTCGTCGATCTTGGAGAGCCAGGTCTGGCGGAAGTCCCGGCCAATCTCCTGGAGGCGCTGGTGAAAATCATAGCGCAGGCGTCCGCAATGCTTATCCACCAACTCCGTGACATTTTCCAACAGCTTTTTCAGCAACAATCCCTTGGTCAAGGCCCGTGGCAGGAGGGAAGTTACGGTCATTTGGAGAATTTCCAGCCCCACTGGGTCTTCCTTAAATCTGAACCAGAATTGCTTCAACTCCGTAAAAGCTTCTTCCACCGCGAAACCGCGTAAAGAAAAATCGAAGATGCGGGCGGTCAACTGGGTCAGGCGCTCCAGGATGGCGTTAATGCGGCTGCCGAAGTCCTGGTGGGTATCACCCAACACCTGGGACAACTTCTCGATCTCCTGACGCCGCCAGGTGGTGAAGACATCCCGCAGTGCCGCAAAGAGGAAGTCCTCCATCTCCTTTCGCAGGTCCAGGGCGGCCCGGCTCTTCTGGTGAAAGGTCGCTTCCACCTCCCGGCGCAGGCGGGCGGTGGTCTCTTTTCTAAAAGCCTCCAGGTCGGCTTCCACTTGGGTGATTGCGCCTTTGATCCGGCCGTCCAGCAGGAACAGCGACATCTCCCGCTCTTTCTCCAGCCCTTGTATTTCGAGATCAAACCGGGCGATCTTTTCTTCCAATTCCTTCAGGGACATGGTGCTGGCCTGGCGTTCCACCTTGAGGGCCAGGGTGGAATCGGTGATGACCTTCAAGGCCCCGCTGACACAGGAAATCAGGAGCACCCGCCCCTTCTCCCGGTAAAGAAACTGGCGCAGGTACTCCTCGAACTGGGGTAGAAGACTCGCCTCCAGCAATTCCGGATGCCCGTTGGTCTTGCCATCCAAAGCCATCTTGGCGGACATGGGGAAGATTCTCACCTGTTCCGCCGCCAGCTCGGTTTGCAGCACCTGGGCAGTGAATTCCAGGGCTTCCCGGCGCTCCGCCTCCGCCACGTAATCGATTTTGTTCAAGACAAAAAAGAGTTTGTGGACATAGTCCCGGATGTCTCGGAGAAACTCGTGTTCCGCCGCGGACAGGGGCGGGTCCACGGTGACTACGAACACCGCGGCGTCCACCTGGGGCAGGTAGTTGTAAGCCACCTCGGTGTTGTGGCTGTAAATCGAGCCCACGCCGGGGGTGTCGATGATGCGCACCCCATCCCGGAGATATTCGGAGGGATAGGCTATCTCGACTTCCTGAACTCCCTTCCGGTTGCCGGGATTGCCTTTCTCCGTGATGTAATCCACCAGTTCGGCTTGGGAAATCTGGCGTCGCTGGCCGTTGTGGAAGCGCACCTCGATGGTCAAACGTTCTCCGTAGGTGAGGATGGTTACCACCGAGGTCAGGGGAATGATGGCGGTGGGCAGGATCGGGTCTCCCAGCAGGGCGTTGATCAGGGTGCTCTTACCCCGCTTGAAGGCTCCCAGCACCACTAGGTGGAAGCGGTTCTGGCGCAGTTTGTCCAGAAGCCGCGGCAGGCCGGGACCCTGGAATTCCGGGAGACGCGCCAACTGGGTAAGCTGCTGGTCCAGGGCCTCCTGGAGTTCTTGATAGGTTCCCATAAGGTCCTCCTGGGACCGGGCCAAAAAAAAAACTTCTGCCCGGGTATTGGACAGAAGTCATCAGCCCCGCCAGGAAAAGGCGGTGCGGTTATGGCGGACTTCATCGCCTATTTCATTATAATTTAAAAGGAAAAATGAGGCCAAGTCAACCTGGAAGATATTTTGTGAGGAAGACCATTCTTCAGGTCATAATGACAACACCACCCGGCTCCCGGATGTCTTCGGGAGCCGGGTAGGCACCTCGGGCACTTGAAGCCTGGGATGGGAGAACCTCAGTTAGAACAGCCCGTATGGTTTGCCGGTCTTGAGATTTACGTCCACCTTCCGGAAGGCCGGGTTGGAGCTGGTGCCGGGCATCAGGCTGATGGTGCCGGTGCACGGACAGATATACTTGGCGCCACTATACAACAGAAAGTCCCGCACGGCCAGGCTCCACCCCTTGGGCGCGCCCTTCCTGGTGGGGTCGTGAGTCAGCGACAGGTGCGTCTTCACCATCATCACATGATAATCTTGGAACTTGGGATCGGCTTCAAAGGCCTTGGCCTTGGCCTCAGCCTCGGGGGTGTAGACCACCCCGTCGGCGCCGTAAACTTTCCGGGCGATGGTTTCAATCTTCTGACGAAGCGGCATCTCCGTGGGATAGAGGAACTTGAAGTCCACCTTCTCCTTGCAAGCGTCCATCACCGCGTCCGCCAGCTCCAGGCCGCCTTCGCCGCCGTAGCGCCAGTAGTTGCCCTCCGCGGCCCGGACCCCTTCGCCTTCGGCGCACCGTTTAACTATCTTGATCTCTTCATCGGTGTCGGTGGGGAAGCGATTGATGGAAATCACCGGTTTGATTCCGGACTGCTTGACGATGTTGATGTTATGGACCAGGTTCTTGAGGCCGTCCTCCAGCCAGGCCAGGGTCTGGGGGGTGGAGGTATAGTACTCCTCGGGGATGGGTTTCCCCGGCCGCACGGGCAGAGCCCCGGCGTTGACCCCGTGGTGCTTCAGGGCCCGGATGCTGGAGGTGAGCACCGCCACGTTGGGTTTGAGGCCGCTCTCCCGGCACTTGATGTTCCAGAACTTCTCAAAGCCCAGGTCGCAGCCGAAGCCGGACTCGGTGACGTGGTAGTCGAAGAGCTTCAGGCCGATCTGGTCGGCGACGATGGTGGACTGGGCGACCGCGATGTTGCCGAAGGGCCCGGCGTGCACGAAGACCGGCTGCAATTCCACGGTGGCGCACAGGGTGGGGTTGATGGAGGGCAGCATAAAGGCGGTCATGGCCCCGGCGCACTCCAGGTCCTCGGTGGTGACCGGGTTGCCCTTCTTGTCATAGGCCACGGTGATCTCGCCCAACCTCTTGCGCAGATTCGGCAGGTCGCTGAACATGGAGAGGATGGCCATCACTTCCGAGGCCACCGCGATGCAGAAGCTGGAGTCCATCTGGAAGCCGTCCATCTTGGTACCCCGGCCGATGATGATGTTGCGCAGGGCCTGGGCGCAGAAGTCCATGCACCACTTAAATTCTACTCGTCTGGGTTCAATGTTCAGCCGCTTGAGGGGGATTTTAGCCAGTTGCTCATCGTCGTAATTGAATTCATGCTGCAGGCGGGAGGTCAGCGCCGTCATGGCCATATTATTGGCATTCATGACATTGTTGATGTCGCCGGTGAGGCCCAGGGAGAAATCGGCCATGGGAATCAAGAGGGCGATGCCGCTGCCGGCGGCGGTGCCCTTGATATTCATGGTGGGGCCGCCGGAGGGCTGGCGGATGCAGCCGCCCACATTCATCTTGCGCGCCCCCAGGCCTTCAATCAGGCCCATGGTGGTCACGGTCTTGCCTTCCCCCAGGGGAGTAGGGGTGATGGCGGTGATGTCGATGTAATAGCCGTCCGGCCTGTCCTTGAGGCGCTCCTTCACCTTCATGTATTCCACCCGGCCGATTTTGCGGCCCATCGGGATGCGCTCTTCGGGCAAGATGCCGATCTTGTCGCACTGCCGGTTGAAATCCAGTTCCTCTTCCGCGAGCTCTCCAATCTGCCAGTCTTCCTGTTTGGTGGGGTCGTACTTCGCCATGATACTGTTCCTCCTTGATAGTTTGAGATTTAATTCACATTTCCCGGCATGATACGGCTCCTTTCGGTTCCTGAAATAACGATCGCTTCTTACCCCATTCCGATCCTGTTTAACATCATTACGCAGTAAGACCCCCAATCCTTCCACATCACTTCGTCTATTTCGCCTCTTTCAAAGGCCCACCTGGAGGCGTCATCGATGATAGGGTCAGTGCCACCCGCCGAGAGCCGATACATTGTTTGCATTTCTTTTAGTGCGTCCCGGTAAATGGCCTTCTTGGTCAGGCGGAGCTCGATAACCTTTCCCATGGTCGGACCCCCTTCCTGGTCCCTTAATTCGGGGTTGGCCCTTTCTTTTTTCGAAGTTTACGACGGTCATCAGCAACTTTCCAATTCCGGCACTCTTCCGATTCCCTTGAAGGAACCCATTGGGGTCAGGGAACGATTTCCCAATGGATCGCAAAGGAATTGTCATAGAGGGTATAGGTAAATCCCATCATCTTCCCTGCGCCGGGCGGCCCCCCCTCCTGGATTCGCCAGTAAGCTAAGTATATGGCAGGAATCATGCGGGGTTCCTTGGTTTCAGGATCGTCTGCGATGGTTTGCCATATCTCTCTTTTCTCCATGACGCGCCAAAGAGTGCCGTAGTCCTTGCTACGGACGGTCTGTCCCACGCGGGGCAGTCCCTTTTCCTGGATGATTTCCTCAAAATCTTTCATGGCGGCCCCTCCTCTCCGTAGTGAGTCGGGCAGAAAAAAAATGACTTCTGCCCGATGTGGACAGAAGTCATCAGCCCCGCCCTGAGAAAGCGGGGCGGTTTGTGCGAATTGGGCGGACTTCATCGCCTAATAATTTTTCTAAGTCCTTCCCAAAGGAAAGTCAAGAAAATTCTTAAAAAAATCCTTGCATTCATCGATCGATGCCAGTAATTTGAATTAGGTGATGGAGTCCGCCCGGGCGGCAAAGACCGCCCGAACCGCGCCTTTGAGCTGATGACTCCTGCTCTCACACTTCTGTGAGGGCAGGAGTTTTTTTATTGGCCTTATTTCTGAGCACCTTCAGAGGCAGGTCCGATGGAACTGGCCATCAGCATCATTGTCATCCTGTTATGCTATTGCTTTTTCCTAAAGCTAGTCGATTTCTTGATTACGCGAAAGAGTTCGGAAATTCAGAAACCCGGGGATAAAAAAGATGGCCCGAATGATAAGGCCGGGGTATCACCGGCGATAGCATTGGTATTAAGGAAATCACCGGATGATCCAAACACCGAATCAGGTGAAACCATCACCGTGATCGTCACTGAGGGTGATCCTTTTCACGAAGAATGGGAAGTAATTCCCGATAATGACATGGACGAAGACCCTCAACGTTATGATACGTTCCTTCCCCCGACAAAACATTGAAACAGCATTTAAGGGAGGCAGATTGTGGAACAAGTTTGGTATACGGCAACGGCCTGGATCGGGTTGGCGCTCCTGGCCAGCCTTATCTCCATCCGCATAGGCATTTCTGTAGCCCTGGTGGAGATATTTCTGGGGTTTGTCGCCGGGAACGCTGGGACCTACTTTGGTTCCGCCATTTTTCAGCCCAATGCCTGGGTCAACTTCCTGGCCGGATTTGGCTCGGTAGTGTTAACCTTTCTGGCCGGGGCCGAGATTGAACCCGAAACTTTTCGCAAACAGCTAATACCCAGCCTCACCATCGGCACCATTGCCTTCTTAAGCCCCTTCCTAGGATGCGCGGCCTATGCTTATTACATTGCCGGGTGGAATCCCCAGGCCGCCTGGATTGCCGGCATCGCCCTGTCCACCACCTCCATGGCGGTGGTGTATGCGGTCATGGTGGAGACGGGGCTGAACGAGACGGAGTTGGGTAAACTCATCCTGGCCGCCTGCTTTGTCAACGACCTGGGCACCGTGCTCGCCTTGGGCTTGATCTTCGCTAACTATGACTATTGGCTGGTGATTTTTGTGGTGGTGACGGCAGTAGTCCTGGCCTTTATGCCCGCCGTTAGCCGGCGGGTCTTCGCCTGGTGGGGCGGGCGGGTCAGCGAGCCGGAGATAAAATTCATTTTTCTGGTCCTGTGCGCCTTGGGCGGCCTGTCGGTCACCGCCCGCAGCGAAGCGGTCCTGCCCGCTTACATTTTCGGCATCGTGGTGGCGGGCTTATTTGTGCATAACAAGATAATTATGCTGCGGATGCGCTCCATCGTCTTTGCCATGTTGACTCCCTTCTTTTTCCTCAAGGCGGGCACCCTGGTGTCTTTGCCCGCTCTAATTGCGGGTTTCGGTCTCCTGCTGGCCCTGTTTTGGTCCAAAATGGTCACCAAGGTTGCCGCGGTCTGGCCCACCTGCCGCCTGTTCCGAATGCCGAGCCGGGAAACCAATTATACCACTTGCATGATGTCCACGGGCCTCACCTTCGGGAGCATCTCCGCCCTATATGGCTTGAACTATGGCTACGTCACCCAGGCCCAATACTCCCTGTTGGTGACTGCGGTTATCGGTTCCGCGGTGATCCCTACCCTGATCGGGCAAATCTGGTTCTATCCCACTCAGGTCGGCCCCCTGGACAAAGAATCGGTAAGGTATCTGGAGTCCACTGAGCACTTCTTGCATATGCCGGAAGAGTGATGGGTAAATTTGAGGACATGGATTTTGAATCTCGCAAAAATCGCGGTTTGGGAGTCTATTCTGGTGGGAGTCATCAGTCTGGGTAGCGCCTGGCCTACAAAGGGGCGCGATGCCTCAGCGCTCCCTTTTTGGGGACCCTCCGGGCCGGTGCCATACCGGATCGTGGTTGCCGGCCTGGGGGAATTTGCCTTCATAAGGCGGCTTGGCCCTGCCTAAAGAAAACGGTACTGGAGGAGCAAGATGTATAAGAAAATCTTGGTGGCCTACGACGGCTCGGATGGGGCCCATAAGGCCCTGGAGGCGGGGATTAATCTCGCCAAAATCCACCAGGCGGAACTATGTGCCCTCTCGGTAGAGGAGAAGTTGCCCAGGTTCGCCGGTACCATTGATGAAGTCAAGGAAGAGAAAGAGCTTGCTAATCAACATCATGGGAAGCTCTTGGGAGCCGCGCACGCCAAGGCGCAGGAGGCCGGGATAGAGCTTAAGACCATCATGCGGGCCGGACATCCAGCCAAGACCATCGTTCAGGTGGCCAAAGAGGGCAAATTTGACCTGTTGCTGGTAGGCCACACTGGGCTATCGGCGGTATGGGCCGCGTTCCTGGGCACCACCGCCGAAAAAGTCAGCAGGCACGCGCCCTGTAGTGTGCTCATTGTGCGGTAATTTCCTCGCCCTGGCAATGATAGGAAGCACTGGAAGTTTTCAGAATGCAGGTAGGATTTATTCCAGACCTGAGCGAGGCACACCGTAGCAGAATCAGGATAACGCTTACCCTCCTGGATGAAGCCCTAGTTAAATTCGAGGAGTGGGCCCGGGGACGGGAAGTGCGTTCCATTCTTTACCGCGAAGAAAATACCCTCGATCACGAAAAACGTGCCGAATTGCTAACTGATATTGCCTGCATCCGCCGCATCATAAAAGAATTACGGGATGATCTACACCTGGAGGCAAGTTCTCAGGACATAGCCAAAACCATCCGGGGACACTGCTACATTCTCTGGGTGGACGTCCTGGAAATGACCGGCAAGTATCTGCGAGGCTTTGGTGAACCGCCGCCGGAATTGGTTAATTACCTGGACCCCAAGGCCCATCATATCCTCCAATATTTGGATCACATCAAGAGATTGCTGTCCAAACCGGCTCTTTAGGCCGAATCCTTTTCCGAGACCCTTATGGACAAAAATGCAGAAACCGACTCCAAGTATCTTAGCAAAGCCACTTCCTGGAAATTCATCATCCTGGTAGGCGTGGTCAGCCTTTTTAGCGATATGACCTATGAAGGAGCACGCAGCATCACCGGCCCCTTTCTCGGCATCCTCAATGCGAGCGCTACGGTAGTGGGGATCGTGGCCGGTTTGGGAGAGTTTATCGGTTATGCCTTGAGGCTGGTTTCAGGTTACCTTACTGACCGTCTCGGCAAATATTGGGGTATTACTTTCATAGGCTATGCCTTGAACCTGTTTGCCGTGCCGGTGTTGGCCTTAGCGGGGAACTGGGAGCTCGCGGCCTTGTTGATTTTAATGGAGCGGATGGGGAAGGCCATTCGCACTCCGGCCAGGGACGCCATGCTCTCCCACGCCACCACCGCAGTGGGGCGGGGTTGGGGTTTCGGTTTTCATGAGGCCATGGATCAGATCGGCGCCATGTTAGGGCCTCTGATCGTGGCCCTGGTTCTCTATAAAAATGGGGGCTATCGGGCTGGCTTTGCTTATTTGTTGATTCCGGCCATAATAGCGGTCCTGGTAATTACCATTGCCGCGCGCCTGTATCCCCACCCCCAGCATTTGGAAGTGACCGTTCCCAAGCTGGAAACCAAAGGGCTGACTCAGCCTTACTGGCTTTATGTGGCGGCTGTGGGGCTGATTGGCGCGGGGTATGCCGATTTTCCATTGATCGCCTACCATTTCGGCAAAGCCACGGTTGCTCCGCCCAATTGGATTCCCATATTTTATGCCGTGGCCATGGGAGTTGATGCAATAGCGGCTCTTATTTTGGGCCGCTTGTTCGATCGCCTGGGAATGCCGGTAATTATGGTTGTTTCAATTCTATCCGCTCTTTTTGCTCCCCTGGTCTTTCTGGGAGGCTTTAATCTCGCCCTGATGGGCATGGTCCTCTGGGGCATCGGCATGGGAGCGCAAGAATCCATCATCAAGGCGGCCCTGGCGGAAATGGTGCCCCGGGACCGCCGGGCCACCGGCTTCGGCATTTTCAATACCGGCTTCGGTCTTTTCTGGTTCCTGGGGAGTGCCTTAATGGGAATCCTGTATGATTTTTCCCTATGGTTCCTGATTTTTTTCTCCGTGATTATACAGCTCTGCTCGATACCAATATTTTTCAGGATTTCCAAGGAACTATGCTTCGTGCATCGCTAAGAATGATTTTTTCAATGATGTGTCAATGTATTTAAGAAAATCTTGCCATCCCATGATCGAGCAGGCCATATTTCGATCGTGGGCCTAAGCCCCAGGCGTCGATAGCTTGCCCTCTGCTGGAATTATCAATGGAGAGGTAGGAAATCCAGATATGATCTTCAAATCCTCCCATGCCCTTTGTGGGGAGGGTCATCTCCGGTTCGTGAAAATGGAGGAGGCCAAAAGCCTATATAGAGCATCACCCCGTAAAAATCTGCCAACTATGGGAGTGGTATCTTCAAAATCTACATAGAGAATTCAGTTTAGGGAAAAATTGTGCTAAGTTGCGTCCAAGTAGACGATTGGTCCACAAAGAGGGGAACTTCTTCGGATCCTCTCCGAACGGCTGGTTCCAAAAACAATTTTCAACCACGGCGGATAAAATTGCCGTATAATATCGGACAACTATTGTAATATTTTTCATAGTTCCCAGGCAGGAGCCTGGAAACCAGAATAATCATGGCCCACAATTGCGAGAGGTGCTTATGAAAATTGAAAGAGCCGGGCTACATTGGCCGGTGATCGTTGTGTTCCTGGCAATCGCCCTGGCTGGATGCGGCGCTATCCAAAATCTCCAAGATGATCAAGCAGTGGGGACGGAGAAATTGCTCATGGCGGCTGGCTTCAGAGTGCTGGTGCCTGATAACCCGGAGAAGCAGGACCATCTGCGTTCCCTGACCCAGCAGAAGCTGCTTCCCGTCCGACGTCATGGCCGGGTTTATTATCTGTTTGCCGATGCCTCCGTATGCCAATGCCTGTACATTGGGGACGAAAAGGCCTATCAACGCTATCGGGGACTGGCTGCCGAACAGCAGCTTGCCGACCAGCGGCAAATGCTGGAAGGCATGGAATCAGAAATGATGTGGGACGCTTATGGGCCGTGGGGACCGTGGGGGTCGGAACCCTGGTACTGAGATGGTGATATAATATGCCAAGCCTGCACAGCCGCCCGATCCGTTATAACTCCTATGTGCAAAGTCAAGTTGGCAACGTGCCCTGGTATTCTTTCAGAATCTAAGCCAGTCTCCTATTGGTGGTTCTCCCTTCAGGTGGGACCGCTCCCTATCTTGCCAATTAGAAACTTATCGAATTCCCTTGGTAAATTGTGTTATTCTTCGTTTATCAGCCTAGTCTGATGCCGGCAAAGGCTGGAACGAAGTGACCAACCTGGCCCATTACTGACTGGCGGTGGACGCCATGACCATGCCGTGACGATGCGGGAGGATGAAGCCTTGGATGGAGTTCCTAAAAAATGATGAGTTTTCGAGGGACAAGACTTCAAAATACTCATCTGCCTCTTTCCACCGTGTGGTTGCTGGAATCCTTGGCCGAAAGCAAGGGGCGCCAGCAGCTTTTCGAAAAACAGTCTCCCCAACTTTTGACCACGCTTAGGGAAATGGCCCTCATAGAGAGCGCGGAATCGTCGAATCGCATCGAAGGGGTGACGGTGGAGCGAAGCCGGCTGCGTCCCCTGGTCCTGGGAAAAGCCCAGCCGCGGGACCGGTCCGAGGAAGAGATTGTTGGTTATCGGCTGGCCCTGAACTGGATACACACCGAATATCGCCAAATCCCCATCACTCTGGAAACCTGCCTTCGCCTTCACGCCCTGGCCCAGGGAGGAACCAGCGGCGATGCCGGACAATGGAAAACCATGCCCAACGACATCATCGAGATCCTTCCCGATGGCCGCCGCGAGGTGCGTTTCCGGCCGCTTCCCCCGGAGCAGGTTCCCGAGGCCATGGCGGAACTTTGCCTGGGGTATCGCCATGCCATTGACCAGTTGCAGGTAACACCCCTGCTGGCATCCGCCTGCTTGATCCTGGATTTTCTCTCCATGCACCCTTTTAGGGACGGCAACGGCCGCGTTTCCCGGCTTCTCACCTTGCTCGCTCTCTACCATCACGGTTACGAGGTCGGGCGCTACATCAGCCATGAACGCATCGTCGAGCAGACCAAAGAAGATTATTATGCGGTTTTGAAGGCAAGTTCCGCCGGCTGGCACGAGAATCGGCATGATATCCTGCCCTGGTTCAACTACCTCCTCTCCACCTGGCGGATGGCTTACCGGGAATTCGAGGAGCGGGCGGCTCGCCGGCAACCGCCCCGTGGCTCCAAGACCGAACTGGTGGAATATGCCCTCCAAAATCTGGTGGGAACCTTCGGCATTGCCGACGTGGAACGGCTCTGCCCCAATGTCAGCCGCGACACCATCCGCCTGGTCATGAACCGCTGGCGGGATCAAGGCAGATTGGAGATTCTGGGCAAGGGGCGTGACGCCAAATGGCGGCGCCTGGGGGCAAAGGGGTAATACCACATTAATGTGGGAATAAATATAGGAATAACGTGTTTACCCTGCCTTTTCGCCTTCTACCTCCCTGCTTGCCTCCAAACTGATGCTTCCCGGGTGGCGGGTGCAGAGATCAAGATCTTTCCATGGACGAGGCTTATCGGAGGAGAGGAAAAAATTGAAGGTATCATCTGGCTATGTTGAATTTTCTGAAGCTTGATAATTCTCTACTGAGAGCAGATATGTGGAATATAGATAATGGCGTGGGAGGGGACGAAATTCAAGATGGCGAAGTTTTTTGCTGCTTCCTTTTCCACTGGAATGTCTGAGATTGAAACCTCTAAGCAAAGGAGAAAAATTATTCTCTGGGATGCCCCACGTCGGCCTTGGGGAATGAAGGACCTTTATACTCCAAAGTATAGACATTTTTTGGAGCAGATATGTTGATTTCAATCAGCGATCAAGGTATATAGTCAAGCAATGCAGCAGAAGACTCGCCATTGGTTGCTCTGGGTTCTTATCGGGATTGCGCTATTGCCGATGCTGGCCTTGGCGACCGCGGAACCCTGCCATGCAGATGCAGGCTCGGGGCATGATGTTGGCTGCAACAGCTCTTGCCTTTGTGCGTGCCATCTTCCTTCCCTTTACATTCACAGTAGCTTCGTTCCCTTGCTTCAACCCGATACTCTCCTGACCATTCCCGGTCATCAAATCCCCCCGCAGCTTTTTGAGCACCGCATTTTTCGCCCTCCCCAAGTTTGACATCTCTTTGCCAATCACTAAGTTAAGAATAATCCCTAACTAACCCATTTACTTTTTGATTTTTGCTTGGCGGAGGTGTGTCTTGCATCTCAAGATGATTCCCGTCTTTACGCTATTTTGTCTGTTTTCCATGGCGCAGTTTTCTGGAGCAGCGGAAACACGCTCTTTTTCCCTGAAGGATTTGGAGGAGATCGCTCTCAAGGTTCATCCCGGCCTGCGCAAGGCCCGGGAGGAGGTGCGGAAAAACGAAGCCGAATTGCGCATTGCCAAACAATATCCCAACCCGCAGGTGGAAGGCACCGTGTCCCGGGAAAGGGAGATTCCAGGCCCTGAGACCGGCGTGGGTTATACCGTGGCGCTCTCCCAGACCCTGGAATGGCCCGGCCGCCGTGCCAGGAAGCAGGAGGCCGCCCGCTTCGGGATAGACAGCGCCCAGAAGTTGGTGACCAACGAAGAGCTAAACGTTATCGCCAAATTGCGGGAACTCTTCTACCGGGTGCTGGCGGACGAGCAATTCGTCAAGGTGGCCAAGGAGAACCTCGATTCCGCCAAGCAGCTTCTCGATTTGGTGGAAAAACGCGTCCGCCTGGGGGAGAGCCGCCAGATAGAGCTGATCAAGGCCCAGGTGGAATTCTACTCCCTGGAACGGGAACACGAAAAAGCCAGGACCACGCTCAGCGGGGACCGGCAGGTGCTCAATCGTTTTTTATTGGAGAATCTGCCTGCCGATTTCAGCGTTTCCGGCAATTTTGCCGCTCTGGATGAAGCTATACCCTTGCCGCGCTGGCGCGAGGCGGCGTTGGCGGCCCACCCCTTGCTGGCCGCGCAAAACGCGGCTCTGCGCCAAGCAGAGAGCACCTTGGGTGCCGAGCGGCAGGCCTGGGTGCCGGATGTGACCGTGAAGGTCTTTCATAACCGGGACATCGATCTGAGCGCCACGGGCGGCGGCATCTCCATCCCTTTGCCTTTGTGGAACCGCAAGGGCGGGGAGGTGGATAAGGCCGCGGCCGCCAGGCGCCAGGCGGAGGCCGACCTCAGCCTCACTCGCCAGGAGTTGGAGACCAAGTTGGCAGGCCAATACAGCCTCTATCTGGTGGCCCGGCGCCAGGTGGAGTCTTTCCAGAAGAATATCCTGCCCCAGGCCGCGGAATCTCTGCGTCTGGCCGAATTCACCTACCGGCAGGGGGAAACGGGGTTGTTGGAACTGCTGGATTCCCGGCGGGTCTACCGGGCCACGGAGCAGGATTATTACAAGGCGCTGTTGGAATACTGGCTATCCAGGGCGGAACTCTGGCGCATCGCCGGCGGAGGTATCTAAACCATGATTCGCAATTTTTTCACCTTGAAGAAAATTTTCATCGGGATTCTGTCTCTGCTGGCGATGGTTTGGTTTTCCCTCCCGGTAAGCGCCCAGAAAATGGAGCCAGACAAGGATTCAAGGCCCAAATCCCATCAACATGAATCTCACGAGTCTGAAGCCCAAAAGCATGAAAGTCATAAACATGACGACCACAAGGAAGATGCTCATAAACCTGGCAGCGAAAAACACGAAGATCACCCCCACGAGGGCCATAAACACGAGGGTCACAAAGATGAAGCCCATCCGCCGGGTCAGGTGAAGTTGAACCCCGAAGCCTTAAAACGGGCCAATCTCAAGGTGGAGCCCGTGGTAGCCGGAGCTTTAACCGACAAAGTGCAGCTTAACGGCGAACTGGTTTTTAACGAAGAGAAAACGGCCCGGGTGAGTTCCCGCCTGGCCGGGCGGGTGGTTAAGATTGCCGCCGATTACGGAGCAGAAGTGAAAAAAGGCGACACCCTGGCCGTAATTGATAGTGTGGAATTGGGCCAGGCCCAAAATTCCTTTCTTCAAGCTGCGGCCAGCTACCGGGTGGCCCAAAAAGCTTATGAACGAGCCCGTTTGTTGTGGCAGGAAAAGGCCATCAGCCAGGCGGAGTTTCAGGAGCGCCAGGCCAAGTTTGAATTGGCTACCTCGGAGCGGAATTATGCTGAGAATCGACTTCACCTCATGGGATTAACCGATGCCGATATTTCCAGGATGCTCCGGGGAAGCAAATCGCGGAAGGGACCAAGTTTTCACGCCGAAGTTGAATCCACCTTTGCTTTGCGCTCCCCCATCGCCGGGCGGGTGGTGGACCGCAAGGTGACCCCCGGCCTGGTGGTTAAGGCGGAAGAAGAACTCTTCGTCATCGCCGATACCGCCACCTTGTGGTGCTTCGTCCAGATTCCGGAGAAAGACCTCCCTCTGGTCAAAACCGGTTCTCCCGTAGTTATCAAGGTCAGTTCCCTGCCCCAAGAAGAATTTACCGGCGCCATCGACTACATTGCCGCCATGGTGGACAAGGCTACCCGCATGACCCGGGCCCGGGTCAAGGTGGATAACTCCAAGGGCGAACTGAAAGCCGGGATGTTCGCCACTATTAAGGTGTCTTCCGGCTCCCGGACGGCCCTCAACGTGGCCCAAACCGCAGCGGTGGCCTCTGGCGCTGAACAATACGTCTTTGTGGAACAGGAGCCCGGTCTGTATCTCAAGCGGGTTATCAAGCCCGGCCTAAAAGCGGAAGGCCGGATGGAAGTGCTGGAGGGCCTGAAAGAAGGCGAGAGGGTGGTGATCCAGGGGGCCTTTATCTTGAAGTCCGAATTGGAGAAGGAGGGCATGGAGGCGGGGCATGCTCATTGAAAAAATCATTCAAGGCTGTCTTCGTCAGCGCTTTCTGGTCCTTGTTTTCCTGGCCGGCTTGGTGGGTTACGGGTCCTACGCCGCGTATAAATTGCCGGTAGACGCGTTTCCCGATGTCACCAACGTCCAGGTGCAGGTGATCTCCACCTGGCCCGGCATGTCGCCGGTGGAAGTGGAGCAGCAGGTCACCTTTCCCATTGAAGTAGCCATGTCGGGACTCCCGGACATGGTGGAACTGAGGTCCCTCTCCAAGTTCGGGTTGTCCATGGTGACCATCGTATTTCAGGATAACGTGGACGTTTATTTTGCCCGGCAACTGGTGCTGGAGCGCCTCATCGAGGCCAAGGAAAAGCTGCCCAAGGGCGCTGACCCGATTCTTGGCCCCATCAGCACCGGTCTGGGGGAAATTTACCAGTACACTCTGGAAGAGCCCAATGCCCCGCCTCCGGGCTCACCCCGAGAGGAAGAACTACGCCTGATGCGCCTCCGCACCGTGCAGGACGGCATTGTCCGGCCGTTGTTGAAGACCGTGCCCGGGGTGACGGAGGTCAATTCCTTCGGCGGTCAGGTGCGCCAGTACCACGTCAACGTCGATCCCGACCGGCTGGCTAAATACGATCTTTCCCTGCGCCAGGTTTTCAATGCCCTGGCCGCGAATAACGCCAACGCTGGCGGTAATATCCTGAGCCAGGTGAGCGAACAGGCCATGGTGCGGGGTATCGGCCTGATGCAGAGCAAGGAAGACATCGAGGAAGTGGTGCTCAAGGAAGTGGACGGCGCGCCGGTGCTCGTGCGGGATGTGGCCGTCATTGAAGAAGGCCCGGCCACCCGCTGGGGTGCGACGGTGAAGGACGGCAAGCGGGAGGCCGTGGTGGGCATCGTCCTCATGATCCGGGGTGGCAGCGGCCGGGAGGTGGTGGCCGCGGTTAAAGAGAAGGTAAAGGAGATCAACCAGGGCAGCATCCTCCCCGGCGGCATCAAGCTGGAGGCCTTTTACGACCGCACCGGCCTCGTGCGGGACTGCCTCGCCACGGTAAGCAAGGCCCTGGCAGAAGGGGTGGTCCTGGTCATTCTGGTGGTGTACCTGTTTCTTCGGAGCCTCCAGGGGGCCGCGGTCATTGCCCTGACGCTCCCTCTGGCCGCCCTGATGACTTTCATTGTCATGCGCCTGACCGGGCTTACCGCCAATCTCATGACCTTTGGGGGCCTGGCCATTTCCATCGGCATGATCGTGGACGCGGCCGTCATCCAGGTGGAAAACGTCATGCACCACCTGGGAGAGACCGGCACCGGCCGGGGCTTTATGCGCACCGTGCTGGAGGCCGTGTTGGAAGTGCGAAAACCGAGTCTCTTCGGGGAGCTGATCATCGCCATCACCTTTTTGCCCATCATGACCCTTCAGGGCATGGAGGGCAAGATGTTCGCGCCCCTGGCCTTCACCGTGGCCATTGCCCTGCTGGCCTCCCTGGTTCTGTCCATCATCGCCGTTCCGGCGCTCTGTTCCTACCTGCTCAAGCGCGGACCGGAGCGGGAAAGCCTGCTCCTCAAGTGGGCGCGGCGCTTCTACCGGCCTTCCCTGGCCTGGGCTCTGGGTCACCCTCGCCTGGTGGTGGCGGGGGCCGCGGGCTTGCTGGTCTTTTCCCTGGCCATGGTGCCTTTTTTGGGCACCGAGTTCATCCCCCGGATGGATGAAGGCTATCTCACCCCCCAGATCATCCGCCTGCCTTCCGTGTCCGTAGGCCAATCCGTGGAAATTGAGCGCCAGGCCCAACAGGTG
Organism: Thermodesulfobacteriota bacterium; assembly: GCA_040757175.1. Taxonomy (GTDB): domain Bacteria; phylum Desulfobacterota; class Desulfobaccia; order Desulfobaccales; family 0-14-0-80-60-11; genus SURF-52. The sequence continues at coordinate 27,002 of JBFLXM010000049.1, forward strand.
ATGATGCAGTTTCCCGAAGTGGTGGCGGTGGTCTCCAAGATCGGCGCCGCGGAAATAGCCACCGATCCCATGGGGCCGAATGTCAGCGACCCCATCGTAGTGCTCAAGCCTCGTTCGGAATGGAAGACCGTCCGCACCACTGAAGAACTGGTGGAGAAAATGCGGACCGAACTGGCCAAAATCCCGGGTATCGGCATTAATCTCACCCAGCCCATTGCGCTCCGGGTGGACGAGCTTATCTCCGGGGTCAAGTCCCAGGTGGCGGTGAAGATTTTCGGCGACAATATGGAAATCCTGCTCCGCAAAGGCGAAGACGCAGGCCGCCTGCTTAAGGGGGTCAAAGGAGTCACCGATCTGCGGGTGGAACAGGTGGCGGGTCAGCCGTACCTGAACATCAAGATCGACCGGCGGAAAATTGCCCGTTACGGCATCAACGTGGCCGATATCCAGGAGATCATTGAAACCGCGGTGGGCGGCAAGGTGGCCACCGAGATCCAGGAGGGGCAACTCAGGGTGGGCGTCCAGGTGCGGTTCCCCGAAGAGAGGCGCAACAGCCTGCAAACCATCGGCAACATCCTGGTGGAGGCTTCCGGGGGACGCCGCATTCCCCTGGCCGATCTGGCGGCGATCACGGAAGAGGAGGGGCCGGTCCAGATCAGCCGGGACGACGCCCGCCGCCGCATCGTGGTGGAGTTCAACGTGGAGGGCCGGGACATCGGCGGCTTGGTGGCCGAAGCCCAAAGCCTCCTGGCGGCCCGCTTGAACCTGCCTCCAGGCTATTACCTCACCTGGGGCGGGGCCTTCGAGAACCAAGAACGGGCCATGCGGCGGCTCATGTTGATTGTCCCGGTGACCATCGCCGTTATCTTCCTGCTCCTGTTTCTGACCTTCAACTCGGTGCGTTATGCCGGGCTCATCATCCTGAACCTGCCTCTGGCCCTCATCGGCGGCATCCTTGGGCTACTGCTCACCGGCCTTTACTTGAGCGTCCCGGCCTCGGTGGGCTTCATCGCCCTCTTCGGCGTAGCGGTGTTGAACGGCGTGGTCCTGGTCTCCCAGATCAACCAGTTGCGGCTGGAGGGTTTGCCTTTAGAGGAGGCCGTGCAAGAGGGTTGCAACCGGCGGCTGCGCCCGGTCTTAATGACCGCCCTGGTTGCCATCCTGGGGCTAATCCCCTTGCTCTTCGCCAGCGGTCCCGGATCGGAGGTGCAGCGGCCCCTGGCGGTGGTGGTGGTTTTCGGCCTGTTCACCTCCACCTTGTTGACCTTGATCATCCTGCCGGTGCTGTACGGCAGATTTGCTGAACGTCTGCCGGAGATTTAGGAGACCGACCATGAAAGAAGTGAGAGCTTATATCCAGCCCTTCATGCTTTCCAAGGTGACCAGCGCTTTACAAAAGATCGCCGGACTGCCGGGCCTGAGCGTGATGGAGGTCCAGGGGTTTGGCCGGGGCAAAGTTTTGGTGCCCGGAGATAAGATGGTTCGGGAATTTGTCCCCAAAGTGCGCCTGGAAGTGGTGGTCAAAAATGAGTTGGTGGAGGAGGTGGTGCGCGCCATTCAGAAGGCCGCGCACACCGGCAACCTTGGAGACGGCATGATCTTCGTCTTGCCGGTGGAACAGGCGGTGCGCATCCGCACCGGCGAAAGGGATAGGGTGGCTATCAGGTCCCTGAAAAATAATAAAAAAGAAGAAGGCTAAATTTATAACCGACTTCTCAGGCCTTAAAATTCAAGTTGGAGGAAATTATGTCCCATTGGCGGTCGCTTAGCATGGTTATCTTTTTTGGCTTCTTAATGGCTTGCAGCGCTCCTCTTCAAGAGCGCAGTTACCTTCAGGAATACGGCTACCAAGGTGGCAGAGGACAGGGATTCCGCATGCTGCCTTATCGAATCTCCCAGGAGGCACATGCCTGTGTGCCCGGGAAGATCAGCGGGCGCATCACGCGTCTCCGGGTGGAAACCTTTTCCCAGGATATGGAGCCGGGGATGGCGGTGGAGGTGCAAACTCCGGACAAGGGCCTGATACATGTGCATCTGGGGCCCCTTTGGTTCCTGGAGCGCCAGGAGGCCGATCTAAAGCCGGGGGACGAAGTGACCATCCAGGGATTTTGCTATAATTTGGCAGGCCAGGAAAGACTTCTTGCCGCCGAAGTTACGCATAAGGACCACAAGTTGGTATTAAGAGACCCCCAAGGCACACCCTATTGGGAGGCCTGGCGAAAAAAATAGAATTGATAAGCTAAAGGAGCCCACCCCCTGGAGCCTCTGCGTAAGCCATTTTGATTCGGGGGCAAGAGCCGTGCAGGACTTGCCCCTCACCTTGCCATGCCATAGTATGGACGACGGCCATCCTTCCAAGCGAATCGTTGACTGAGTATTCCTGTCAACCTCGTTTTCTGTATCTTGCCATTATCAACAGGGCCAGGAAATGAAGCTATGAACCGAATATCATAACGGGAAAAGTGTATACAATTTGAGCCTTCCAGGATTATGAAGAGATGCAGCTATCCGGCCCCCGGATGCCCTTGATTGCGGTTTGTCATGATTTAGAAGAGGAAGAAAGAAGGTTTGCAGAAGAAACTAAAGAGACGATGGGGGAGCGGGCCATGCTGGATTCGAACCAAGGAGATAGTCCAGGAATTTTAACTGGGCAAAAAATTTTGAACCACCCTTTTCGGTGAGTAGGTCGGTGAGTAGGTTTTGCTGGAAAATATATTAAACTATGCTATATTCTGGAATACAAATTGGTCAACCATGGGGGGTTGCTGGCTTTGGGGTTCTGCTTATCGGGACTCAAAATCCCCCGAGGGCAACCTTGTGCCGGTTCGAGTCCGGCCTCCGGCACCATTAACTTGCATCCGGTCATCCTCAGAATATCGGTTCGCCAGGGGCTTGAGGCCGCGGCAGATATCTCCTGAAAACCCGCCTCCAACCCCTGGCCCTTGGATTTAATTCCCTAAATTAAGTGGACTTAGCAGCCAAAGCGGACCATCTTATCCTCAGACCCGGATCAGGCCTGAAAGTCTCCGGATCGTCAGATGTTAACTCCCATCAAGGAGGAGAATGCAGATGATCGAATTGCCTCTCTGGAATCCCGGGGAGAGTTCCCTCCTGAAAACCGCCAAGGGTCCCATTGAATACGCAGCCGCAGGTGCAGGATACCCCCTTCTGGTCATTCATGGAGGGCCTGGCGGCTATGATCAGGCCCTGGGATTGGGGGATATGTTTCCTCCGGAGGGATTTCGGATTATCTGTCCTTCCCGGCCGGGGTATCTGCGCACTCCGCTAACCGTGGGCGCAACCTACCCGGAACAGGCAGATGCCTTGGTGGCACTGCTCGATGGCTTGGGGATAGATCAAGTCGGGGTCCTGGGGGCCTCGGCCGGTGGACCTGCCGCCTACGAGATAGCCATCCGCCATCCCCAGCGGGTCAAGGCCCTGGTGGCGGTCGATGCGGTCAGCCGCACCTATCTTATACCCCAGCAAGCCGGAGCATTGGCACAAAAGATATTCCTCTCCAAACCCGGAGAATGGTTCCTCAACAAGATGCTGGATTATTTCCCCAAGCTGGTTATCTCCAATATCCTCCGGACCGATGGCTACCTAAATGCGGCAGAACTCCATGAACGCCTTAAACACGTGGTGCAGGACCCCAAGAAATTGCAGTATGTGCGCGTCTTCTTCAGTTCCATGAGCCATTACGATCTCCGCCAGGCGGGGGTGGAAAACGATCTGGTGCAGTTGGCCGCCATTGACCGCTTAGAAGTCGGGAAGGTGCAGGCGCCGTCTCTCATCGTGCACGGGACCGCGGACGCGGATGTGCAATTTGCGGATGCGGACTATGCCGCCTCCACTATTCCGGGGGCAGAGCATTTCTGGATTAATCGGGGCACCCACTTATGTTTCTGGCTCTCTGATCAGGCCGCGGAAGCGCAGCAGCGAACCATCAGTTTCTTGAAGAAACACCTGCAATGAGACCAGAAAGAGAACGGATTTCCTAAGTGCGCCGTAATCCTGGAGAAGAACCGGCTTGCCTAGGCAAAATCAAAGGAAACCGAGGAAATTGAAATTTTCAAAGTTCTCCTTACCACTAATACGGGGAGATATGAAAAAGCTGCCTGCCTTTATTCTTAGTATCATCTTGGCCATCTTCTTCCTGACCCCGGCTTATGGCCGGGAAGTCTCCCTGAGAATTCTCTATGTCAATGATTTTCATGGGTTTGCGGAGCCTTACCAGCCCACGGGCTCCCAGGAGAAACTGGGAGGCGCCGCTTCCCTGGCCAGGGAAGTAAAGAGGCTGCGCCAGGGAAAGCCCACACTGCTCCTGGCCGCGGGCGACATGATCCAGGGCCACAGTTGGGCCACTTTCTTCCAGGGCAGATCCTCCATCGCCCTGATGAACCTGATGCGCTTCGACGCCATGGTGGTGGGCAATCACGAGTTCGATTTCGGCCAGGACGTCCTGAAAAAGAGGATTGCCGCGGCCCGCTTCCCGGTGCTGGGGGCCAATGTGGAGGGTTTTAAAGACGGGCTTAAACCCTATGTTATCAAAACTATTCAGGGTCTGAAGGTAGCCATCATCGGCGTGGTCACCCCGGATACTCCCCAAGCCACCCATCCTGGCAACGTTGCGGGTTTGAAATTTCTCCCCCCCGCCCCGGTGGTGGAAAAATATCTGCCGGAGCTAAAAAAAAGGGCGGACCTGGTCCTGGTCCTCTCCCACCTCGGCTACCAGGCTGACCGGGACCTGGCCGCCAAGGCTCCGGGGGTCGCGGTCATTGTCGGCGGGCATTCCCATACCAAGCTGCTGGAACCCGCGGTGGTGGGCGACACCATCGTGGTCCAGGCCTGGGAACACGCCAAGGCCCTGGGGGTTCTGGACCTGACGGTGGAAGACGGCAAGATCAAGAATTTCAGCGGCCGCCTGCAGATGATCAAACCGGCCGCGGGCCGGGAAGATAAGGAGGTCCGCACTCTGGTCAAGAAGTATGCGGCCAGGGTCAATGCGGTTCTGGGTGAGAAGATCGGCGAGGCCGCCCTTGATTTGGACGGCGAACACGTCCGGGCCCAGGAAACCAATCTGGGGGACCTCCTGGCTGATGTCCTCCGCCAGGCTGCGGGCGCCCAGGCGGTCATCATCAACGGCGGCGGCATCCGGGCCGGCATCCCCAAAGGGACCATCGCCGTCAAAGATATTTACTCGGTCCTGCCCTTTGATAATTATCTGGTGGCCATCAGGCTCACCGGCAAGCAGATCAGAGAGGCCCTGGAACACGGGGTCTCCGGCCTGGAGGAAGGGGCCGGCAGGTTTCCCCAGGTCTCCGGCCTCTCCTTTATCTACAGCCGCCGGGCCCCCGCGGGCTCCAGGGTGAAGGAGATCGTCATCGGCGGGCAGCCCCTGGACCCCCGGAAGGAGTACGTAGTGGCCACCAATGACTTCATGGCCGCAGGGGGTGACGGCTACCGGGCCTTTGGCGAGGCCCTGAAGTCTTCCCCGGATTTTGCCTGCACCGGCGGTATGCTGCAAGGGGAAAAGCTGGTGTACAACGACGCGGGCCGCTGGTTGCGGGACGTGGTGATCGACTATATCCGCCGGCAGAAAACGGTGGCTCCCCAAGTCAACGGCCGCATTAAGCAAATTGATTAGGAGTAAAAACTAAAAACTAAAAACCAAAAACTAAAAACTGTATTTAATGCGGGTTTATGTAAACAATAAGCCGGTGGAACTCCTGCCGGGCATGACTGTCAGGCATGCGTTGCTTCAGGCCGGGCTGCTGGGGCAGATTGAGGCGGGCCGGAAGGTCTACGACGACTGGGGCAACGAAGTGGGACTGGCAGGCGCCCTCTCTGCCGAGATGAAGATTTGGGTCAGATAAAGGAGCCGATGTCCATGGCTGAGATCGAATTGCCGGAGCCTGAGGAATTGGAGGAAAAGAAAAGCGAGCCCTTTACCAAGAGGGTGGCCCTGACCACCGCCATCTTCGCGGTCATCCTGGCCATCACCTCCCTGGGGGGGAGCAACGCCATGAAGGAGATGCTCCTGGCCCAGCAGCAGGCCTCGGACCAATGGGCCTTCTACCAGGCCAAGGTGATCCGGGAACACCTGTACCGCCAGCAGAAACAGCGTTTGGAATTGGACCTCCTGGAGAAAGAGGCCCTCAAGCCGGAAGTCAGGCAGCGCTATGAGGCTTTGCTCCAGCAGACCTCCAAGGAAGCGGAACGGTACGGTCTGGAAAAGAAAGACATCCGCAAGGAGGCCGAAAAGCTGGAGCATGAACGGGACATCAACCGCAATAAGGACCCCTACTTCGACTACGCCGAGGTCCTGCTGCAGATCGCCATTGTTATGGCCTCCATCTCCATTCTGGCCCATTCCCGCAGGATTTTCATTTTCGCTTTGGTCTCCGCGGCCCTGGGCGCTTTATTGTCCCTGAACGGCTTTCTGTTGATCCTCCGCATACCTTTCTTACATCATTGACAGGAGTAAGGGCGAATCTGTTATCCGCCTCCAATTTCGGGGAAACACCAGATTCGCCCCTACCCCTGTTATACCGTTTCCGGTTTTCAGTTTTCGGTTTTCGGTAAAATGATTCCCAATTATCAATAAGTTAGTAATTAGGTTTGTTGCAGCAGAAACCGAACTTGATATTATCCCCTCAAAAAGACCAATTAAAACCACAGAAAAAAACCGTTGGCCATGTAAAGGAGGCCCACCGCGCTGAAGGCCAGGCCCGCGGCCCACATCATCTTCCTTTTGAGCAGCGCGGCCACCGCGGACATCATGATGGCGATCTGCAGCAGCATCACCGCCAGGGCGAAGGCGCTGTTATGCCTTTTTAGGATCTCTTGCTCCTTGATGAGGTTTTCCACTTCGGTTTTGATCTGCTTCTTCTCCTGATCATACCGGTTGATTTCCTGGTCATAATCCTTAATTTTAGCCTTTAGAAACTGCTGCACCTGGGGGTTGGGGTTGGCCAACAGGTTGGCATAACTCAGGATGTCCCGGTTCAGCCGGAAACTGTGCTCCTTGATGCTCTTGGACTGGTAATAGGCCCAGTGGTTGGCTTCCCTGGTGGTATGAATCTGCACCTTGGTGGAGTAGCTGGAGGCCTTCAGGGAAGAGATGGCCGCACACACGGCCAGAATGGTGGTGGTCAGGGCCACCCACTGGATCCAGGTCTCTTTGGGAGGCTCGGCCATTTGGTCTCCTTTCTTGGCTTGATTCAAGAGATAAGTGGATATGGCCGCATAATCTTACCATCCCCGGACCGGAGGGGCAACCGGGAGGCCGTGGTCCTCCGGGGTTTGCCGCAACTCCGTTAGTGCATTTGCGAAATATTATTGATAAAATAATCGCTAAACTGGATGAGGTGCAAGTTACAGCCGCGCCTCCTGGGCGGCGGCTGGCGTTCTTTCCTCCAAAATGCCGGAGGCCAAACGTTTCGCGGCCTGGGCTCCGGCTGCTATGCTCGCATAAACTGGACAGTATTTAGTTTAGTTTAGTTTAAAGGAAGCCAAAAATGGCCAGGGCGCAGATATTGGTGGCGGACAGCAATCCGGGTTTTGCCGTCGAACTGGCGGCGAACCTGAAGTCCTTGGGATACGCGGTGACGGGGGTGGTCTCCTCCCCGGAAGAGGCCTTGAAAAAGGCACAAGAGAAGCGGCCGGATTTGGTCCTGTTGGACTTGAAGTTGCTGGCAGACGGCCAAGAAGGGAAAGCCGCCGGCCAACTCCGGAAGCGCTTGCATAATCTGGTCTATTTGGTGGAGGAGGCAGACCGTCAAACCTTGCAGCGGGCCAGGATTACCCACAGTTTCGATTACCTCCGGAAAGCCTACGATTCCCGGGAACTGGAAACCATCATCGAGATGGCCCTCTACCGGCGCAAGCTGGAGGGGGAGATAACCCGGGGCAAAGAGACACCCGGCAAGCCGGATGCGGGGATGAAGGCAGCCGCGTCGGCACTGCAGAGCGAGATCCACCGCCATCAAAGCCTGGAAGAGGCCCTGCAGGCCGAGAGGCAAAAACTCTATCATCTTCTGGATACCCTGCCGTCCTATATTGTCCTGCTGGCTCCGGACTACTCCGTGCCTTTCGCCAACCGGGAGTTCATCAAACGCTTCGGTGCGCCGGAGGGCCGGAAGTGCTACGAGTTCCTGTTTGGCCGCACCTCTCCTTGTCCGGATTGCGAAACCTATAAGGTGCTGCAGACCAATGCCCCCCTTGAATGGGAGTGGACCGGCCCTGATGGCTGCAACTACCAGATCTATGACTTTCCTTTTCCGGACACTGACGGCTCGCCCCTGATTTTAGAGATGGGGGTGGACGTCACCGTCCTCAAGGAGAAGGAGGCGCAAATCCAGAGGGCCAATCGGGCCCTCCGGACTCTGAGCAGTGTCAACCAGGCAGTAGTGCGGGCGCATACGGAGGCGGAACTGCTGGAAGACGTCTGCCGCGTGGTGGCGGCGGAGGGAGGCTACCGCCTGGCCTGGATCGGCTACGCCGAGAACGACCGGGCAAAGACGGTGCGCCCCCTGGCCCAGGCCGGTTATGAGGAAGGATATCTGGAGACCTTGAAGATGACCTGGGCGGATCAGAAAAGGGGCCGGGGGCCCACGGGCACGGCCATCCGCACCGGCCAACCCACCCTGGCCCGGAACATCCTCACCGATCCCCACTTTGCTCCATGGCGGCGGCAAGCCAGCAAGCGGGGCTACGCCTCCTCCCTGGCTCTCCCCCTTTTAGCAAACGGCGTGGCTTTCGGAGCCTTGAATATCTACGCTGGGGAAGCGGACGCGTTTGACACCGCCGAGGTGCAACTCTTATCAGACCTGGCCGGGGATGTTTCCTTCGGGATTATGGCCTTGAGGGGCAGGGAGGAGCGGCGGCAGATGGCCGCGGCCCTGCGCCGCTCTTACGAAGAATTGGAAGCCCGGGTGCAGGACCGGACCCAGGAGTTGGCCCAATCAAACGCCGCCTTGCAGACCGAGATCGCGGAGCGCCTCTGGTCGGAGAAAAGGCTCCGGGAAAGCGAAGAACGCTACCGCCGCCTGGTGGACCTCTCCCCGGACGCCATTGCCGTGCAGAGCCAGAGCCGCTATCTGTTCATCAATCCCGCGGGCGCGCAGCTCTTCGGCGCGGCCAGCCCTCAGGAAATGGTGGGCAAAGCGGTCCCGGACATGATCCATCCGGATTTTCGGCAATTTGTCACCGAACACATCTGCAGGATCAACGCCGAAGGCGCGAAGACCGACCTCCAGGAAATCAAAATTTTGCGTCTGGACGGCCGGGTGGTGGACGTGGAAGCCTCCGGGGTGGGTATTAATTATCAGGGGCAGCCCGCGGTCCAGGTGATGATGCGGGATATCACCCGGCGCAAGGAGATGGAGCGGCGGCTGGAGCACCAGGCCTCCTTCCCCCGGCTGAACCCCAATCCCGTCCTGGAAGCGGACCTTTCCGGGAACATCACTTATGCCAACGCGGCCACGTTTTCTGCCCTGAGAAAGCAGGGTCTGGAGAACCAGACAAACGCCTTCCTGCCCCAGGACCTGGATGAGATTGTTAAGACCGCGACCAAGACGGGGGAGACGATATTTAGCCGGGAAGTGGAAATAAACGGCGCATATTTTGTGGAGACGGTTTCTTTCCCCAAAGAGTTCGGGACCATCCGCATCTATGCCCGGGACATCACCCAGCAGAAGCGGGCGGAACTGGAGCGTCAGGAAACCCTGGACAAGTTGCAGGTGAGTGAGGAGGAACTGCAGGCTACGGTGGAGGAACTCCAGGCGCAGACCGAGGAACTTCAGAGTCAGTCTGAAGAACTCCTGGCGACCAACCAACAACTGCATGAAGCCCTCGCCGCCCTCCGGGAGAGCCGGGAGGATCTGAACCGGGCCCAGGCCGTGGCCCATACCGGCAGTTGGCGGCTGGACGTGCGGAAAAACGAGCTGCTGTGGTCCGACGAAACCTTCCGGATTTTTGGGATTAAGCAGGGAACGCCGCTGTCCTATGAGTCGTTCCTGGCCGCGGTGCACCCGGAGGATCGGGAGTACGTGGACCGGCAGTGGCTGGCAGCCCTCCGGGGAGAGCCCTACGACATCGAACACCGCATCATCGCGGGGGACACGATGAAATGGGTCCGGGAGAGGGCCGAACTGGAGTTCGACCACCAAGAGCAGCTCATGGGTGGTTTTGGAACGGTTCAGGACATTACGGAACGCAAAGAAGCGGACACGACCCTCCAGGCCTCCAGGGATTTCCTGGAAATCGCCAACCGCCACACCGAAATGGCGCCCCTGCTCCAGGACTATGTGACCGCCATCAAAGAACACACCGGCTGCGAGGCGGTGGCCATCCGCATCCTGGATGAGGGGGGAAGGATCCCTTATGAGGCCTATGAAGGCTTTCCCCCAGAGTTCATCGCCTGTGAAAGTCTTCTGTCCCTAGACTCAGACCGCTGCCTGTGCATTAACGTTTGCAAGGGGGCCGTAGCTCAGGATTTGCCCTACTACACCCCCGGCTCCTCCTGTTATATCAACAGTCTTTCCCACCTTTTGGCCACGGCCTCCCCGGGACTGCTGGGCGAAACCCGCAACGTCTGCCTCCGGTTTGGTTATGAGTCGGTGGCCCTGATTCCCATTGTTTTTGGGGGAAGCATCTTGGGGCTGATCCACCTGGCCGACCGCCGGGAGAACATGGCGCCTCTGAGTCTGGTGGCGCGGCTGGAAAGAATCGGCCTACAGCTAGGCACGGCCATCAACCGGGTGCGCGCGGAAGAGGCATGGCGCCGGGCCTTGGCTGAGTCCCGGCGGCGCCAGGCGGAGATTTCCGCCCTGCTCCAGGCCACCCGGGCGGTGCTGGAGGCCGGCACCTTCCTGGAACTCTCCCGCTCCATCTATGGTTCCTGCAAGGAATTGATCGGGGCCTCTTCCGGTTACATCGCCCTCCTTACCGCCGACGGCCAGGAGAACGAAGTCCTTTTTCTGGACCCCGGCGGGCAGGCCTGCCAGGTGGACCCCTCTCTGCCCATGCCGGTGAGGGGCCTGCGGGCGGAGGCCTGCCGCACCGGCAGGACGGTGTACCACAATGATTTCTCCGGCAGCGATTACGCCCAACTTCTGCCCCCGGGCCACGTGGGCCTGGACAATGTCCTCTTCGCCCCCCTGGTGGTGAAAGGCAAGGTTGTGGGGCTCCTGGGCCTGGGCAACAAACCCGGGGGCTACACGGCCAACGACGCCCGCCTGGTTGCCGGGTTCGGGGAGCTGGCGGCCATGGCCCTGGTCAACAACCGGGCCGAAGAAGAGCGGGAAAGGCTGATCCAGGAGTTGGAGACGGAGCGGGCCCGGCTGCAGGCCATCATCGCCAGTGCGCCGGAGGCCATCGTCGTGGCCGATGCCGGCGGACGCATGGTCATGGCCAATCCCGCGGCGGAACGGCTTTACTACCAGCCTTTTGAGGAGGGTGAAGGCCTGGAAGGCTGCGCCTTGTTCCAGCTCTGCCATGGGGACGGCTCCACCTGTGTCCCCGGCAATCAGCCGCTGCTCCGTTCGGCCACGGCCGGGGAGACCCACCGCAACCTGGAGATGATCCTCACCTGGCCCGACGGCCAGCGCCGGGATCTGCTGGTGAACACCGCGCCCCTCAAAGACCACCTGGGCCGCAGCAGCGGCGCGGTGGGCCTCTTCCAGGACATTACCCAGCGGAAACAGGTGGAGGAGAAAATCCGGAATCTAAACGCCGAACTCGGAGACCGCATCCGGGAAGTCAGTGAACGCACCCTGCAATTGGAAGCCGCCAACAAGGAACTGGAAGCCTTTTCCTATTCCGTGTCCCACGACCTGCGCTCCCCCCTGCGGGCCATCGAGGGCTTTGCCCGCATCCTCCTGGAAGAACATGGGGCCGAATTGGCGGAGGAAGCCTTGCGCCTGCTCAACGTGATTCGCAGCAACACCCTCATTATGGGGGAATTGATCGACGACCTCCTGGCCCTTTCCCGCTTGGGACGCCAGGAAATAAAGGCCCAAAAAATCGATCCGGGGGGCCTGGTCACTTCGGTCTTCGGGGAACTGCGGGCCCAGGCTCCGGAACGGCAAATGCAGCTCATTTTGAACCCCCTGCCTCCGATCTACGGTGACCGCTCCCTGATCAATCAGGTCCTGGTAAATCTATTGGGGAACGCCGTCAAATTCACCGAATCCAGGGAAAAGACCATAATTGAGGTGGGTGGATGGACAGAAGGCAAAGAGGATATATACTTTGTTAAAGATAACGGGGTAGGCTTTGATATGCGTTATGTGGATAAAATTTTCGGGGTTTTCCAGCGTCTGCACCGGAGGGAGGACTTTGACGGCACCGGCGTGGGCCTGGCCATTGTCCAGCGCATTATCAACCGGCACGGAGGCCGGGTCTGGGCCACCGGCAAGGTGGACCGCGGGGCTACTTTTTATTTTGCCCTGCCGCACAAAGGAGAAGATAGTGATAAATAACCCCAGCGCCATGGAAATCATTTTGATTGAAGACAATCCCCATGATGCCGAGCTGGTCCTCAGGGCCCTGAAAAAACACGGACTGGCCAACAAGGTGCAACTGCTCCAGGATGGGGCGGAGGCCCTGGACTTCATTTTCGCCACCGGCGCTTATGCGGGGCGGGATCTTAATAATCGCCCCAAGTTGATCCTCCTGGACCTGAAGCTGCCCAAGGTGGACGGCCTGGAGATTCTGCGCCGGATTAAAGGGGATGAGCGGACCAGGTCGATCCCGGTGGTGGTCATGACGTCCTCCCAGGAAGAAAAGGACATCGTGGAAAGTTACAGTCTGGGAGTGAATAGCTACATCGTCAAACCCGTGGATTTCGATAAGTTCGTCCAATCCGTGGCCGACCTGGGTCTCTATTGGCTGTTGCTGAACAAGGTGCCGGGATGAAGCAGTAAGCAGTAAGCAGTGAGCAGTGAGCAGATAATTGGCACTCTAAGCTCTGGCTCCAAACTGCTCGCTGCTTACAGTTCACAATTTCAGGGTGAACCGGACTTGAGAAAACCATTAGATATTTTGCTGCTGGAAGACATGGAGAGCGATGCGGAGCTGATGGCATACGAGCTCCGCAAGGCCAAGATCGACTTCACCTTCAGGCGGGTGGATACCCGGGACGGTTTCCTCCACGAGCTGCACCAACGTCTCCCCGACCTGATCCTGGCCGACCATAGCCTGCCCTCCTTTGACGGCCTCACCGCCCTAAAAATGGTGGAGAAGATCTGCCCGGAGACGCCCTTTATCTTTGTCTCCGGGGCCATGGGCGAAGAAGTGGCCGTGGACACCCTGAAACGGGGAGCCACGGATTATGTCCTGAAGCAAAACCTGGCCCGGTTGGGTGCGGCCGTGGAACGGGCCTTGCGGGAAGCGGAAGAACGGCGGCAACGCCGCCAGGCTGAAGAAATGCTCCGGGAGAGTGAGGAGAAGTTTCGCACCCTGTTCCAAACCGCGGGCAGCTTCATCGGCGTGGCGACCCCGGAAGGACGGCTTTTGGAGATTAACCCGGAGGCCGAACGGCTCACCGGCTGGCGGCGGGAGGAGGTCCTGGGAGAGGGTTTTTTAGAATTGTTTATACCGGAGGCCTATAAAGAGGCGGTAAGGGCGGACATGGAAAAGGTGCTGGCCGGAGAAGAGACCCGGGGCATGGAAATGCCCCTCAAGCTGCGGGATGGCGGGGAGCGCCCGTTTCTCTGGAATGTCAATCGCTTATTGGGGAAGGAGGGTCAGGTCCTGGGCGTTATTGCCGTGGGGCAGGACATCACCCAAAGGAAACGGGCCGAAGAAGAGTTGCGGGAATCGGCGACGAAACTGCGCTTCCTGACTTCCCAGATCCTGACCGCCCAGGAGAACGAACGCAAGCGCATCTCCAGGGAACTCCACGACGAATTGGGCCAAAGCCTGACGATCCTGAAACTGAGCCTGCGGGCTGCGGGCAAGCAATTGCTGGAGCCGGTGGAGGTTAAGGAAGAATTGGGTGGTCTGTCCCTCTATTTGGATGAAGTCATCGACAAAGTACGCCGCCTCTCCCGGGCCCTGTGCCCGGCCATCCTGGAGGATTTGGGCCTGGTGCCGGCCCTGCAATACCTGATCAATGAATTCAGCAAATACTATGAGATTAACCACCACTTCGGTCTTGAAGATCTGGACCATCTGTTCGATAAGGAGGCCCAGATCATCATTTTCCGAATCTTCCAGGAAGCCCTGACCAACATCGCCAAACACGCCCGGGCCACCAAGGTGCGTGTGGCCGTCCAGGAATCTGCGGGGGTGGCCCTTTTGGAGGTGGAGGATAACGGCCAGGGGTTTGAGGTGCTCCAGACCCTGAGCCGCTCCTCCATGGACAAGGGTTTAGGGCTGGCTGCCCTGGATGAACGGGCCAAAATGCTGGGCGGCTCTCTGCGGATCTGGAGTCAGAAGGGCCAGGGAACGCGCATCACTTGCGCCATTCCGGTTGGTCAAAAAAGCAATTAACCTGTTGACTTTGGCAGCTATGGAGATTATTGGGCCAACCTTCCAGGGGAGGGAATAAATCTTGGAACACTCTTATCGTATCGTTCTGGCCGATGACCATGCCATGTTCCGCCGGGGGGTAAAGAGAATTATCCAGGAAAACCAAGAACTGGAAGTGGTGGGAGAGGCGGCTGATGGCCTGGAATTATTAGAAATTATCAAGAGATCTCCACCGCATATGGTGATCGCCGACGTCTCCATGCCCAATCTTCGGGGGCTGGAGGCGACCCGGGAAATCAAAATGTCCTTCCCTGCCATCAAGGTCATCATCCTCACCATGCATAAAGACAAGGAGTATCTCTATCACGCCCTCGCGGCCGGGGCGGAGGGCTATTTGCTGAAAGAAGACGCCGATATCGAGTTGTTTTCCGCCATCAAGACCATCCGCCAGGGAGGGACCTATATTTCCCGCCTCCTGGCCCCCCAAATGACGGATATCTTTATGGAGCGGCAGCAGTTGCGGGAAAGGCAGGGCAGGTTGCCGGGGGAGCTTTTAAGCACCCGGGAAAGGGAGATCATTAAACTCATCGCCGAAGGCAAATCCAGCAGAGAGATTGCCGACCTCCTGTATATCAGTTCCCGGACGGTCCAGCACCACCGGGCCAATATCATGAGGAAACTGAACTTCAAGAAGACCGCAGACCTGGTGAAGTACGCCATTCAAAAGGGGTATACCTCCGCGGACGGCAGTTGATCCTGGCGACGCCCCACTTATCTGTCTAATTCTTTTCCTACCAAATAGGTAGTTTTACCTATGCCTAAATAGGTATTACTGCTGATTTACTTTGCCCCCCGCAAAATAATAAATGTATCTTAGAGCCTGCTTCTGGCGGCGCCGCGGCTATGGCATTGCCTGGACTGGGCTCAAAGGATCCGGAAATGGGATGGCGCCATAAAAAGGCAGACATGGCGGAGAGCAAAGAACTTCGGATTGTGGGGCTCCTGCCGTCGCGGCTTCATGACCGTTTATACGCGGCCCCCCTATCCTTTAGAAAAATCAAACTGGAGCTGGCTCTTCCCCCTTTGCGCACCGTTAAGTTGTCCTACCGGCAGTTGGGATCTTTCCAGGGAAGAAAGGTTTGGGAGAGCAGCCTGAGTTTTTCGTATTTTCATTAAACTTTTTGGTCTTGAAAGGATGAAAAAGACCAATATGTTTGATCAACATGTGCCTGCATGGATGCATGAGGAAAAAACTATGGGAAGGCCATATTCCGTAGTATTGGCTGATAGCCATGACATGGTCCGTCAGGAGGTCAGGAGAATTATTGAAACAATAGGAGATATCCAGGTAGTGGGAGAGGCCAGTGATGGATTTCAGCTTTTAGATGTTTTGAAAGCCACGGTTCCAGATATGGTGGTTGTTGATATTTCTATGCCAAGCCTTAGAGATATTGAAGCGATTAGAAAAATAAGGGCGTTGTATAGCGATATCAAACTGTTGTTTTTATCGATGCATGAACGTAAGGAATACCTGAATTATGCCTTAGACTTAGGTGCTGATGGTTTTATTTGTAAACTAAACTTAGACATGGAGTTGTGTCCGGCAATAGGAAGGATACGTGGTGGAGAAGTATATATTTCACCACTTGTCTTAAAAGGATCATAAAGTAATTGTTAATAACATTGCCGCATTTCAACCGGCAACCAAGGAGAGTGGCAAATATCCGCCATTGCCCTGGGAAGGGACGGCCGAGACAGCCCAGCGTTTTCTCCCAGCCTGTCCCAAAAAAGGTGAGCGTACATCGGCTCCTATCATTAGCCCGACAAATTTCTGCTCTGCCGGCGAATTCAGATAGGCATTTTTACCTAGTCCCAAATAGGCATTTTGGCCGATTGATTTTTCCTTTAAAAAAGGGTTGTATCGACTCTGCAGCAGTCTTCTAACCTGGTGAAAATGATATTTCACCGGCAGCGTTTAAGAGGAGATGTGATCATGGCTACCTTCGAGATTCTGATGTTCGATGACGGCTCCTCCTTGTTTCGGACTTTGGCTTGGGTCTTGGATTACAAAGGCTTGGGGGTGAAGACGGCCTCAACCCCGGAGGCCGCCCTGGAGTTAATGGTCACCAAAAATTATGATCTGCTCATCGCCAAACTGAGCATGGATGGGAATGGCAGCCTGGAGGTCATCAAACGGGCCCACAAGCTGAACCCGGAAACCCGGATCATGGTCGTGGGCGGTGACGGCCAGGTAGGTTTTCCCCTCGAGGCCTATCGTCTGAAAATCGATGATTATATTCTCCTGCCCTGCACGCCCGCGGCCTTGTGGCGGCGGGTGGCCGATTGTCTGGGGAGCCTGGAACCCCGGCGTCCGGAATCCGCATCCCAGGTGCGTTTGGCAGCCATCAATGAGCAGGTTTTAAACAAGCTGGCCATCATGTTTCATGATCTGCGCAGTTCCATGGTTTCAAGCTCCGCGGCTTTAAAGCTTTTACTCCGGGGCGACTATGGAGGTATGGACGAGCCGGTGGCCCAAAAGATTCGGGAAATCTCCTCCCGGATCAAAAAAATAGTCGGCGTCAGCGAGGAATTCATGGCCCAGGTCCTGTCCGGCAATGGTGAAGTCGCCTTGGGTCCCGAGTTGCTGGATTTAAAACAGGAGATCGTCGATCCGGTGCTGGATGAGTTCGCCGAAGAAATCCAGGACCATGGCATCATCATAGATAACCGTCTGGCAGCCCAACGCACGGCCGCCATCCCCATCAGAGGCAGCAAATTGTACCTGAAAAGCGTCTTTCGCAATCTCTTGAGCAACGGCATCAGACATGGCGGCAATGGCAGCACCATCGTCATCGATTTGGAAGAACAGGGGGATAATTTCCGTCTGAAAGTCTGCAACAGCAGCTCTTTTGTGCCCGAAGAGAACCGGTCGATGCTGTTCTCCCATAACAGGCGTCCGGGTAAAGGGGGCAAGCCCCGGGGGCAGGGCCTGGGGATCGGCCTCCACCTCGTCAAGGGCATCATCAAGGAACACGGCGGAGATTTATTGCACGAGGCCAAAAACCACGGGTCCGATTACGTGATTACCTTGCCTCATTAACGCGGTGCGGGGGTCCTAGGGGGGCCGGGGTCCGGGGGACCCCGGCCCCAGTTTTTTTTCGGGGGTCACCTAGATTTAAAGAACATTCTGGATTATTGAGAAATACCTGGGGGAGACAGGGCCTGGAGCTTGCTTTCCAGGGCCTGCCGCGCCGGGGCCGGCAAATCCCGGCGCGCCAGTCCCCGGCGGTAGACCTGCCTGGCCTCCTCCCCTTTTCCTTGTTCCTGGAAAATCTCCCCCAAGAGAAAATAGGCCGGCGCAAAGGCTGGCTGCTCCGCCAGCAGCCGGCGCAATTCCGGGATTGCCGCCTGCAAGTCCCCCTTTTGCCGCTGGTAGAAGGCCAGGGTGTAGGCGTACTTGGGCTGGTCCTGCCGGAGTTTCCGGGCCTTTGCCAGCCAAAGCAAGGCCTCGGTTAAGCGGTCCGGGGCCAGGAGCACCCCCAGGTTATAGGCGGCTGCAGCCAATTCCGGGTCCGCTTTAAGGGCCGACCGCAGAGCCTGTTCCGCGGCCCTTTGATCTCCCTTTTCCGCCAGCACCAATCCCAAGTTGAAATTGGCCGGAGCATTTTCTGGGTCGAGGCGGAGGGCCCGGCGCAGGGAGGCCTCCGCTTCCCCGGCCTGCCCCATCCTGGCCTGGGCAATGGAGCCGTTGACCAGCGGCATAACCGCATCCGGCCGCAGGCGGGAGGCGGTGGTGAACGCGGCCAGGGCCAGGCCGGGTTCTCTCCGGTCCAGATAATAGTTTCCCAGGTTGTAGTGGGAGGCCCAATCATCAGGACGTGCGGTCAGGGAGGCCAGGAGTTCCCGGTCGGCCTTTTCCAGCCGCAACTGCTCCGCGGCGCTAAGCAATTCTCGGGGATAGGCCGCCAGGGTGCGGGCGGCCCGGATGCGCACCAGGCGGTAATCATCCCCCACCGCGGCGAGCAAGGCGTCCCGGGCCTCCGGAGGGTAATGCCCCTCCAGACCCGCGGCCGCGGCTCCCCGCACCAGGGGCGAGGCGTCTTTTAGAGCCTGAGCCAGGGCCGGCCACTTGCGGGGATCGCCACAGGGAGCCAGGAGCCGGATCAGACCGGCGGCGTAAACTTCGTCCCGGGCGGGGTCATTAATATACTGCAAAATCTCCGGCAACCGGGACCAATCCCGCCGCCGGGCCGCGGCCAGCAGGGCCGCCCGCCGCAACACCTCTTTCTGGTAATCCCGCTGCTGCCATTGCCGCACCTGTTGATCCGCCCAGGCCGCGTCCTTATCCCGATGGCAGAGGTTGCAGGCGTTGGGCGACTGAAACGCCAGGGTGGCCGCGGGCGCGGGCGGACGCAGGGAGTGGTCGCTCCGGCGCATGCGCGCGAACTCGGTTAAGGGCATATGGCAGGAGATGCACTGGGGCGCGCCCGGTTTATCCGGCGGATGGCGGGTATGCGCGGCGGCGTTGGCCACTCTCTGCCCGTGGCAGGGGAGGCAGGCCCGGTTGGCCTTCTCCGGGGCTTGGAAGCGGTAGCGGCCGCTGGAGGTGTGGCAGTGGAGGCAGGATAACTTGCCCGATTTGACACAGGGGCTGGTGAGCCAGAGGGTCAGGGTAAAATTCTCCCCCAAATCCCGGGCGTCCGGGTAAAAGTCCGCATCCTCCAGGGTGACGAGGTCATAGTGGTCGAAGAAGCGCTCCCCCGGAGTATAGGCGGGGGTCAGGGGGATCATCTTGGCGTGGCAGGGGGAGCAGGTGTCGTTATGCTGGGCAATGGTGAATTTTTTGCTGCTGATGATTTTCAGGTCCGGGGGCACGGTCCCCGGGGGCGCCTCCCGGCAGATCCGGTTGTGTTCCGCTCCCGGGCCGTGGCAGGTCTCGCAGTTGATGCCCGGCTCGGTCCAGGCGGAGTGATAAGTGTCGGTCTGAAGATCGTAGTTGGAGGAAAACTGGCTGACGTGGCAACCATAGCAGGCGGTGTTGAAGGTGAGTAGGGGGTCCTGCCAGTAAAGCGGTTTCTCCCGCTGTACGGTTCCCAGGTGGCGCAGCATGCTCCGGGTGGTGTCGAACCATTTTTTCTTCCGCACGTCGTAGGCCACCGGCAGAACCTGGAGACGGCCCTTGTCCATGGGGGTTAAGAAATAATAGACATTCTTGCCCCCCAGGGCCTGGGCCATCCGGTATTTCCTTTCCCCCTGGGGGCCATGCTCCAGTACCCAGCCGGCGCCCTGATCGCTGACGGCCCGGTAGCGATATTCCTTTATGTGAATAGGGTCTGGGGCGAAGGTGATCCTGGTTTCCAGGAACTCCGGGGTCACGGGTTGCATGGCCAGGCCGTGGTGGGAGGTGGACCAGAGCTTATAAAATTTTTCGTGGCACTCCCGGCAACTGGCGGCCCCGGCAAAGCCGCGGCCCGGGGCGGCCGCAGGCGCACCCCGGGGGCCCGGGGCCGGGGTCCCGGGCCACAGCAGCCAGATCCCTGATAGGGCCAGGACAAGGCCCGACCCCATTGCCACCCCTAGCAGAACCTTGCGGAGATTGGCGGGGCTCACGGGGCGCGTTGGACCCCGAGTGGGACCCAGGACCCATCTAATACCGCTTTCTGGGGCCAGTAGAGCCGCAAGATGACATTAAAATCGTCCTTGGGCGCAGGGAGCCAGTTCGCTTCCTTGTCCTTGCCGGGAGATTCATGTTGCAGGTAAAGGTCCAGGGAGCCGTCCGGGTTGAACTTCAGCTTGTCCCGATCGCCAATGGCATAGCGGTCCAGGGGGTTAGGGACGAAAGCCTGCTTCGAGTTATACATGCTCAGCGACCAGAAGGCGTTGACCGGCGGCCCCCCTGGGGCCAAATGGAGCACGTAGCGATGGGCGCCGTTGAGCTGCTGGCCGCGGGCATCCAGTTGGGCGCTCGGGTAAACCGCGTCTTCCGGCCAGTTGGCCCCAAAGCCGTACAAAGCCATATACGCCCGCAGCGCATAGTCCGTTCCATACCTGCCCAGCTTCATGGGAGGGAGCATCCAACCGTTTTTGACATTCGTCAAGACCCTCCGGATCGCATTATTCAAAATTTCGAGAGCCTCCCTGGTCACGACGCTCTCCTCGATGGGGCCCTGAGTGCCTTTAGCGGCCGCATCGAAGAAGGCCTTGACCCACCAAACGGCCTTCTCCAGCCCCTGCATCACCGCCGGGTCCACCGCGGCCGGGTCAAAGGGCTGGCCGGGAACGATGCCCAGGCCCGCGAGTTTCCGCACCATGGGGGCATCGGCCGGAGCCGGGGGATTGTCTTGCAGCAGCAGCGCCAACCGGTTGAAGAAGGTCGCCGCGTCCATCTTGGCCACCTGGGTGACCGGCGGCGTATTCACGTCCACGGAGGGATCAACCGGCCCGAAACCAGGAGGTGTGTATGGCTTGCCCAAAAAGGACAGCGGGGTCAGGGAGTACTGCCGCTGGATGGCGTTCACCGCGGCATAATCGGCTTTGCCGTTGCATTGCGTCCGGCCGATGATCCAGACCAGGTTGGTGGGTGATTGAATCTTTTTGACCCCTGGGGGCAGATTTCCCTGCCACCCCGGTCCGGCAATGGCGAAATCCCCTGCCTTGGTGCCCGTGGTGCGCTTGCCCGGGGCGGCAATGACGTTGCTCCAGGCATCCATGATTTGCATTAAATAATAGCGGCCCCCAGTGTCCGGCACATGCAAAATCAGGGGCTCCCGGGAAAGGTCAACGATGGCGGTGGAGTACAGCGTATCCGCATTGGGGCTGACAATAATGGTCAAATTCGGGTCCGGGAAGGACCAGATGTGGATGAACTGGTTGATCGGTCCGTGGGGACCTGGAGCATTGGGCTGCGAGCCCACCTGCTTCGTGACGTCCATAAGGACCAGGGGATAGCCAAAGAGGTAGGCCTCTACGCCGTTCTTCAGGGCTTGCGCTTCCTTTACCAGTCCAATTTTTCCTTGGACGGAGCCGGTCAGGGCAAAGGTCGCAGCCAATAACAGGGTAGAGGTGGCAATGAATAATGCACCTTTCATGATCCCTCTATGAGCACCGTTGGGTAGTCAAAGGTGAAAGCTTCTTTGGCGAGGGCCATTGTTCGCGATGTTTGTCCGGGGTTACCCCTTCGCAGGCGCCAGACGCAACATCCAGTTGAGATAACAGAAACGAGAGGAAGGCGCGCAAAAGGCCGATTTTCTCGCGACTGGTTCTCTTCCAAACGGCTGGAAGGTTTTCCCCGGTTACGGGGTCACAATATTGAACCGCTGATCAAATTTATCCATCAAAGAAAACAATTCTTTGATTTTCTCTTTATTGCCCTCAACCTTGATATCCCCCGCGGCGGTTTTGGCATCAAGGGAGGCTCCACCAAGGATGACTTCGTTGAGCGCGGCCCGGGTCAAGGTGACGGTGGCGTCCGCATCCTTGGCCTGCTTCTGGGCAGTATGATTCAGAACGCCGTTTTCCAGGGTGAGAACATATTGCTCTTTGGTGTCTATGCAGTTCCAGTTCAGGACCATGGTCTTACCCGCGGCCTTGGGGCCGTTGAGCCGGATTCCCAGATAATCGAAGAACAGGTTGAGGGGCATGGCCTTGATGCTGTCCGGACTGCCGGCAGCGCCCAGAGCTTCCTTGTTTACCCCCTGGCGGAGTTCTTGGGCTCCGGTAAGATAAAAATTACGCCAGGGACCGGATTCGGCTTGGTAGCCCAACTGTTCCAGCGCCTGGGCCTGGAGAGAGCGGGCTGCGGTATTTTGAGGATCAGCGAAGACCACGTGGTTCATGACCTGGGCCACCCAGCGGTACTCGCCCTTGTCATAATACTTGCGGGCCTTATCCATTACCGCTTTCGCGCCACCCATGAATTCCACGTACCGCTTGCCGGCCTCCACCGGCGGCAGGGGGTGCAGATTGGCGGGGTTGCCGTCGAACCAACCCAGGTATTTGACGTAGACCGACTTCACATTGTGGTTCACGCTGCCGTAATAGCCCCGGGCATACCACTCCCTGGCCAGGCTTTCCGGCAGTTCCAGCATCTCGCCGATCTCCAGCATGGTGTAGCCCTGGTTGGCCAGACGAAGAGTTTGATCATGAAGATACCGGTACATGTCCCGTTGCTTGGCGAGCCGGTCGACGATCCTCTTTTGCCCCCAGACCGGCCAGTGGTGGACGCTTAGGAGCACTTCGGAGACGTTCCCCCACCGCTCCAGGGCTTCGTTGAGGTATTTGGACCAGGCCAGGGAGTCCCGGATTTTGGCCCCCCGCAGGGTGTACAGGTTATGGAGGGTGTGGGTGCAGTTTTCGGCAGTACAGAGCACTTTGAGCTGGGGCAGGTAGAAATGCATCTCCGCGGGGGCTTCCGTGTCCGGCACCATTTGGAACACGAATTTCAGGCCGTCGATAGTCAATTCCTGGCCCGTCTTGGTGACGCTGTCAGTGGGGGGGATGAGAGTGACGGTGCCCAAAGATGTCGTCACTCCCAGCCCTGCGGTCACCTGCCCTTTGGGCCCCGGCGCCAGGAGGATGCCGTACATATAAGAAGCCCGGCGGCTCATGGCCGGGCCGGCCATCACGTTCTCAGCCAATGCGGCCTTGAGGAAGCCCTCGGGCGCGATGATCTTGACTTTGCCCTCCTTCACCTCCTCCTCGGAAACGACTCCTTTCACGCCACCAAAGTGATCCACGTGGCTGTGCGTATAGAGCACCGCCACCACCGGCTTCTTGGGCCGGTGCTGATAATAGAGATTCAGGGAGGCTCTGGCGGTTTCCGCGGAAATAAGGGGGTCTACCACGATGACGCCGCTGTCCCCCTCGATAAAGGTGATGTTGGATAAATCAGCGCTCCGGACCTGATAGAGCCGGTCCGTCACCTGGAACAGGCCGGCGTGCAGCAGGATTTGGGACTGCCGCCAGAGGCTGGGGTTGACGGTGTCCGGCGTGGCCGCGCCCTGCTTGATGAACGCGTACCGGGTTAAATCCCACACGGGTTTACCCTCCTTACCCCTAATAACCCCGCCATTCGGCAACGGAGCGATGAAGCCCCGCTGTGCGTCTGTAAAATCCTGCTTATCGGCAAAGGGGAGCTTCTTTAAAACGCTGGCATTGGCTCCTTTGGTCTGCTTGGTGGCTTCGCCGTCCGGATGGGGCCCGGCGATTGCTGCCAGACACATTACCAGACCGAGACAGCAGATCATGAGGGCGAGATTAATCTTTAGCATCCAGGGCTCTCCTCTCCAACCTTACTTCAAATCAATAGTCACCCTCTCCAGCTTGCCGGTGAAGCGGAAAGGCACCCGGTAGTCCCCCGCAGGGGTGCCAGAGTCCTCACCCACGTCGAAGGTCTCGTCAAAAGAGAAACCGGTCATCATGGTGTGCTCCAGCCGGCCCTCGCCTGCTTTTTTGTCGTTGACAAAGATGGTGCCGGTGCCCCCCGCGCCCGGCTTGCCGCCGTCCCAGGCGAAATCGAAGCGGATGGTGGCTTTGCCGGCGGGGAGGGGCTCCGCGCTGGTAATGGTATAGCGGGCGCTGTCGCCCCAGTTGTAGACGAAGGAGGGTTTGCCGTTCTGGACAAACAGGCCGTAGCCGCCGAACTTGCCGCCCTGGGTCACCAGGACCCCTTCGCCCTTGCCGTCGGGGTTATCCACCTGCGCGGAGATGCTGTAAGACTTATTGAAGATATCCGGGGCCAACTCCGCGTTCACCCGGGTCGTGCCGGGGTAGTAGGTGAAGGATTTCCGCATCTGGGCCATCATCTTCCTGGCCTCGAAGACCCGATCTGCGAAGCGGTCGTCCAGGGGCAGGACGTTATACTTTTTGGCCTCTTTCAAGAAAAGTGACTGCAACTCTTTGACCTTCTGGGGATATTTCGCCGCCAGGTCATCGGCCTGGCTGAAATCCTCGGAGACGTGATAAAGCTCCCATTGGTCGTGATCGAAATCGCCGGAGGCATAGCCCAGGGTCTGCCAGGGCAGGCGGCCGTGGCGGGTGGAGGCCATCCAGCCGTCGTGGTAAATCCCCCGGTTGCCGAACATCTCGAAGTACTGGGTGAGATGGCGGCTCTTGGCCTGGGCCCCGGCCTTATCAAAGGTATAGGCCAGGCTCACCCCTTCCAGGGGTTTTTGTTTGACTCCGTTGACCATGGTGGGGGCCTGGATGCCGGTCACCTCCAGGATGGTGGGGGCCAGGTCGATGACGTGGTGGAATTGGGGCCTTATCCCCCCCTGGTCCGTGATCCGCTTGGGCCAGGAGATGACCATGGGGTTGCGGGTGCCCCCGAAGTGGGAGGCCACCTGCTTCACCCATTTGAGAGGCGAGGACCCGGCCCACGCCCAGCCCACGGGGTAGTGGCTCACGGTGTTGGGACCGCCGATCTCGTCATAACGCTTGAGCATCACGTCCAGGGGTTCAATAATGGCATTGCCTGCGGCGGCCACTTCATTCAAAGTGCCCTGCAGGGTGCCCTCGGCGCTGGGGCCGTTGTCGCCGACGATATAGATGGCCATGGTGTTGTCCAGCCGGCCCTGTTGCCGCAGGGACTCCACCACCCGGCCGATTTCATGGTCGGTGTGGGCCAGGTAAGCGGCATAGACTTCCATCATATGGGCAAACAGGCGTTTCTGGTCAGGGCTCAGGGTGTCCCAGGCCGGGATTTCCGGGGGCCGGGAGGTCAGCTTGGTGTTTGGGGGGATGACCCCCGCCTGCTTCTGCCGGGCAAAGGTCTCCTCCCGCACCTTGTCCCAGCCCTGGTCAAACTTGCCCTTAAACTTCTCGATCCATTCCTTGGGCGCATGATGAGGAGCGTGGCAGGCGCCGGGCGCGTAGTAAATAAAGAAGGGTTTGTGCGGGGCCACCGAGTGCTGGTAGTGCAGCCATTTGATGGCGTGGTCCGCCAGGTCTTTATTCAGGATATAGCCCTCTTCCGGGGTAGCTGGAGGCGAGATGGGATTTTTATTCTCAAAGAGGGCCGGGTAGTACTGGTTGGTCTCCGCGGCCAGGAACCCATAATAGTATTCAAATCCCTGGCCCGTGGGCCAGCGGTTGAAGGGTCCCAGGGCGCTGGTCTCCCGGCCCGGGGCCAGGTGCCACTTGCCGAAGGCCGCGGTGTTGAAGCCGTGCTGCCGGAGGACCTCGGCGATGGTGGCCGCGCTCTTGGGCATCATGGCGTCATAGCCGGGATAGCCGGTGGCGAACTCCATGATGTTCCCCACTCCCACCGAGTGGTGGTTGCGGCCGGTGAGGAGCGCCGCCCGGGTGGGGGAACACAGGGCCGTGGTGTGCAACTGGTTGTAACGCAGGCCGTTCGTGGCCAGGCGGTCCAGGGTGGGGGTGCCCACGGGTCCGCCGAAAGTCCCGGCGTGGCCGAAACCTACGTCATCCAGGATGATGAGCAAGACGTTGGGTGCGTCTTTAGGAGCTTGCACCGGTTTGGGGAAATCCGGCACCGAGTCTTTATAGGTCTGGCCGATTTTGCCCTGAAAAGGAGATTGGGGCAGGGGCAATGTCTCCGCCGGGGCCGCCTGGGCCCCCAGGAAGATGAAGAGGGTGAGGAGGGTCAGGGCGGCGGCCAGGGCCGCCCAGAGCACCGGCCGCTTTCCCCTATTCCGGATGGGCATCCTAAGCATTTCCACCTCCTGCATATTAAAACCTGGGAGACCAATGGATCATCAACAGGTGCAGTCAAGCTAACGGCAAAATTGTCTCATCCCGTTAAAACCCCGGGGTATTGACAATGGCAGGCCCTGTTCTTTTCCCAGAGAGCCACTATAGCATAAGAGGTCTGGCCAAAAAAAGGAAATTGACGGCTGCCGGGGAACCGCGGCTACGGCTCTTATATTTGTCAGCTTGGCAATTATTCCCTCGACAGCACGATGTCCGGTTCTTATTTATTAATGAAAGCTCATAGGCGATAATCCTAATAATGCCCGAAGAGACCATTTCTTATTACAGCCTGAGTTCCTTGCAGGTAATGGAGCTGCTGGACACCGGCCCCTCCGGGCTCAGCACCTCCCGGGCTCAAGAAGGCCTGGAACAACACGGCCCCAACGAACTGGCCCCACCCCCCAAAATTTCCCCCTTATCCATCTTTTTCCGGCAATTTCAAAACCTCCTGATCCTCATCCTCATCGCCGCCACCGGGATTTCCTTTTTCCTGGGGGAACATCTGGACGCCTATGTCATCCTGGCCATCGTCCTGGCCTGCGCGGTCCTGGGTTTCGTCCAGGAGTACCGGGCGGAAAGGGCGGCCGCGGCCTTAGAAAAAATGGCCGCGCCGGAGGCCACCGTCATCCGGGAGGGGCGGGAGCAGGTGGTTCCGGCTCGGGAGGTAGTCCCCGGAGACCTGCTGGTCTTGCACACCGGGGACCGGGTGGCCGCGGACGGCCGCTTGCTGGAGGAAGTCAACCTCAAAGCGGATGAAGCGCTGCTTACCGGAGAGTCAACCGCAGTCGCCAAAAACCTGGCTCCCTGTGAAAGGCCGGACACCCCGGTGGGCGACCAACGATGCATGGTCTTTGGGGGCACGGTGATCACCTATGGCCGGGGCCGGGCGGTGATCACCGCCACCGGCATGCACACCCAATTCGGTAAGATTGCCGGCCTGTTGGGCGAGGTGGCCGGGGAGCAGACACCCCTGGAGAAGCGCATGCGCACCATCGGCCGGGTTCTGAGTGCCGTCTGCCTGGCCGTGGCTGTCGGCGCCTCCCTGTTGGGGGTCCTGCGAGGACATGGCTGGATGGAGATGCTCATCTGGGGAATCAGCCTGGCGGTGGCCGCGGTCCCGGAGTCGCTCCCCGCGGTGGTCACCGGCGCCCTGGCCATCGGCACCACCCGCATGGCCCGCCGCCACGCCATTGTCAAGCGCCTGCCCGCGGTGGAGACCATGGGCTGCACCACGGTGATCTGCACCGACAAAACCGGCACCCTCACCAAAAATGAAATGACCGTGCGCCGCCTTTTTCTGGAAGGGCGGCGGGTGGAGGTCGGCGGTTTGGGTTATCAGCCTGCCGGGACCTTTTCCCAGGGTGAAAAAGACCTCGCCCCGGGTGCGGACCCGGTCCTGCAGATGGCGGCCCGCATCGGCCTGTTGTGCAACGATGCCCTCTTGCAGGAAGAGAAAGGCGTCTGGACTATTCAGGGCGACCCCACGGAAGGGGCCCTGGTGGTCCTGAGCCGCAAGGCCGGGTTGGACCCCCTGGCCCTAAGCCGCGAACTCCCCCGGGTGGCGGAGGTGCCTTTCTCATCGGAACGCAAACTCATGACCACCATCCATCAAGGCCCGGCGGCAATCCTGGCCTGTATCAAGGGCGCGCCGGAAAACCTGCTCCCCCGCTGTCCCCGGGTTTTGACCAGATCCGGAGAGCGGCCTTTGACCGCGGCCGATCAACAGGAAATCATGCAGGCAGCCGGGGAGATGGCCGCGGGGGCCTTGCGGCTTCTGGGGCTGGCTTACCGGGAGATGGAAGCCGTACCGGAATTTCCTTCTGAAGAATTGGAGTCGGACCTGGTGTGGGTGGGGCTGGTGGGCATGATGGACCCGCCCCGGCCGGAGGCCAGGGACGCGGTGAGCCAATGCCAGCGCGCGGGTATCCGGGTGATCATGGTCACCGGCGACCACCCGGACACCGCCGCGGCCGTGGCCCGGGAGTTGGGCCTAGTGGCCGGGGACCGGCAAAAGCAGACGGTGCTCACGGGGGGAGAAGTAAACCAACTCAGCGACTTCGAGATTACCAAAGCCCTAAAAAAGGTCCGGGTCTTTGCCCGGGTGGCCCCGGAGCACAAGCTGCGGCTGGTGGATTTGCTCAAGGCCCAGGGGGAAGTGGTGGCCATGACCGGAGATGGGGTGAATGACGCGCCGGCCCTGAAACGGGCGGACATCGGGGTGGCCATGGGCATTACCGGCACCGAGGTCACCAAGGAGACCGCGGCCATGATCCTGGCGGACGACAATTTCGCCACCCTGGTGGCCGCGGTGGACGAAGGCCGGGCCATCTTCGACAATATTAAAAAGTACCTGATATTTCTGCTGAGCTGCAATTTGGCCGAGATCTTCGTGCTCACCGGCGCCATCTTTTTGGGTCTGCCGCTGCCCCTTTTGGCCCTGCATATCCTCTGGGTAAATCTCGATTCCGACGGCCTGCCGGCCTTTGCCTTGGGGGTGGACCCCAAGGCCCCGGACATTATGAGCCGCCCACCCCGGCCCCTCCAGGAAGGGGTCTTTACCTCCACGGTCAACGGTTTGCTGGCCGTCATCTCCGTTTATCTGACTTTGGTTCTCATACCTCTATTTGTGTACTATTATTATGGAAAACCCGGGGGGCACAGCAATCCGGAACAAGTTTTGGCCAAGGCCCAAACCATGGTTTTCGTCACCCTGATCCTGGCGGAACAGGTGAATGCCTTCAATTGCCGTTCGGACTTCCATTCCCTTTTCACCGTGGGGGTCTTTGCCAACCGCTTGTTGATCATCAGCGTCGTTCTTTCCACCAGCATGCTGGCGGCCGTCATCTATTGGCCCCCCCTGGCCGCGCTTTTTCACACCGCGCCCCTGGGCTGGCGGGACTGGCTGCTGGCAGCCGGGTTGGGGCTGACCATCCTGCCGGTGGTGGAGGCAGCCAAGTGGTTCATCCGCCGGAGCCGGCGCCATCGTCCCGGGATGGCCCGGAGCTAAAGGGAGGCCCCATGCCCATCGACCCGGTCTGCAAAATGACAGTGGCGGCAGAAGGGGCGGTTACCGCGGAGTGTGACGGGGTGGTTTACTATTTCTGCTCCACGGGTTGCCAGGATAAATTCCTGGAAGGAAAAGTCTGCGAGCCCCGGGCCGCCTACGAACTCATCATTATCGGCGGCGGGCCCGCGGGCCTCACGGCCGCGGTCTATTCCACCATCCTGAAGACGGATGCCTTGCTCCTCACCAAGGATTTAGGGGGCCAGGCCATCGACAGCGCCAAGATCGAGAATTACATGGGCTTCGATTTTATCACCGGGCCCGAACTCATTGAGAAATTCAAGCATCAGCTCTTCCGCTCCCACTACATCGACCACCTGGTGAGCGAGGTGGAGAAGATCGAGGCAATAAAAGACGGCTTTAACGTCGTCACTTCGGAACTCCGGACCTTTTTCGCCCCTGCCCTGCTGGTGGCCACCGGCATGACCCGGAAGAAGCTGCAAGTGCCGGGGGAGGAGAAGTTCCTGCGCCGGGGCATTTTTTACGCCAACATTCAGGATATTTCCTTTGTTCAAGGCAAAGACGTGGCGGTCATCGGCGGCGGCAATACCGCGCTGCAACTGATGGAAAACCTCCATACCGTGGCCAGGAATATCTACCTGATTTCTCATTCGCAATTATCCGGGGATCCCGCCATCATTGGGCGGGTCGTTCCCTGCCGCAATGTGCATCGCTATGAAAATTATACGGTCGCGGAATTTACCGGGGAAAACCTGCTGTCGGGCCTCACCATCAGAAGAATGGCGGGCAGGGAAACCGTGGAACTGGCGGTTCAAGGCGCGTTTATCGCCATCGGCCTGCGCCCCAATTCCGCGCTGGCGGCTTCCCTGGTCCAACTCAATGCCCGGGGGGAAATCATAATTCAGCCCGATTGCTCCACCTCCCGCCCGGGAATCTTTGCGGCCGGGGATGTCACCAACGCCTTTGGCAAGCGCATCATCATCGCCTCCGGGGAAGGGGCCAAGGCGGCTATGGCCGCGCGCCAGTATCTGCTGGATTTGCGGAAAAAACCCTGCGTTTAATTATCGCCAGGGCCAAAAGTTTCTTCCTTTTATCTCCTTCCCCCCGGCGGAGGTAGAGACCTAGGGTGAGGGGGGATAAGAAAAAACCTTTGGCAACGCGTATAGGACCTGCCAGGGCTGAGAATAATAGAACCTCTGCCAAGAAAAGGATTAACCATGAAAAGGATTGCCCTTGACCTCTTTCCCGGCCTGGACTGGACCTTGAAGTGGATTTCTTTGGGCATAGAGGTGGTGGGGGTGGCCATCATCGTCTGCGGGGCCCTGGTCTCCAGCGGCATCTTTCTCTACCGGCTGGCACAGAAGGAATCCCCGGCTGCTTGTTACCAGCGATATCGAGGCACGTTCGGGAAGGCCATTCTTTTGGGCCTGGAGTTTCTCGTGGCTTCCGACATCGTCGGCACGGTGGCCGTGGGCCTGACCTTCCAGGACCTGGGCCTCCTGGGGATCCTGGTCCTGATCCGCACCTTCCTCAGCTTCGCCCTGGAGGTGGAGATCAACGGCCATTGGCCCTGGAAGAGCAGTGAATTGGCCCTGAAATTGACCAATAAATAAGCGGGGAGGCCAGGGGTAGGAAGCCGCCCCGTCCTGAACCAACCGGGCCGTGGACCGCAAATAGTCCTGACCTCTGCCCAAACAAAAAGGCTAGCAGTCTGAAGACTGCCAGCCTTTTGTAATTCCCGGGTAATAACTGGTCGGGACGAGAGGATTTGAACCTCCGACCCCCTGAACCCCATTCAGGTGCGCTACCAGTCTGCGCCACGTCCCGACAACTTTTTATCTTACCAAGGGACCTCCGGGGTGTCAATGGCTTTGCCCCTCCTGGCCCCGGCCCCGGCCGGGAAGATGGGGAAAATTTCTTTTTACCCGGGGGGCTGGCTTAGGGATTCCAGTTCCAATAAGTTTTCAGGGTGGGCACTGCCCACCATAACTTCACTTTTCATGATTTACGGGTGGGCCTCAGGCCCATGAGGAACTGTTTCCGAATAGTCATTCATCGTAGAGCCGGCGTCTCACCTGCGCTAAACCCGGGCGGGCGAGGACGCCCGCCCCTACGAGATTTCTTAGCTCTATATTGCCATGGTTATACAGGTTGAAGAGAAGAGGGATTTCAGGTCCTTATCCCTCTCCCTGCCGATATCCAGCAACCATCCGGGTTTGGCGGCCTTGATTGCAAATTAAGGTAAAATTGTTTATGCTCCGATAACACGATAATATGTTTAGGGTTCTTTCTCCAGTATCTTGCGCCCTGCCTTGGCAAGTCAGGGAAAAAGGAGGAAAAGTGAAAGTGCCAGTTTGGTTGATAAAGTCCCGGGGTTGGCTGCTTCTCATGGTTCTGGCCGCCCTGCTTTGCACCCCGGTTCTGGCCGGGGCGGAAACCATGAAAGTCTCCATGGGCAATCAGTCCCTCTATGCGGAGCCGAATTACTCCGGCACCCCCATCACCCCGGTGCCCGCGGGCGCGGAAGTGAATGTGGTCACCACGTCCGGGGATTGGTACAAAGTGGAGTACCAGGGCAATACCGGTTGGATGCACCGGGGGGCCTTCGCCCAGGCCCAGTCGCCGCAATTGAATCTTCCGGGCATGCTTTTCGGCGGCGGGGTGAAACAGACCAAGAGCGATGAAGTGGCTCTGGCCGGCAAGGGCTTCACTCCTGAGGTGGAGGCCGGCTATCGCCAGAAACACCCGGAAATGAATTTTGCCCTGGTGGACCAGGTGGAAAGCTTCAAGGTGGATAGCGGCAAACTGCAGGCCTTTATCAAGGAAGGAGGGTTGACGCCATGAGACGCCTGATGATGTGGAGTATGTTCCTGGCGCTGGCCCTCACCCTGGTTTGGGGCTGCGCCAGCATGGATTACGCCTCGGTGGCCAGCATTGCCGTGAAGACCACCGTCAAGGCGGTCGAGGCCTCCCGGCCCATCAGCGATTCGGAGGAATACTATATCGGCCGGGCCGTGGCGGCCCGGGTCCTGGGCACCAGCCGCCTCGTCCAGGACCCCCAGTTGACCCTCTACGTCAACGAAGTGGGGGAGACTGTGGCCCGGAAGTCCCCCCGGCCCAACACTTACAAGGGCTATCATTTTGCCGTGCTGGATAGCGCCGAGCCTAACGCCTTCGCCTGTCCCGGGGGCATTATCTTTGTTACCAAGGGTTTGGTGGTGATGTGCGGCAATGAGGACGAACTGGCCGCGGTGTTGGCCCATGAAGTGGCCCATATTGCCAATAAGGACGGGATCAACTCCATCAGCAAGGCCCGTTGGACCGAGGTCCTCACCACCCTGGGGACGGAGACCGCCAAGCAATACGCGGGCGCGGGGGGCCAGTTGATCACCCTGTTCGAAGGCTCCATTGACGACGTGTTCAAGACCATCGTGGTCAACGGCTACAGCCGCAGCGCGGAGGAGGCCGCGGACGCCCAGGCCGTGGCCACCCTGAGAAAGGCCGGATATGATCCCGGGGCCCTGCCCGCGCTGTTGAACAAGATGATGGCCAAGACCGGAGCGGGAAGCTCGGGCATCTTCAAGACCCATCCGCCCACCAGTGATCGCTTGGCCAAGGTGAAGACCGGGACCCCGGGCGCTACCCCGGATAAGATGGAAGCCGTACGCACCAAACGCTTCCAAAGTATCAAAATGTAACCCTCTTCCCAGGGGGCCGGGGCCCAGCCCCGGCCCCCTGGGGGCAACTTTTGGAAAGAGGCGCCTGGGGAGCAGGAGTTGGGTCCTGCCGCCACCCCCAGATCCCCTTTTAGACAGGCCCCTTTATTTTCTACCACCCTCTAGCCTGCCTCCATATTTTCCTTATCCATCCTGGGAAATTAGCCGATAAAGCATCAGGTGCCGGTAATGCAAAACCCGCTCTGTTCCCTGACCGAGTGCCCCTTTGGGGCTGAAGATTGCCCTCTGTGCGCGGAAGTTCAACGTCTGCGAAGTGAGTGCGATCGCCTCCATGAACTGTCCCACACCGACTCCCTCACCGGAGTTTTCAACCGGCGCTATTTGATGATCGCCCTGGACCAGGAAAGGGAGCGGACCCGGCGCACCGGCCTCCCCACCAGCCTGATCATGATCGATCTGGATCATTTCAAGCGGATCAACGACACCTATGGCCATCACGCGGGAGATGAGGCCCTCAAGTGGGCCAGTCAGTTGTGGCGGAAGAATTTGCGGCGCATCGATATTCTCTGCCGTTACGGGGGTGAAGAATTTGCCGTTATCCTTCCCGGGACCCGTCTTCAGGCCGCAGTGCGGGCAGCCAAGCGCCTGCAGACTACCATGCAACAATCGCCCCTGACCCTGCTGGGCCGGAAGGTAACTCTGACCGCCAGTTTTGGGGTGGATACTTTCCTGTACACGGAAGAACTGACGTCCCGGGCTTTCATCAAACGGGCTGACAAGTTTTTACTGGAGGCCAAGATCAAGGGCCGCAACCAGGTATGTTGCCGGAAACCGGAGAAAGCCAAACAGACCATGGAAGTCACCGTGGACGAAAGGACGGCGCTCTTTGGCGGCGGCATCCTGCCCCAACGGGGGGCGGCGCGCAAGAAATAAACCTCTATAAGGGGCTGAAGTTATGGCAGAAATAACCAGGCACAACTCCCTCAAACCCATGATGGCCTGCATAAGCAGCGGCAAGGGTGGCGTGGGGAAGACCAGCCTGACGGTGAACCTGGCCTTTTCCTTGGCGCAAAAGGGTCTCAGAGTGCTAGTGGTGGACGGCGATCTCGGACTGGCCAACGTGGACGTGCTGCTGGGCCTCCAGGTGCAAACCACCATCAACGACATCCTGGACCGGGATGCCGACCCCCTGGAAGCGGTAGTCTATGTGGAGCCGCGCCTGGGTATCCTGCCCGCCAGCTCCGGAGTGCCTGACCTGGCCAAGCTCGGGCCGGAGGATCACCGGCAACTGGGCAGCATTTTGCTCCCCATCACCCGGCATTTCGATTTCGTCCTGGTGGATACCGCCGCGGGCATCGGCTCCTCGGTGCTTTGGTTCAACACCTTCGTGGATTATAATATCCTGCTGCTCACTCCCGACCCCACCGCCATGACCGACGCCTATGCCCTGATCAAGGTCCTGTCCCGGGACTATCACCGGCAGACCTTCCACTTGCTCCTGAACCAGGTCAAGAACGAAGCCGAAGCCCGCCAGGTTTACGACCATCTGGCCCGGGTGGCTTCCCATTTCCTAAACCTGAACCTGGAGTACCTGGGCGCGGTGCCCCATGATGCCTCGGTGAGCAAGGGGGTGCGCCATCAGAAGCCTTTCATCAAGGTTGCCCCCCACAGCAAGGCGGCCATGGCCATTTCCAGCCTGGCCGAGCGCCTCAAGGGTTGGGTCCCCCAAAAATCAGCGTCCCGGAAAACCGTGGGGGAAGCAGGGGGTTGAGAGACTGGATCGATGGCGTCCCCCCACGCGGTTTTTAGACTTGCCGGGTGCGGGCCCGGATCAGAAAAAAGATCATGATCCCCGAAACGGCCTGGGCTAAAGTGGCCAGGCCCAGAATAATCCGGTAGACGCCGCCCAGGGGGGGCCAGCCCAAATGCAGGAAACTCAAAAGGCTATCTAACCGGGAAGGGTCGCCGCCGGGAATCAACCCCAGGGCTGCAAGGCCCAACCCCGTCAGGGTCTGCCCCATCAGGAACCAGACCACAATCATCCCCAGAAGCCGGTGGAACTTCCGCACCTCCAATTCTTTCATCAAGAATCTCCCTTGCCCGGTTTTCTGATACTAATTCGTCGCCGACCGTATATGTTTGCCCAGGGGCGAATCTTGTATTCGCCCATAATGAGAGGGCGAACACCAGGTTCGTTACAATTTGCTGCCATTTGATTGCGACTTGGTATTAAATCCTTGGAAAATCGTGCCATCGAAGGGCAGTTGCTCACCGTCAAGCAACTGCTTCCCGAAGTGTCCCAGGCGGTGGGCCATGAGGTTTCTCTGGGATATATCTACGCCCTCCTGAGACGGCATCGTTGGCGGAAACTGGGACCTCGCCCGCGTCACGTCAAGGCGAAGCGCGAGGTTCAGGAAGAATTTCAAAAAAACTAGCCGACCTCCCCATTTCCCCCCTTCGCTTAACAGAAAACAGAAAACCGTCTCAAGCATACCTATCCACTTCATCATCATTTACGGCAGGGGGGGCGGGGCGCTCCTTCTTCAATTCTTCCTGCCAATATTGATTGGCCAGTTGAATCAGGGCCTCCCGGGGGGCCAGGTCCTGGGTCAGGGCCTGCATGGTCTCTTGACTCACTTTTCCCCGGCGCACCACCTCTTCCCCGGCCAGGAGGGCCGCGTCCAGCACCATTCCCACCTGGAGCTGCAAGGGCGGCATGGTGAGAAACTCGGAGGAATGGCGGTAGATTTCAGCTACCAAGTGGGGGCCGAAAATCAGGCGCATATTCAGGGACAGGGCCTCAAAATTGTATTGCTCCGGGAAGCCGCAAACGCTTAAGACCGCGATCCGGGGGACCCGGGCCACCCGGAAGGGGTGGCCGGTGCGGTTCCCCCGGTCGGTAAGGAAGGGCTCCAACATGGGCAAGGTGCGTTCGATGAAGGATTTCATGCGGGCGTTCATGCTGAAGTGATACAAGGGCGTGGCCAGCACCGCCAGGTCGGCCCCCAGGAAGCGCCCGAACAATTCCCCGGCCATGTCGTCCTGCTGTACACACTGCCCTTTATTCTGGAGCCAGCAGCCGAAGCATCCCAGGCAATGCTTGATCCGGTAGTCTCGCAGATAAAGGGTTTCCGCGGCTGCCCCGGCCTGCCTGGCTCCCTCCAGAAACTTTTGCAGGATGAGCTCGGTCTTACTGGTCTGGTTATCCCGGGGACTGCTGTTGAAAGCCACGATATTCATGGGGGCTCCTGTTTAAATTAGCAAGAGAGGTTAACGAGAGGTCAGGGTTAAAAATGGGGAAAAAGGTGAAAGGGGGAAAAGGGAAAGACGAAATCTTTTCCCCTCTTCGCCCCATGGCCAAGCGTCTCAGTCTTTCCTATTAATTAGTGCGGCTAAGCAGCCGGCGCCGAAGCCGTTGTCGATGTTCACCACGGCCACGCCGGTGGCGCAGGAATTGAGCATGGTGAGCAGCGCGGCCAAACCCCCGAAGGAGGCGCCGTAGCCCACGCTGGTGGGCACCGCGATCACCGGCCGGTCCACCAGGCCCCCCACCACACTGGGAAGGGCCCCGTCCATGCCCGCCACCACGATGAGGCAGGTGGCCTTGCTCAACAGTTCCTGGTGGGCCAGCAAACGGTGCAATCCGGCCACGCCCACGTCATAGAGGGCTTCCACCCGGTGCCCCATGATTTGGGCGGTGAGGAGGGCCTCTTCCGCCACCGGGATGTCGGAAGTGCCCGCGGACATGACCACGATCACCCCCCGGCCCCGGTCATTGATCACCCCCTGGATGATGGTCAGCACCTGGGAATCGGGGTGGTAGCGCGCCTCCGGGAACTCCGGGAGCAGGACCTCGGCCTTCTCCGGGGCCAGCCGGGTCACTAAGATATTGGTGGTTTTGGGCTGCAAGGCGGTGAGAATACCCCGGATTTGGGCCACGCTTTTGCCCGCGGCAAAGATCACTTCCGGGAACCCCTGGCGCAACTGGCGGTGGTGGTCCACCCGGGCAAAACCCAGGTTTTCAAAGGGCAGGGTGCGCAGGCGCTCCAGGGCTTCCGCCACCGGCAGACTGCCCCGGCGCACCTCCTCCAACAACTGCTCCAGGATGTTGATATCCATGGGGGCATCCTTTTTTGCAAGGGATAAAAGATAATCAGGATCAATACCAGGTGCGCCCGGCGCACCAAGAATCTCATTCCTCGGCTAATTTCCCTTCCCGGGAGACGCGGTAGGCGCGGCCGCCCCAGGTGACCCGGTCGCCAAGAAAGCTCAACAACCAAATAATACCGGACCAGAAGTCTTTCAAGGGAAGCAGGAGAAAAAAGGACCAGGGGAGACTTCCCTTAAGGGCCCGGCGCTCGGAAAAGGAGGCCAGCGTCCCCCGGACTGCCAGGGTGGCCCCCAGTAAGCCCAAGGCCCAGGGGGCCAATCCGGAGGCCAGAAAGAGGGCGCCGCTGAATATCAGCGCGTGGGTGATGCCGTAGGCCAGGTAGCCCCGGGGGCGGCAGACCCGGTAAGTCCTGGCCCAGCGCAGTTGATGGGCCAGGTATTCTTTGAACCCCATCCGGGGGGTCAAGGTCTCCACCACCTCGGGGAGGAGCCGCACCCGGTAGCCTGCCTGGGCCACCCGCCAGCCCAACTGGTAGTCATCGGCTAGAAAGTCGGCCAGGGCTCCAAAACCCCCGCTGGCGGCCAGGGCCTGCCGGGAAAGCGCCATGGCGGCCCCCAGCGCGAAGCGGATGCCTTCCACATAAAAGGCCGTGGCCACTGAAGGGATGAAATCCCCGCTGATGGTCAGGGCCTCCAGACCCGCGCCCAGGGTCCGCACCGGCCCGGCCCGGTATATACAGGAGACCAGCCCCACTTTGGGTTCCTGGAGCGCGGCCGCGATCCGGGTTAAAAAATCCGGCCCCACCTTCACGTCCGCGTCGGCGATCACCAGGAGGTCATAAAGGGCGTGGGGCTCCAACTGCCGCAAGGTGCTCACTTTAGGGTTTAAACCCAGGGTCTCCGGACAGATGACGATTTCCACCCCGGGCCGGGGAAAGGAACCTCGCAATTCCTGGAGAAGGGGCAGAAGGGGATCATCCGGGTTTTTCACCCCGAAGATCACCTGGAAGGGATGATAGTCCTGGGAGAGAAAACTCTCCAGGCATTCCCGGGTGGTTTCGTCCAGGGCCTTGAGGGGTTTAAACACGGTAATGCCGGGCAGGGGAGGGGAGGGGCCGGGGTCGCGGGGCCGGCTGCAGAAGCGCCACAAGCAACACAGGGCCAGAACCTGGTATACCAGGGCGGCCAGAAGTAAAAAAAATAAGGGATAAGTCACCGGATTACCTAAAAAAGGTTTTACTTTATCATATCATCTCCCGATAAAAATAGTATCTAATACAGGGATTAAATCCCGGGAAAGAGCCGCGGTTGCCTTCATCGGGCCCCAGCCTCTTTCGGGGGAGGCTCATAATGATACAGGCGGTTCTGTTCGACCTCTACGGCACCTTGGTGGACATCTTGACGGATGAATGGGATTTGTTCACCTACCGCATCCTCAGCAGTTTTCTTGGCTATTTCGAGATCTACATCGACCCGGAGGAGTTGGCCGCCAAATATCAGCAGAAGACCGCGGAGAAAATGATGGCCTATCAGGAAGGCCCTTACGGCGAGATCGACGTCTTTCAGGTCTTCGAGGAATTTCTCCAGGAAGGATGGCACAAGCAGCCGGAGCGGTCCATGGTGGTTTGGCTGGCCCGCCTCTTCCGCTCCCTCACCCGGCGCCGCTTCGGTCTCTTCGAAGACGCGCTCCCGGTTTTGGAAGAGTTGGAGGGGAACTATCAAATGGGGATTGTCTCCGACGCCCAGTGGGTGTTCAGCGAACCGGAAATACGGATGTTGGGGTTAACCAAATTTTTCGACCCCATTGTCCTCTCCTCCCGCTATTTTGTCCGCAAACCCGATCCCCAAATCTATGCCCACGCCCTCAAGGCCATGCGGATTAAACCCGCCGAGGCTCTGTACGTGGGCAATGACCCGGACACGGATGTGACCGGTCCCCAGACTATTGGCATGCCGGTGATCCTCATCGACCGCGGGGATTGCCTGCACCAGGCGCCAGTGCCCCGCATCCGGGATTTGCGGGAGCTGCCCGGATATATTGAGAAAAACTTTCCTGCTTGATTTCCATTCTTAAGCATTTCCCCCCTTTATTTCCCCCGGAAGATGCTTAGGATATAAGGAATTAGGGACAAAGGAGAGGCTATGGCGGCGACTATACAATGGCGCGGGAATTGGGAAGAGGCTGCGGCTGAGGCCAAAGAGGCCAATCTGCCCCTGTTGTTGGAGCTTTATTTGGAGGGCTGCCCCCACTGCCAGCGGTTGGACCGGGAAACCCATGGGGACGCGGCCGTGGCTGCGGCCCTCAATGCGCGCTTCATACCCGTGCGCCTTGAGGGTCGCAGCCATATGGACCTGGTGCAAAAGCTGGGAGTCCGGGGCGCGCCCGCCACCCTCATCTTCAGTCCGGAGGGCAAGGAATTGCGGCGCTTTGCCGGCTTTCTGCCCCCCCAGGAATATCTCCGGGAAATACAAGAAGCCCCTTGAAGCGAACCTTCCCACCCCGCCCTTTTCTCTTTCCGGGGTTATTTCTGGTTTGCTAATCCGGGCGATTTTGCATAATATTAAGAGGTCGGCCTGAAGGGCTTCCGGAGCCCCGGCTTAAATCCAGAAACAGGGTATTGCATGAGATTGAGCCTGAAGCCCCAGCTTTGGGCCTGGTCTTTGGCCCTTCTGCTTTTGGCTGCGCCCCTGGCGGCCAAGACGGAAGAAGGCCTGGACCTCACGGCCCGTGCCTTTGTCATCATGGACGCCAATACCGGCGATGTTCTGCTGTCCTATAACCCCCAACTCTTTTGGCCTCCCGCCAGCACCCTCAAGGTGATGACCGCCATGTATGTGCTGGACCGCTTGAAAATGGATGATAAAGTAACGGTGAGCGCCACCGCGGCCGCGGCTCCCCCCTCCAAGATCGGCATCAAACCCGGGGAAGTCTACACCGTGGAAGAGCTGCTCTATGCCCTGCTGCTTAATTCCGCCAATGACGCGGCCCGGGCCCTGGCCGAGCGGGTGAGCGGCAGCGAGGAGGCTTTTGCCCGGGACCTCACCCGGCAGGTGCGGCAGTGGGGAGCCTATCGCACCACCCTGGCCACCGCCAACGGCTTGCCCGCGGACAACCAGTACTCCACGGCCCAGGACCTGGCCCTGATGCTGAAAAAGGCCATGGAGTACCCGGAATTGGTGAAGATCATGGGTACCAAGTATCACCACATTCAGGGTGACCGGGAGCTGCGCAATCACAACCGTTTCTTGTTTACCACTCCCCTGGCGGTGGGGGGTAAGACCGGCTTCACCCGGGCCTCCAAACACACCTACGTAGGCATGTTTCGTAAGGATGACCGGGCCATCATCATCTCCTTGATGGGCAGTAATCAGAAATGGGCGGATTTGCGGCCTCTGATTGAGAAGGGCTTTGAGCTGGAAGGCACTCCCATCGCCAAGCTGCCGCCTCAGGAGGAGAAACTCTGGTTCCCCAAAAGACATATGGGCAAATATGCCGCGACCGGCGGAAAATCCAAACTGCGGCGGGCCCCCAAGGTGGCCATGGGTTCCGCGACCTCCTTTCCCGGGAAGAAAAAAAGCCGCCCAATTAAAAAGAAAGCCAAAGGCCAGGAGCAATAAATTTCCCGGTTAGAGTCCACCTGTTAATGAAGGGTCTATTTAATAAAATCAAGAACTTGCCTACCCGCCGACGTTTTGTGGTCTCCACCATTCGCAAGGAAGACAACACCTTTGAGACCGCGGTTTTTGAGGCTAATTTTTTCTACCTGCCCCGGAGCTGGTCCCAGCCGGCACTGGTGGTGGCCACGGCTACCCAGGATGAGGCTTGGGATACCCATTACCTGCTGACGGTCAGGTTGACCAAGGAATATCCCCTCCGCATTTTTCAAGAATATTCTTGATTTTTTCCCGATGGAAAATTATGCCGCAGCCGCCTCTATGAGGGCTCTGGCCCCCACTATTTGCGGGTCTTACCGGAAACGCGCCGGATTAAAGATTTATGGAAGGAATGCCGATAGAAACATAAAATAGCTTAGTATTGTTGCTAGGCATCGAAAGGGCAAACTACTCCGAAAGGGTAGGACGCAAAGTCTCCGACCTACAGCCCCTGGGCCACGGTAGCGGGATTGCCGAAATGCATGGGCGATCTGTGTTGCTAGGGGCTCGACTTTGGTCGGCCCCTTTCATTTTTCCCGAAAATGGCGCAACGTTGGATGACAAATCAGAAACTCCCCAGCAGCAAGGCGGATGCCCTACCCAGGGATTTATCTACTTTAGGCAGATGAGACTGATGATGCCGGCAAAGAAAAGGCCAGGGAAATCAAGGCGGGAAACAGGCAGCGTCGTCATGGAGATGGCCCTGGTATTGCCCGTCTTGCTGTTGATGGTGGCCGGCACCATCGACATCGGCCTCCTTTTTTGGGAAAAGGAGGTCCTCACCAACGCCGCCCGGGAGGGCGCCCGGGCTGCGGCCCGGGCCCAGATCAGCGGCAGGCCGGAACAAACCACCAAGGCCGCGGTCATGGCCATAGTCCAGGCTTACCTGAATAATTACAACTTGCGGGATGATTCCGGGGTCCCCATAACCCTGGTGAATGGCACCAATTTTATCTACGAGTGGGACTTTGGCAATAATCCTCCCATATTGTCAGTGGAACTCAAGGATATACCGGTCAAGATGCTGATGCTCCCCAATGTCAGCAAGCCATGTTGGGGGACATTCAGCAATGTTTACTATTTAAACGCCAAGACCACCATGGCGCCGCAGTGGTTAAGCACTTTTCCCCCGACTTAAGGTTTATTCATTTCCCCCGTTACTGGCCCAAGCCTGGGGGCGGAAAAAAGGAGGACAGGTTGATGAAAAGGTTTAGGTTTTTTAGCGCTCCCCCAGGGGAACGGGGCTCCATTACCCCGATTGTCGCCTTGGGCCTGGTGGCTTTTGCCGGGTTTATGGCTTTGTCCATCGACCTGGGCCAGCTCTATCTGGTGAAGAACGAGGTGCAAAACGTGGCGGACGCCGCGGCCCTGGCCGCAGCCAAGAAGCTGATCCAGGACAAAAACGGCGACGGGGTGGCGGAAGTTTACTGCGCGGAGGCCATCCAGGCCGCCATTGACTACGCCAAAGAAAATTCCTCGTTCGGAGTCACTTCT
This sequence comes from Thermodesulfobacteriota bacterium, assembly GCA_040757175.1. Taxonomy (GTDB): domain Bacteria; phylum Desulfobacterota; class Desulfobaccia; order Desulfobaccales; family 0-14-0-80-60-11; genus SURF-52. The sequence goes on from JBFLXM010000049.1 coordinate 69,149, forward strand.
CCCATCGCCATCACTGAGACCGATGTCACCATCGGCAAATGGAATCTGGCCACCAAGCAGTTCGACGCCACCGGCTGCACCGACGGCACCACCACCGCCATCCAGGTAAATGCCGTGCAGGTGACGGTCAACCGGGCGGGGGGTGAAGGTGGCAATGACAAGGTGTCCACCTTTTTCGGGAGTGTGATGGGCGTGGGCACCCGGGATACAGATCCGGACACTTTGATAGAGACCGGTCCCCCCAAACTGAGCGTGGCCGCCTCCTCGGTGGCCATGCTGGGGCTGGCGGGCACCAGCGCCCTGGATCTCCCCTTCGCGGTGTCCACCAATTGGCCCGCGGGAGGAACGCCCACTGCCTCCAACGGCATCCACCGCCTCCTGGAGAAGTTCGCCCCCTCCCCGGCCTATGCCAGTGATCCCCAAACCTACACCTGGAAGGACCTGGGGGGCAGCAACCTGGACACCACCAGGGCCACCTTTGTCATGCCCTTATACTCGGAGCGCACCAGCCTGACCAAACTGCAGCAGTACATCAAGGGGCCGACCGTTTCCGGAGGACTTCAGTATCCCCAGGTGACGGTGGGCCAGAAGGTCTATCCCATCAGCGAATATCTCTGGGGGTCCAATATCAAAAACAATTTCAACTACATGAAAACCCGGTTTACCGCGGTTGATAAAACCAAGACGAACGGCAAGTGGCGGGTGACCGCGGCGGTCTATAACACCACCCCGGTGACCTCGGCTCTGCCCCAGGATTCCTGGTATAAGCTGGCCTCCAGGCTCCTGCCCGGAGTCTCCCAGGCCCATGCCTGCATGTCTTACACCGTGCCTGCGGTCTATGTCCAGGGTTTCATCGAACTGGATGTGACGAATGTTGTCTGTCCTTCAACCTGCACCACCGGCGATCAATCGTATTCCACCAGTTGCCGTAACCAATGCTATGCCACGGTTGAGGTGCCGTTGAACCAGAACACCGTCAGCACGGATAAGGGAAGCAACCCCATTCCTTATCAAAAGGATTATAAGGACATGAATTCCACGGCCAATAAGGTGGGAGTCTTTGCCTCGGTGCCGCGGTTGGTGAAGTAATTAGATGTCGGGTTTGCCGGCGAGAGGCCTTACCCACCTCTCACCATTTTCTCCCTCCGGGCGGGGGCGGGAGAAGGCAAACGGGGGAGACGGCCCTGGGGCTGCCTCCCCCGGGTTTTTTTTAACTAATATCCACCCGTTTGACGCCCTCCAGGTCAAAGACTTCCTGCATGGCCTGGCGCTGGGGGTGCACGGTGCGCTGCCTGAGCAGGAAGGTTAGGGTTACTTCCTTTTTCTCCCGGTCCTTGCTCAAACCGGAATCCAGGACCTTGAAGCCGTGCCGGTCGATGATCTCCCGGATGCGTTCCTCCTGCCCGGGCAGGTCCGCGGCAACCACGGCCAGCTCCTGATACCAGTCCCGGCGCAACCTTTTCTCCACCGGCTTCAACCCCACGAGAGAAAGCACGGTAATGGCGGCCACCGCGCCGCCATAAAAATAAAAGCCCGCGCCGATGGTCAGTCCCACCGCGCAGACCACCCAGACGCAGGCCGCGGTGGTCAAACCCCGGATGGTGTCTTTGCTGCGGATGATTACTCCCGCCCCCAGGAAGCCGATGCCGGCGATGGCCTGCGCGGCGATGCGCCCCGGATCCACCTGCAGGTTAATCCCCGGCACCCCGCCCTGATACTTGTGGAAGAGGTATTCGGAAATAATCATGATCAAGGCGGACCCCAGGGAGAGGAGGAGATAGGTGCGCACCCCCGCGGGCCGGCCGTGCACCTCCCTTTCCAGGCCCACGGCCCCTCCCAGGATGGACGCCAGGATCAGCCTAAAGATGATTTCCAGGTCAGTGATCATCTTTGCATCCTAGTGGTCAGGTTTGAAAGCAATTTTTCTAACAAAAAACCGGTTAAAAGAAATCCTTGTTCCCGTTTTGGGATCATGTTATGTTGTTGCCATGCGGGTCATTTCCCGAAAGACCCTCAAGGAATTTTGGGAACAGCATCCAGAGGCGGAGCAGGCGCTCAGGGCTTGGTATGCCGATGTCAAGAGAGCCGTTTGGAAGTCCCCGGCCGATATCAAAAAAGTCTACCGGAACGTTAGTTTTGTGGCCGGCAACCGCGTGGTTTTTAATATCAAAGGCAACACTTACCGCCTGGTGGCGATGATTCACTATGAGTTTGGCATTGTCTTTATTCGCTTTGTCGGGACCCATGGCGATTACGATCGTATTAATGCCGCCACGGTCTGACCGGAGGTCAAAATCATGAACATCAGGCCCCTTAGGACGGAAAAGGACCACCAAGCTGCGTTGCAAGAGGTGGAGCGTCTTTTCCATGCCTCCCCCAACACGCCGGAGGGTGACCTCCTGGAAGTGTTGACCACTCTTATCGAGGCTTATGAAGATAAACACCATGACATCCCCTGGCCGGACCCCATAGCCGCCATTCTCTATACTATGGAGAGTCGCGGCCTTGCCCGCCGGGACCTGGAGCCATACATCGGCAGCCGCGCCAGGGTTTCCGAAGTCCTCAGCCGGAAGCGCCCGCTCTCCATTGAGATGATACGAAAGCTCCATGCCGGTCTGGGCATCCCCGCGGAGGTCCTGATCCAGCCTTATCCGTTGGCAAAGTCTGCCGCGTGAAATCAAAACTTCGCCAGCTCCCCTCCGCCGCTTCCTGCGTGTGCCTATCCAGATGATCCACCCTAAAACCGAAACCTGTATCTACACCCCCCAGACGGCGATGCCGGCCCGGTCAGCCTCCTTTAGCATCTCGGCCATATTGAACATCAGGCTCTTGCCCGCTTCCACGGCCAAGGCCGCGGCCTTCACCTCCGCCATGGCCTGGATGGTCTCCCGGCCCACCGCGGGGACGTCAAACCGCAAATCCTGGTTGGGCTTGCTCACCTTGACCACCACCGTGCCCGCCCCGGCCAGCAGCCCGCCCCGGCGGATGGTCGCATCCGTGCCTTCAATGGCCTCCAGGGCCACTACCACCTGGCGGCGCACCACCACGCATTGGCCGATATCCAGGCGGCCGATTTCCTTGGCCAACCTAAACCCGAAATCGATGTCCTGGTGTTCTGCGGGGGTGGGGGCCCGGCGGCTCAATTGGCCCGGAGAGGCCAGGATTTCTTCCATGAAGAGGGTGGAAGGCGCGATCTGGATGCCTTCTCCCTCCAGTTCCGCGGCCACGGCCCGGAGCAGCCGGTCGTCCTGGCCCCCCCCCACCCGGCGGATGAGGCTGAGGGCCCGAAAATCCGGGCGGAAGTGGCGGAAGAGGCGGCCCCGGGTGATGCCGCCGGCCATCACGGCCCGGCTAACCCCCTCTTTTTTAAAGATGCGGATGATCTTGCCCAACTGGCCTACGTAAATCCAATGGCACCGGTGCACTAGAGACGCCAGCGCCGGGTCAGTCTCATCCCGATGCGCCACGGCAATGACCTGGAAGCCCTGATTTCTGGCGGCCTCCGCAAAGAGGAGGGGGAACTGGCCCTTACCCGCGATTAAGCCGATGTTCTCGGACATCCGCCGGCAACAGCCCCCGTTCTGAGGTTTCTATGAAGCGGAGCAGATGTTGGACTTCCGGGACCTGGGGGAATTCTTCCCGGACCCGGTCTAGAGCTTCTTTGAGGTTGTACTCCGATAGAAAAAGCAACTCATAGGCCCGTTTCAGGCTCTGGAGAGTGGCGAGGCTGAAACCCTGGCGCTTCAAGCCTACCTGGTTCAGGCCCACCAACTTGGCCCGGTTGCCCACGGCCATGGCGTAGGGCGGCACATCCCGGTGCACCGCGGAGCAGCCGCCGATAAAGGCGTGGCGGCCGATGCGCCCGAACTGGTGCACCGCGGACAAGCCCCCCAGGATGGCATGGTCTTCGACAATGATGTGACCGCCTAAAGTGGCGGCATTGGACATGATGATCCTGTTGCCCACCCGGCAGTCATGAGCCACGTGGGTGTAAGCCATAAACAGATTATGGTCGCCGATGCTGGTGACGCCGCCGCCACCCCCGGTGCCCCGGTGCATGGTGGCGAATTCCCGGATGGTGTTGTTATCGCCGATGACCAGCCGGGATTCTTCCCCCTGGAACTTCAGGTCCTGGGGGATCTCTCCCAACACCGCGAACTGGAAAATGCGGCAGCGGCAGCCGATGGTGGTAAAATCCCGGATTACCACATGGGGGCCGATTTGGGTTTCCGGGCCGATGACCACCCGGCCTTCAATAATGGAGTAGGGCCCCACGGTTACCCCCGGGCCCAGTTGCGCAGCTCCATCCACGATGGCGGTGGGGTGAATCTGGGGCACGGTCATTCTCCTTCCGCGCCCACTGAGGCCATGAGCTCCGCCTCAGTCACCACGACCTGGTTTACCAGGGCCTTCCCTTGCATCTTCCAGAATTTTTTGCCGCTGCGCAGGGTTTCTAGTTCCATGATCAATTGGTCCCCGGGAACCACGGGTTTGCGGAAACGCACCTTGTCGGCGCCCAGGAGGAAGATGGCAGGATTTCCCAGATTCTCCGGGGTGGACAGGAGGGCCAGGATTCCCCCCACCTGAGCCATGGCTTCGATGATGAGAACCCCCGGCATAATGGACCGCCCGGGAAAGTGACCCTGAAAAAAGGGTTCATTAATGGAGACGTTTTTCATCCCCACGATCCGTTTTCCCAATTCTACGCTGAGGATACGGTCCACCAGGAGGAACGGATAGCGGTGGGGCAGGATGCGCTGAATCTCTTCCACATTCAGGGATTGGGGCTGGCTCATTCTTGGCGCTCCTCAGCGGTCTTGGCGGCCAGTTCCGTTACTCGTTTCTCCAGTTCCTTCAGACGCCGGTAGATTTCCGGCAATTTCGCCAGGTGGCTGGTAATTCGCAAATTTTCCTGGTGAGGCCGGGCCGGGGAGCCGGAAACCGTTAAACCGGCAGGCAGGGAGTGGGGTACTCCGGATTGGGCCGCCACCTGGACGCCGTCTCCCAATTCGATATGGCCCAATATCCCCGCCTGGCCTCCCAGGGCCACTCCTTTTCCCAGTTTGCTGGACCCGGCCACCCCCACCTGGGCCACCAGGAGAGAATGTTCCCCCACCGTGACGTTGTGGGCCAGGTGCACCAGGTTGTCCATCTTCACGCCTCGCTCCACCCTGGTCTCCCCTAAGGCGCCCCGGTCGATGGTGCAATTGGCCCCGATTTCCACGTCGTCCTCGATGACCACGGTGCCCAATTGGGGAATTTTCTGGTGGCCCTCTTTCCCCGGCACAAATCCAAAGCCGTCGGCGCCGATTACCGTGCCGCTGTGGACGATGACCCTCTGTCCCAGAGTGCACCGCTCCAGGATGGTAACATTGGGATAAAGAAGGGTGTCGGCGCCGATTTGCACCTGATCTCCCAGAACGCAGCCGGGCATGATGGTTACCCGGTCCCCCAGCCGCACGTCGTTGCCGATGCAGGCCAAAGGGGAGATAGAAACCTCCTGGCCTATTTCCACCCTTTCACCCAAAAAGGCCAGGGGACTGACGCCGGGCCAGCGGCTCCGGGGTGGTGCGAACAGTGCTGCCGCCTGGGCATAGGCCAGGTAGGGATGGGGCACGATGATCAAAGGTCGCGCCAGATCCGCCTGGTCGGGACCGACAATGAAGGCCGCGGCCCGGCTCTGGGCCGCCAGGCGGGCGTAACGCTTCTGGGTGATGAAGGTGATATCCCTTGGGGTGGCGCGATCAATGGCGGCAATACCCTGAATTACCAGGCCTTCAGGTCCCTGGAGTTTTCCTCCCAGCAGGGCCGCCAATTCACCAAGGGTGCGTTCCACGGTGGAGGTTAACGGCCAAAGCGGCTGCGCACTTTCTCAGTGATGTCCAGTGCCGGACTAAAAAACAACAAGCCGGAAAGGCGTCTATCCAGAACCAAATCCAGCTTGTTTTCCTGGGCCACGGCATTAACCGCCTGTTGCAGTTTATTCAGCAGGGGCTCCTTTTCTTTCTGTTCCAATTGCGCCAATTGCTTGTCTGCCTCCTGCACCCGGCGCTGAAATTCACTGGCTCGTTTGTTGAGTTCTTCCTGGCGCTTTTTCTTGGCATCTTCCTTCATAACCGCGGCCTGTTTCCGGAAGTCCTCCACCATGCGCCCTATTTCTTGATCCTGTCTTTGTAGGTCTCTACCCAATTCGTCGCTTTTACGCTTGAGGATATCTTGAATCTTTTTCCCTTCCGCGGATTTTCCCAGAATGTCGCTGCTGTCCACCACGCCTATCTTGACATCCGCGGCTCCTGCCAGCAGCGGCATCAGAACCAAACTCAGGGTTAATAACAAACCAACGCCTAGTTTAACCATTTAAAACCTCCCGATATTTGCCAAGATAATCACCTCTAACAGGTGATTCTCAAAAACTGTTCCCACCTTACCTTACCGGCAACCGACCTGGGGTACTTGGATCAGAATTGGCTGCCAACGGTAAATTCCCAGTTGCTGTGTTTCTCCCAGGACTTGGGCGCCAGGTTATAGCCCCATTCCACCCGCAAGGGGCCCATGGGCGAGAACCATCTAAAGCCGACTCCCGCCGCGGTGCGCAAGAAGGGATTAATCTGGTTGGCGCCGTAAACATTACCCGCGTCGAAGAAGACGGTGCCCATCACTCCCAGCTTCGTAAGCAGTGGAAAGCGATATTCGACGTTAAGCTGTACGAACTTGTCGCCCCCGATGCGGTCGTTCGTCGAGGGATCCCGGGGGCTGATATCAGCATATTTAAACCCGCGGATGGAGTCAATGCCCCCCAGATAAAACTTCTCGTACGCGGGCAGGGCGCCCCAGGGTAGTTTTTGCATATAACCGAAGCGCCCGTGCAGGACTCCCACGGTTTTCCAGAAGAGAGGGAAATACCATCCTGATTCCGCAATATAACGCATGTACGCAGTATCTCCTCCCAAGCCGGCCATTTCCAAACTGATGCTGTTGTCAGAGCCACGGGTGGGGTTGAAGACGGCATCCCGGGAATCCCGCCTGACGGACGTGGAAACCGCGCTGGTGTTATGGATGGTAGCGGCTTCCTGCAATACCGGCGAGGCATTGGTCTGCAGGCCGGAAAGCTTGACATTTTCAAAGCGATACATGCCGTAGATACGGGTATACTGCCAACGTAAGGGATGGCCGAAACGTACATCCCCGCCCCAGCTATTCCGGGTATATTCTGTGTAGTCCCGGGACCAATTGAAAAGATCAAAACCGCTGGACAGGGGCCGGTCAAAGAGATAAGGTTCCGTAAAGCTGAGCCGGAACCGGTGGGAGATGGCGCCTACGATTCCCTGCACCTTCAATTGCTGCCCCCGGCCGAACAGGTTGTTCTGGCTGACTTCCACCAATCCCACTAACCGATCCTGGGTGCTGTAACCCGCACCGAGTCCAAAGGTGCCGGTAGGTCTCTCTTTAACGGTAATTTTGAGATTCATCCGGTCTGGGGCGCTTCCCGGATTGGTGCTGAAATTCACATCTTCAAAATACTCCAGGCGCCGCAGGTTCTTAATGCTCTCTTTGAGCTTGGTGGCGGAGAACATCTCCTGTTCGTAAACCCGCAACTCCCGCCGGATTACTTTGTCCCGGGTCCTGACATTGCCGGCGATCTCAATGCGGTCGAAATAGACCTTCTTCCCTTTGTGCAAATCAAAAGTCACATCCACCGTCAGATTCTGGTCATTTTCCTTAACCAGGGGGGTGACATCGGCATTGGCGTACCCGAAGTCCGCATAAAAATCAGAGAGGGTGGAAATGTCTTTCTGCACCACCTCCCGGCTGTAAATCTTTTCCTTGGGCAGGTCGATGAGGTCGTTGAGCTTAGCCTTCTCCTCTAAAAGTTCTCCCTGGAAATCGATCTTGCCGATTTTATACTGGGGGCCTTCCTCCACGGGGATGGTGATATAGATGTTTTTCCCCTGAATATCTATTTTGGGTTCTCCCACCTTGGCTTTGATGAACCCATGGTTGAAATAATAGGCGGCCACTTTTTCCAGATCCCGCTCCAGGACCTCCTTTGTCAGTTTTCCAGTGCCGGTAATGAAAGAAATAAGACTTTTTTCCTTGGTCTCCATGACCTTTTTCAGCTCTTTGGCCTTGACCGACTTATTGCCCGTAAAGTTGATTTCCTTGACACCCACTTTATCGCCTTCGTTGATGTGCAGCACCAGGGTGGTTTCGGTTTTGCTCACCGGTATTAGTTCATAGGTTACCTTGGCCTCATAATATCCCTTATCCCGGTAAAGATTGATGATCTTATTGATATTTTCTCTAATAGCCGTTTCCGAAGCCACCATGAAAGGTTTGAGGTCGGTGACCTCCAGGATCTTATCCTTTTTGATCTTGTGCTGGCCCTTGACGATGATCTCTTTAACGGCCGGTTTCTCCTGAACCAGCAAGGTCAGGACCCGGCCCTCCGGAGTATCGCTGACATCGAACTTTACATCCGTGAAATACCCCATCTTGTAGACGGCCTTTAAATCATCACGGAGACGGGAGGGGGAGATGATTTCTCCTTCCCGGGTCTGCATGACGCCCAGGATGGCGTCTTTTTCAATGCGGCGGTTCCCTTTGATGATAATGCGATTGATCCGCTCTTTCCCCAAAATTTTGAGGCTCACATCCTGGGCCAACTGGCGGCTGAGGCCGGGAAGGGCCTTCAGCCCCGTGCCTTGAAGTTTGATGGGGGCCGTGGGGACCCGGCGGGAGAGGTCCAGAATCTTTGCCTCCAGGGCCAGGGCATCAGCCACGATGATCAATTGGCCCCAAATAACCACATCCGCGCTCACCTTGCGGCCGATCTCCTGGGCCAGGGTCTCGGTCAGCGGCTCCTTAATCTTGGCTAGTTCCCGGTGCAAATCTTCCTGGGAGACCAGGGTAAAACCCTCGGTCTTGAGCCGGTCATCCATTTCCTGGCGGACCTTTTCCCCCAAAACCTCCATTGGCGTCTTGCTGACGACGCTAAAAGGCAGAACCGCGACTTTCTTAAAGACTAACTCTTGTTCCTGAGCCAGTGCTGGCCAGGAGCAGGCCAGCACTAAAAGGATTGGAAATATCAGGCGTTTTAACACCTCATTCCCCCTGTAAAAATACCGCCTTGCCGTCCACCAGGGTGACCCGGCGATCCAAAGCCTGGGCCAACTCCATATTATGGGTGACGATGACTGAAGTAAGACCCCGCTCCCGGTTAAGCTGGAGCAACAACTCCTGCAATCTGGCCCCGCTCTTGGGGTCCAGATTGCCGGTGGGCTCGTCCGCCAAGAGTACTTCCGGGTCGAGCACCAGGGCCCGGGCCACAGCCACCCGCTGCTGCTCGCCGCCGGAAAGGGTGGAGACCCGGTGGGTCAGGCGCGCCTGCAGCCCCACGCTAACCAATATGGCCTCGGCCCGCTTCCGCACCGAGGCATAGGGCTCCCGGGCGATAAGTCCCGGTATCATCACATTCTCCAGGGCATTGAACTCCGGGAGCAGATGGTGAAATTGAAAGACAAAACCCACCTTCCGGTTGCGGAAGGCCGCCAAGCGGCGGTCATCCAGGGAGAAGACCTCTTCTCCATCCCAGAGAACCTCACCCCCGGAAGGCCGCTCCAGGGTTCCCAGGATATGGAGCAGGGTGGATTTGCCCACCCCGGAAGCTCCCACCACGGCCAAGGTCTCCCCGGAGAAGATGTCCAGATCCACCCCCTGGAGCACTTCCACCAGGATGCTGTTGTGTTTAAAGGTCTTGGTTAGCCCTCGGAGCCTGATTTTTACAGGCTTCTCCTCTGGACGTCCGCCTACCATATCACTTTCCCCCGGGGGCGTCAATCTTGCGAGTTTTGAGTTTCGAGTTCTCAGTTTTCAGGCTGACACCGCGAATCAGCGGAGCCGATTAAGTTGCCGTCAACCTCTTTCGTCATCCCCATGTCCATTGCTTGCGTGGTTAATTTTGCCCTCTAATTCAAGCGGCTTCAAATTCTTGACCAGTTTGCAAAACAGAAGGGAACCAAACAAAACAACGTAAGAGCTAGGCCAGGCCCCCACACCTGCATAAGGGGTAACGGCCGCCACCCAGAGCAGCACAGAGCCGAATACGATGGGTACTGCGACTCGAAGATTTCGTTCGCGCAAACAAAAATAGGCCGCTACAAAGGTTATTATCCCAGAGATAAATGCCACCCCGTTGAAAGTGTCTCTGATAAAAGGATCAGAAAAGGTCTGAGAAAAGGTCTGTCCATAAGCAAGATCAGTCGGCGGCAATGATTTGTTTAATGCGACCACAAACACGAACGCCGTCAAATAGCTCCCAACAAAACTGATTACCAGTATCAAGAATGGATTATTTCTTTTCTTCATCCATAAAACCACTGACCACTGACCACTGATTACTGGCCCCTGACCCCTAATCCCTGCCCTCTGCCCATTAACTGCTCACTGCTCACTGCTCACTCATATCTGATGGCCTCCACCGGGTCCAGCCGGGCCGCCTGCCAGGAAGGATACAGCGTGGCCACAAAGCTGATGGCCAGGGCCGCGCCGATGATGAACACCAGGTCCAGGCCATCCACCCTCACCGGCAGGGTGGAAATATAGTAAACGTCCCGGGGCAGCTTGATGAACTCATAGCGCTTCAGCAGGCCGCAGAGGAACAGGCCCAATCCCACCCCGATGCTGGTGCCGATCAAACCGATGACCATGCCCTTGAGGATGAAGATCTGCATGATGCTCTGCCGGGTGGCGCCCATGGATTTGAGGATGGCGATGTCCTTGGTCTTTTTCATAACCATCATAAACAGGGTGCTGGCAACGCCGAACGCGGCCACCAGGATGATCAGGGTGAGGATGATGAACATGGCGATCTTTTCCAGCTTCAAAGCCGAAAAGAGGCTGCGGTTCATCTGCATCCAGTCCTTAGTGGTGAATTGGGGGCCTAATTTCTCCTGGATGGCCGCGGCGATCCGGTCCGCGGCGTAGATATCCTTGACCTCCACTTCCAGGCCGGTGACCCGGTCTCCCAGGCCCAGGAACTCCTGCAAAGAGGGGATGCTGGTATAGACCAGGGTGTTGTCGAATTCATACATCCCGGAATGAAATATGGCGGTCACCCGGAAGGGTTTCATCCGGGGCATCCGGCCCATGGGAGTGAGGGTGCCCAGGGGGGAGATGATGTTCAGATAGTCGCCGATATTGAGGTTCAGGTTGCGGGAGAGTTCGTTGCCGATGGCGATGCGGGGCGGGTCGCCCGGGGCCGCCTCCGCCAGGTCGGCAAAGCGCCCTTTCGACACTTCCAGGCCCCGGGGGCCCCCTTTGCGGATAGTCTCCAGGTCCAGGCCCCGGATCACCCCCCCGGAGATATTGCCGGGAGCGGAAAGCATCACCTGGGTATAGATGAAGGGGTAGTCATCCACCACCCCGGGAACGGTTTTTACCCGGGCCGCCACCTGGCGGTAGTCCGTCAGGCTGGTGCCGTGCTTGAGGACGATGATGTGGGCGTTGACGCTGAGGATCTTCTTCTTCAAGTCCTGGTCAAAGCCGGTCATCACCCCGATGACCACAATGAGGGCCATGACTCCCACGGCGACGCCGGCTACGGAAATCAGGGTGCTCCAGGAGATGAAGCCTTTTTGCCGTTTGACCCCCCGCAGGTAGCGCAGGGCCACAAAAGTCTCAAAAAAACCCAAACATTTCACCTTTCTGGCCGCATTTGGGGGAAGAGGATCACGTCCCGGATGGAGGGAGAGTCCGTGAGGAGCATCACCAAGCGGTCAATGCCGATGCCTTCCCCCGCGGTGGGGGGCAGGCCGTGCTCCAGGGCCAGCAGAAAATCTTCATCCACTGCGGGGGGCTCTTCTTCATCGCCGGCCAGACGGGCGGCCACCTGCTTCTCGAAGCGTTCCCGCTGGTCATCCGGATCATTAAGCTCGGAAAAGGCGTTGGCCATCTCCCGTCCGGCGATGAACAGCTCAAAGCGGTCCACCACTTCCGGGTCGGCATCGCTCTTGCGGGACAAGGGGGAGGTCTCCAGGGGGTAGCCCAGGATAAAGGTGGGCTGCTGCAGATGGACCTCCACCAGCAGATCGAAGAGCTTGGTCAGGGCCCTCCCGTAACCTTCCCCGGGCCGCAGGGCGATGCCTTCCTCCCGGGCCAGGGCCACCAGGGCTTCCCGGTCCCGGACCACCTCCCGGGGGATGCCTCCCACCGCGGTGAGAGATTCCCTCAGGTCCAGGCGCCGCCAGGGGGGGGTGAGATCGATCTCCTGGCCCTGATAAGTGAGCTTAAGACCCCCCAGGAGGTTTTGGGCCACATGGGCGACGAGGTCCTCCGTCAGGGTCATCAGGTCTTCATAAGTGGCATAGGCCTGGTAGAACTCCAGCATGGTGAACTCCGGATTATGCTGGATGGACAGACCCTCATTACGAAAATTGCGGTTGATTTCAAAGACCCGCTCCAGTCCCCCCACCACCAGGCGTTTCAGGTAGAGTTCCGGGGCGATGCGCAGATAGAGATCCATATCCAGGGCCTGGTGATGGGTGATGAAGGGCCGGGCCGTGGCCCCCCCGGGGAGGGGCTGCATCATGGGGGTTTCCACTTCCAGGAAGCCCCGGTCCTCCAGGAATTGCCGCACCAGGCGGATGATGGCCGTGCGTTGGACAAAAACCTCCCGCACCTGGGGATTGACCATCAGGTCCAGATAGCGCTGGCGGTAGCGGGTCTCCACGTCCGTGAGACCGTGATATTTCTCCGGCAAGGGTTTCAGGGACTTGGTGAGCAGAGTAAGCTTCTGGACTGCCAGGGTAAGTTCCTGGGTGCGGGTGCGGAAGAGGGTGCCTTCCAAACCCACGAAGTCTCCCAGGTCCAGCTTTTTAAACAAGGAGAAGGCCTCGTCCCCCACCACTTGGCGCTGGACGTAGGCCTGGAGGCGCTCTCCGCTGCCGTCCTGAATATGGCAGAAGGAGGCCTTGCCGAACTCCCGGAGCAGCATCAGGCGGCCGGCCAGGCGGAAGGTCTGGCCCAGGTTCTCCAATTCCGGCCCGCTTACGGAGTCATATTGGCCCCGCACCTGGGCGAGGTGGTGGCTGGGCCGGAAGCGGTTGTAGAAGGGGTCGATCCCCTGTTGGCGGAGTTCAGCCAGCTTTTGCCGTCGCTGGCTCAAGATGCGGTCGGATAGGGACATTTTTCAGGCCTAAAGAAATTTTGACAAAATATTAAGGAGATGATTCTTAAAACTTTAGATTTTTAGATTATTACCGAAATATAGTCAACCCCTAATCAGGGGGCCTGAGGGCTGCCGGGAAGTGTGCGCCCCGGGGCAATCTCTCTGCCTCCCGCCGTGCCCAGGATTCCCTGTGTCTCCCGGCTGGGGGGTGGAATCCTTTACCATAAGCCCAGAATATGACGTTTCTCAATTTAGATAATTTCCCGCCTTTTTTATTAATTCTATAGTTCAGCTTTAGTTTTTAATTTATGATACAATTAAATTTAAATCCTCGAGAGCGGTGCCCGGACCCGGCCCAATTTGGCTCCAGGCGTAACTTTTTTTGCTTCTTAAAAATAATCTCGCATAATTTTTTGTAGATAAGAATAGTTTCTGCTAAAATACGCAACCGAAAATGTTCTCCCTGGAGACCTTTTCTCTGGAAATTAGCACCACCGGGGGCACCGACATCCTGGATCTCACTCCGGCGGTGGCCGATAAGGTGCGGCAAAGCGGCATGACCGCAGGCTTGCTCAATCTCTTCATCTCCGGGTCCACCGCGGCCTTGAGCACCATCGAGTACGAGTCCGGGGTGGTCAACGACCTGAGGGACGCCATCGAGCGCCTCTTCCCCCGGGACCTGATCTATGAGCACGACGCCCGCTGGGGGGACGGCAACGGCTACTCCCACGTGCGGGCCGCTTTTCTGAAACCCTCCCTAAATATCCCCATTGAGGACGGACGCCTGCTTCTGGGGACCTGGCAGCAGATCGTCCTGTTGGACTTCGACAACCGCCCCCGGCAGCGGCGCATCCGGGGCCAAATCATGGGGATCAGGCCGGCAAACGGGTGAAATCATCCAAGCCCAGACCTCTTACCATGCCCCAAACCCAACTCACCTTTGAAGACAATGCCTTAGCCCAGGCCTTATTCGGCCAGCAGGGCCAGCACCTGCGCATCATCAGCCGCGCTTTGGGGGTAAAGCTGCAGGTCCGGGGCAACCAGATAACCATGAACGGTTCCGAACCGGACCTGGCGTTGGCCCGGCGGGTCCTCAACGAACTGTACGGCCTGCTCCAGGCCAATTATCCGGTCCATCCCCAGGATGTGCAATACGCCATCAAGATCATCCAGGAAAAGGAAAACGCTTCGGTCCAGGATATCTTCCTGGACACCGTGTATATCTCCGCCATGAAGCGGCGCATCTCCCCCAAGAGCCTCAATCAGAAGCGCTACCTGGAGGCCATGCGCAGCCATGATATCGTCTTCGGCATCGGTCCCGCGGGCACCGGCAAGACCTACCTGGCCATGGCCATGGCCGTGGCCGCCCTGATGAATCAGGAGTTCATCCGCATCGTCCTGGCCCGCCCCGCGGTGGAAGCCGGAGAAAAGCTGGGGTTCCTCCCCGGCGACCTTTATGAAAAGGTCAACCCTTATCTGCGGCCACTGTACGACGCTCTCCATGATATGATGGATTTTGAAAAGGCTTCCCGCCTGGTGCAGCGGGGAGTGATCGAGGTCGCGCCTTTGGCCTTCATGCGGGGCCGCACCTTGAACGATTCCTTCGTCATCCTGGATGAGGCCCAGAACACCACCTCCGAGCAGATGATGATGTTCTTGACCCGTCTGGGCTTTGGCGCCAAGGCGGTGATCACCGGGGACGTGACCCAGATCGATCTGCCCGCGGGGGTGGTCTCCGGCCTGGTGGAAGCCCGGGACCTGCTGGAAAACGTGGAGGGCATTGCCTTCGTCCATTTCACCGAGCGGGATGTGGTGCGCCATCCCCTGGTCCAGGACATCATCCGCGCCTACGAAAGCCGCCGCGGCCGCCGGGCCGCAGCCACCCGGGACCCCGTCCATGGCTGAAAAAGAGTCCCCGGAAAAGATCAGACGCATTTTCGGACAGGGGCGCTGGAGCTCCCTGCTAAGCAAGCCCTTTGCCCTGACTTCCCTATCCAGCCGCCGGCAAGAGAGAATCCTCAAAATTCTCCTGCTCCTGGGACTGAGCCTGGCCATCACCATCATCCTGACTCCCCGGACCCACAAACCGCTCCGTCAATACCAGGTGGGGGATATTGCCCAGGAAAACATTAAGGCCATCGGCACTTTTCTGGTGGAGGACGTGGAGATCACCGCCCAGCGGCAGCGGGAGGTGCTGGCCGAGACTCCTCCGGTTTTCGATCTGGATGAGCAAGCCGCAGTCAAGGTTTCTGACCGCTTGCGCCAGGCCATGGAATTAATGCGCCGCAAATATCAGGAACTCGCCCAGGCCCCGGCCCCGGGAACGGGGCGGAGTGGGGCCCGGAATAATCCCCACCCCAGGTTTTCGGTGATATACAAGGGACTCCTGGAACAGAAGCCCGAGTTCGACCGCGTTCTGGGGACCACCATCCCCAACCCCACTTTCCATCTCCTGGCCCGGGCCGAATTTTCCCCCCAGTTGGAGGCCCTGATCAACCAGGTATTGACCCAGTTTTTCCGCCAGGGCATCATCAGCAGCCGTAATCTGCTGACCCCGGAGCCTAAGGAGATCTTGGCCCGGCGCCTCTCTTCCGGGAAGGAGCAACTGGAACGGCCCCCCTTCTCCTTTGTGGACTTGGAGGACGCGCGCAAGCCCGTCGCCGGCTACTGCCGGGAGATGGCCGCGGATTTCACGGCCACGGAACGCTGGCTGGTCTGCGATCTGACCCAGTATTTGCTGGTTCCCAATGTTTCCCCCAATTACGCCGAAACCCAGGAACGGCAGAAGGCCCGGTTAAAAGAACTGCGCCCCGCGTATTTCCAGGTGAAAAAAGGGGAGATGCTGGTCCGGGAAGGGGAGCGCCTCACCCCCCTGCACCTGGCCAAGCTCCAGGCCCAGAGCCGCATCTATCCCCAGAGCCGCCGGGTGCTCATCTTTCTGGGCACCTTTCTCAGCCTCACCCTGCTCCTGGGAGTGACCTACGAGTTGGCCCGGGCCTCCCTGAAGCAATTTTCCCCCCGGCTCCGGGACCTGGTCTTTCTCTCCGTCCTGCTCCTGGCCGGTCTCATGCTGAACAAGGCCTTGCTGGGCCTGGGGGAGGCCGTCACCCGCATCAGGCCGGAGGTGGGCCAGAACCTGATCTATTTCCTGCCCGCGGGGCTGGCCGCCATGTTTGCCGCCATCTTCCTGGGCCTGGAAACCGGCGTGGGCATGGCGCTCCTCAGCGCCACCGTCACCGCCCTGCTCCTGGAGAAACCTTTTCCCTTCTTCATCTACCTGGTGAGCGCCGGCTTAACCGGGGTTTGGGGAGTGAAAAATTGCCGTCACCACAACGTCCTGATCAAGGCCGGCCTTGCCATCAGCCTGGTCAACCTGGCCATGGTCAGCGCCTTTAAACTGATGGAATTTCCCTTTACCGCCCAGGACCTGTTTATCGCCCAGGCCTTCGCTCTGGGGGGCGGACTCCTCACCGGCGTTCTGGCCCTGGGCTTGACTCCCATTATTGAGGCAGGGTTCCATTACTCCAGCAATATCCGCCTGTTGGAGCTTCTGAACCTGGACCAGCCCATCCTCCGGGAACTGATGCTCATGGCCCCGGGCACCTACCACCACTCCCTGGTGGTGGGCCAGATGGTGGAGGCCGCGGCCGAAGCCATCGGCGCCAACCCCATGGTGGCCAAAGCCGCGGCCTATTACCACGACATCGGTAAGGTGAAGAAACCCCTCTATTTCGTGGAAAACCAACTGGGCGGGGAAAATAAGCACGAAAAACTGGCCCCCTCTTTGAGCGCCCTGATCCTCATCTCCCATGTGAAGGATGGCGTGGACCTGGCCCGGAAGCACAAGCTGGGGGATCGCATCGTCGACATCATCCAGCAGCACCACGGCAGCAGCTTCATCAGCTACTTCTTCCATAAGGCCAAGACCCAGGCGGGCCAGACCCAGCAGGTAAACGCCGAGGACTACCGCTATCCCGGTCCCCGGCCCCAGACCCGGGAGGCCGGCTTGGTGCTCTTGGCGGACCAGGTGGAAGCGGCTTCCAAGACCCTGAGCGACCCCACCCCGGCCCGCATCCAGGGCATGGTCCAGAAAATCATCAACAACGTCTTTGCGGACGGCCAGTTGGATACCTGCGAACTCACCCTGAAAGACCTGCATCTCATCGCCAAGAGCTTCAATAAGATCCTTAGCGGCATCTTCCACCAACGCATTCACTACCCCGTGTCCCCGGAGAAGAAAAAGACCCATGAGGATCTGGATAAGCAACCGGCAAAGAAAGCTGGCAATAAATCCGGAGAAAATCAGGAAAAAAGCCGGGAAGATCTTAAACGCCTTGGGCTGGAGTGAAGCCGAACTCAGCCTCACTCTGATCAGCGACCGGCCCATGGCCCTGCTTAACCGGCAGACCTTCGGGCGCCGGGGCCCCACCAACGTCATCGCCTTTCCCCTGCACCCCGCCTCCATCCCCGGAGGCCCGCCCCCCCTCCTGGGAGAAGTGGTCATTTCCCTGGAAACCTGCGCCCGCCAGGCCCGGGAAAGCGGCTGGAGCACGGAAGAACTCTTCGACTTTTTTCTCATTCACGGTATATTACATCTACTGGACTACGACCACCACACCCCGGAGCAGGAAGCCCGGATGGAGGCGAAGAGCCGGGAATTATTGCGTTTGCTGCATCCGGATATAAAGGATATTTGAGAGGCAGGCCAGGATTTGTCGGCTGTTAGCTGTCAGCGATCAGCTTTCAGCCAAAAAATTGCTGAACAACTTTTTTCTTTTAATAAATCCATATTGTAAATAAATAATGGTATTAAAATGTAGGGGCGAACCTTGTGTTCGCCCCGATGCTGCCGGGCGAACACAAGGTTTGCCCCTACGAAGGCTGACCGCTGGTAGCTGAAAGCTGACAGTTTTAATTAATGCTGGAGGACTGATTCAGTGCCGAAGTTAGAAGTCAACGTCGATCACGTGGCCACGCTCCGCCAGGCCCGGCTGGGTGCGGAGCCCGATCCGGTAACCGCCGCGGCCCTGGCGGAGCTGGCCGGCGCCGACGGCATCATTGTCCACCTCCGGGAAGACCGCCGTCACATCCAGGACCGGGATCTGCAACTGTTGCGGCAGACGGTGAAGACCCGCCTCAATTTGGAGATGGCCGCCACCGAGGAAATGTTGCATATCGCCAGGGAAGTGAAGCCGGATCTGGTGACCCTGGTGCCGGAGAAACGCCAGGAGCTCACCACCGAAGGGGGCCTGGAAGTAGCTGGTTTTATCGGCTTCCTCCGGGACTATGTACAAAAACTCCGGGAAGGGGGCTTGCAGGTGAGCCTCTTCGTGGACCCGGTCCCCAAGCAGTTGGACGCGGCCCTGGAGGCGGGGGCCCAATGGGTGGAGCTGCACACCGGCGCTTATGCGGAGGCCCCGTCCGCCAAAGAGGCCCAGCGCCTTTTTGAAGAGCTTCTGAGCGCGGCCCGCCATGCCCGGAGCGCGGGCCTGCGGGTCAAATGCGGCCACGGCCTGAACTATACCAACATCAAGCCTTTCCGGGGGCGGCCGGAGTTCGAGGAGTTCTCCATCGGCCACAGCATCATGGCCCGGGCCATCCTGGTGGGCATGGAACGCGCGGTCCGGGAGATGATCGCCTTAATCAGGGGTTAGGGGGCAGGGGCCAGGGGTCAGGAATTAGGGGTTTAAAGTGTCATTCTGAACAGTTCCTCATGGGGGAGTGGCCCACCCCAAAGCATAAAAAGTGAACGTAGGGGCGGGCGTCCCCGCCCGCCCAGCCCGCACAGGCTGGAAAGCCTGTGACACTGCTCGGAACTTTTGGGGACGGAACGCAGTGGAGTGAATAATCTCATTCCCACTTGGTAGCCGTAGGCTTCAGCCTGCGTTTTGGCTCCCTAAAAGGGATGTGGTGCGAGAAAGGCGAAGCCGGGAGCTTCGCCGCCAACGGCGTTCCCAAGCCAAGCTTGGGAACGAGTATAGAAAGTCCCCCTTTGAAAAAGGGGGATTTAGGGGGATTTGGAGGCGCCCGTGAAATCCCCCCTGCCCTCCTTTTAAAAAGGGGGGTAAGAATCTGAAATTTCAGGGGGTTATAAAAAATGCCCCCAATGAGGCACAATCTGGATAGAAGATGGTAACTGAACAAAACACCACCCAAAACACAACTCCTGGACGTCCGGACCGGGAGAAGATGAAATCTCTCTCCCTGGGCATGGTTAGCGATATCAGCCGGCTGTTGGCGGACAAAGGCTTTGGGGACCGGGCCATCGACATCGTGGAGGCCCTGGTTTTCGCCATGTATCTCATCGCCGACACCTATTCCCTGGCCAAGCCGGAAAAGGACCGGGCCATCGAAGTGATCCACGCCTTTTATAATGATATGCAGGACCACTTTATCAACCAGATCATCATCAAAGACCATCGCCTGGCGGATGCCGCGGAAATCCAGGCGGTGGCCGCCAAATTTCACGATCTCAGCCGGGGCCGCTTTCACGCCTACGGCGCCAAATTCAAAGAGGATATCGCCGACCCCCTGTCCCTGTCCTGCCCGCTGACGGTGAGCTATCTGCTGGATAACCTGTTTATTGAGCCGCTGGCCCAGGAAGAGAAGATTAAATTGGTGGGCGCAGTGTCGGATAAAGTTCTTTATTATTGGTCCGGCTGCGCCCAGCATTTTAAATGCTAACTTCATCGTTCCCAAACCGGGATTCGGGAACGAAAGGATTAAGATGAACCTCATCGACCTCCACACCCACTCCACCGCCTCCGACGGCTCCTTGCGTCCCGGGGAGGTGGTGCGCCTGGCCAAGGAGGCGGGTCTTAAGGCCCTGGCCCTCACCGACCACGACACCACGGACGGCCTGGCCGAGGCCATGGCCGCAGGGGAAAAATTAGGGGTGGAGGTCATCCCCGGGGTGGAGATCAGCGCCCAGTTCACCGATGACACCATGCACATCCTGGGGTATTTCATCGATTTTGCCAGCGGCAAACTGGCGGAGCGCCTGGAGGTGCTGAAACAGGCCCGGAAGGAGAGGAATCCCAAGATTGTGGCCAAGCTGAACGCCCTGGGCCTCCCCATCACCATGGAGCAGGTGGAGCGGCTCTCCGGCGGCGGCCAGGTGGGCCGCCCCCATATCGCCCGGGCCCTCCTGGAGTCGGGCTACGTCGGCACCATGCAGCAGGCCTTTGATATTTATCTAAAAAACGGCGGCAAGGCTTACGTGGAAAAGTACCGCTTTCCCCCCAAGGAGGCCCTGGACATGATCCGGGAGGCCGGGGGGGTCCCGGTCCTGGCCCATCCCTTCACCCTGGAAATGGGTTCCGCCGCCGCCCTGAAAGAAGTGCTCCTGGACCTGCAGGCCAAGGGTCTGGCCGGGATCGAGATTTTTTACGCGGACCACAGCCCGGAGCAGGAAGCCATGTACCTCAAACTGGCCCGGGAACTGGGCCTGCTGATCACCGGCGGCTCCGATTTCCACGGCCTCAACAAACCGGAAATCACCCTGGGGAACATCCGCTCCCGGAACCGCCTCACTTACGACCTGGTCACCGCGCTGAAAGCCTGGCGGCAGAAGGAATATGGGTTGGGTTGATAATTTTTGGGGGAGGGGGCTGTAGGGGCGGGTTTAAAACCCGCCCCTACGCTTCCTGGCCCTCGTATCTTAATGTTTGAAGGCTCTTTGCCCCGTGAAAACCATAGCCACCGCGGGCTCCGCTTCGTTGCAGGCCTCGATGACCTCGTAGTCCCTCACTGACCCCCCCGCGTGGGCGATGGCACTGACGCCCTCCCGGATGCCCACGTCCACCCCGTCACGGAAGGGGAAGAAGGCGTCGGAGATCATGGCCGCGCCGATGAGGCCCCCTTTGGCCTCCCGGGTGGCCAGGTCGATTTCCACTTTGTCGGACGCGTCCCGCTTGGCCTGGAGGATCTCCAGTTCCAGGTTTTTATAAGGCATGCCGAAGCGCTGGAAGCAGAGGGCGTCCGCGTACTTGGTATAAGCCTTATAGATGGCGATTTCCGCTACCCCCACCCGGTCCTGCTCCCCGGTGCCGATGCCCACGGTGACCCCGTCCTTGACGTAGAGAACAGAGTTGGAGGTCACCCCCTGCTCCACCCACCAGCCGAAGAGGAGGTCTTCGTATTCACGCTCCGTGGGTTCCCGGCGGCAGCGGTATTCCTGGCCCTGGTGGGTAGCCGCCGCGGGTTTGAAGTCTTCTTTCTTGAGGATGGCGTTCAGGGGTGACTGTTGCACGATGAGGCCGCCGTCGCTGAGGCTTTTGAATTCCACGAAGCGGTTGTGCACCAAGTGCTGCAGGCGGTCGAAGCGGGCGATGCGGATGATGCGCAGGTCCTTGGCCTTTTTCAGGATATCCAGGGTGCCGGCTTCGAAATCCGGCGCGGCCACCACCTCCAGGTAGTTCTGGGACACCAGTTCCGCGGTGGCCTTATCCAAGGCCCGGTTAAACACCGCGGCCCCGCCGAACGCGGCGATGCGGTCCGCCATGTTGGCCTTATCGTAGGCCGCGGCCAGGCTGTCGGCCCAGGCCGCGCCGCAGGGGTTGTTGTGTTTCAGGATCACGGCCGCGGGCTTCTTTTGCAGAAATTTGATGATATTCAGGCCGTTGTCCACGTCCGTGAGGTTGGTTTTGCCGGGGTGCTTGCCGGCCTGGACCATGGCCGCTTCGTCGATGGCGCTGGTCAGGGCCCAGCCGGGCTCCAGGAAATGACAGGCGCCCAGTGTGAGGTTCCCTCCTACCAACTCATAAAGGGCCGCCTCCTGGCCCGGGTTCTCCCCGTACCTGAGGCCCATCTCGATGACTTCGCCCTTGGAGTCGGGGAGCTTCCAGGTGCGTTTGCGGTAGACGAGCTTCTGGTCTCCGAAAGTGATGGTCATTTCCGGAGGGAAATGGTCCGCCATCACGGTGCGGTACATGGCCTTGATGTCGCTCATGGGGTTCTCCTCGGCAGTAATTGAGCCTCCATTGTGGCACGACCGCCCGGGGATGACAAGGCCCTTTCCGGGGGGTAGGCAAAATTGACAGTGACCACAGCAAATGCTAATATTTTAGGTATATTTGGGTATAAAGCTATTACCGAAAACCGCAAACAGAAAACCGAAAACCGTCTTTAAATGGAGATCAAACCCCTGGATTTCTTTCTGGGATTGACCTTGGGGGGCGCCCTGGGAGTGGGCCTGACCCTGGGGGTCATCAAGGTGCGGGGCTGGCTGGGCCGCTCCGAAGCCGGCCGCCTGCTGTCCGAAAACCGCACCCTGAAACGCCGCCTGGCGGAAAAGGACCGGCACATCGGCAAGATGCTGTCGGAAACGGAACGATTGGCGGAAAAGCTGGGACAAGAAAAGACTTAACCACAGAGACACGGAGGACACAGAGATTCACAGAGAATCTTTTTATTTATGCGGGTTCCCCACCAAAATAAAAAAGCTTCTCTCTGTGAAACTCTGTGCTCTCTGTGCCTCTGTGGTAAGGTACTTAAGGAGGAATTATGGCCAGAAAAGAACTCTCCCTCACCGGCGCCTTGGCGGGGGGTATGGCCGGCTGGGTGGCGGAAGTGGCCATTCAGGAAGTCACCGGCCATCACATCACCACCGGGGTCCTGGAACTTTTGGGCGCGGCCGCGGGCCTCTGGCGCCTGGACCGGCGTTTGGGCGATGCTTTTAGGGACACCCTGGAACGGGCCCGGGATGACCGGGACGATGACTACCGCCAGGTGAAGGCCCGCATTGCCGAACTGACCCAGGACCTGCCGGAACTCCGGGAGATCCTGTCCAACATGGTGGACGCGGGCATCCAGGCGCAAAAGGCTTAAAGATGCTGGGAGTGAACCTGCTGGTGCGGGCCGGGCGCAGCCTGCTGGCCGGGCCGGTGGCGGACGCGGGCTGGCTGCCCGCCAAGTACTACCGCCACCTGGTCCTGGAGGCCCTGGAGGAGGACGATTTTCCCGGGGCCTTGCATTATCTCCGCTGGACCGATGAGCCCTTGCTGGCCCAACTTCTCATCCTCCGGTTGCGCCTCCTGGCCCGGGGGCACCAGCAGCAGCGGGAGACTTTGGAGGGTCTGATGGCCAACGGCCTCCCGGCGGAGCGCCGGGAGAACTGCCGGGCACTGCTGGAGAAGCAGGAACAAGCCCTGGCACTGCTGAGAGAATATGAGAACCAGGCTCTGCGGTCTGTTAAAAAGGAAACTTGAGATAGGAGCCGAGGGGAAGGGGTTAAAAGGTTAAAAGGGGAAGGGGGTAAGAGGCGTTCTGGGATCATTTCCCTCTTCCCCTCTTTCCCTCTTCCCCTTTTCCCCTTTTTCCCCAATTCAACGATCTTTCCTTCGCAATTCCTTCAAGATATGGACATGGATCATAAATACATGGGCGAGGCCCTGGACGCGGCCCGGAAGGGCCTGGCCGCGGGGGAGGTGCCCGTGGGCGCGGTGCTGGTGGCGGAGGGAGAGGTCCTGGCCCGGGCCTATAACCGTCCCATCGGCCTGAGCGACCCCACGGCCCACGCCGAGGTCCTGGCGCTGAGAAACGCCGCGGCCCGCCTGGGGAATTACCGGTTGCCCGGCACCACGATTTATGTTACCATCGAACCCTGTATCATGTGCGTGGGGGCCTTGATTCAGGCCCGGGTGGCCCGTCTGGTCTTCGGCGCTCCCGACCCCAAGGGGGGGGCCTGCGTCTCCCTGTACCGCCTCCCGGAAGACCCCCGCCTCAACCACCGCCTGGAGGTAACGGGCGGCGTCCGGGAAGAGGAATGCCGGGAACTGCTGCAAGAGTTTTTTAAGGCTAAAAGATGAGCATTTAGGGGTGGCGTACCGCCGCTCTTTTTGAGGTCGGGGAAACCCCATCCTTACGGAAAACAGAAAACAGAAAACGGAAAACAGTCTTTAAGGAGGGGTACCGAAGAGGCCGTAACGGGGTCGACTCGAAATCGACTTGGGGGCTAATCACTCCCACGTGGGTTCGAATCCCACCCCCTCCGCCATTTAATTAGTTAAAATTATTGGATAAACAATTAAGAGATCGAGCAAAAAGTATAGCCCCAGAGTAGCCCTCAGAACGGAGAGTGAACCATCAGTGACAAGGTTCCCAAGTCTCACCTATCTAAGGTTTAGAATTTTGAATTCGCCCTGGTCCCCTAGGAGCCTTCCTAAGAAGTGTCCCTAATCTGTCCCCAGAACTATCTGGTTAGTACAATCCGTTTTCTCGTTTTTTGGGTTCAGACCAAGCCATGATCACTAAAGTTTGACGACCCCCTTTTTTTCTGCCTATAATCGCTTTGTGATCTTGAGGTATCCCTCCGATCCTAAGGATGGCCATGAAGCAGGTCGTCATCGAGAATCCGGTCATAAATTCCCCCTTCGAGGAACCCAGCCGCCATTTCCGCTTCACCAACGAAGGCATCACCAACGAGATCGTTGAACCCCGCCGGGTAAGCTCCTACTTCATCCCCATTGCCAAGCCCAAGAAGAAGGGCAAACAGGCTTACCTCCCTGATACCGAATGGACCCAGGAGCGCATCGAAGAGAATAAGTTCATCAACCGGGTGCGTTCACGGGTGGCCATGTGGCGGCAGGGTGGCTATCTGGGGACCACCAGGACCACCGCCCGGCTCATAGAATACTGGCAACGCTCCGAGAGGGAAAAGAAGCTCTTCTTCTGCCAGATTGAGGCCCTGGAGACGGCCATCTACGTTACCGAAGTGGCCAAGAAATATGGGGACGCCTGGATTGATAACGAACTGCGCCAGGCCAACGCCGGGGCCAACCCCCTTCTCTTCCGCCTCGCCTTCAAGATGGCCACCGGGACCGGCAAGACCGTGGTCATGGCCATGCTCATCGCCTGGCACACCCTTAATAAGCTGGCCAACCCCCAGGACGCCAAGTTCACCGACACCTTCCTGGTGGTGACCCCCGGCATCACCATCCGGGATCGTCTCCGGGTGCTCCTGCCCAATCTGCCCGACAACTACTACCGCAAATGGGACCTCATCCCCCCGGACCTGCAAGTCGAACTGCTCAAGGCCAAAATGCTCATCACCAACTTTCACGCCTTCCTGCTCCGGGAGAAGGTGGCCGCCGGCAAGCTAACCAAGGCCATTCTGAAAGAGGGCGACGTCAGCCCCTTCACTGAGACTCCCGACGAGATGGTGCGCCGGGTCTGCCGGGAGTTGGGGACCAAGAAGAACCTCATCGTCATCAACGACGAGGCCCACCACTGCTACCGCCGCAAGCCGGATGGTCTGGAAGAAAAACTCACCGGCGACGAAAGGAAAGAAGCCCAGAAGCGGGAAGAAGCGGCCCGGGTCTGGATTTCCGGCCTGGAAGCCGTCCAGACCAAGCTGGGTCTCAAAGTGATTTACGACTTGTCGGCCACGCCCTTCTTTCTCAGAGGCTCCGGCTACCCCGAAGGCACCCTCTTCCCTTGGGTAGTCTCCGATTTCTCCCTCATTGACGCCATTGAGTCGGGCATCGTCAAGGTGCCCCGGGTGCCCGTAGCCGATGACGCCATGGTGGGGGACCAGCCCACCTACCGGGACCTCTGGGTCCGTATCCGGGAGCATCTGCCCCGGAAAGGGCGCAAGACCGAAGCCGTGGGCGGCGAACCCATGCTCCCCGCCGAACTCCAGGGGGCTCTCCACAACCTCTACAGCAACTACGAAAAATACTACCGGCAATGGGAGCAGAACGCCGAAGCCCAGGCCAAGGGTCTGACCCCGCCGGTCTTTATCGTGGTCTGCAACAACACCAACGTCTCCAAGCTGGTCTTTGACTACCTCGCCGGCTGGGAAAAGCCCCTGCCCGACGGCTCCACGGTGCCCGTGCCCGGCGAACTTCCCATCTTCAGCAATGTGGAAGACGGCAATTGGCGGGTGCGTCCCAACGCCATTCTCATTGACAGCGAGCAGTTGGAATCTGGCGAAGCCATGAGTGACGAGTTCAAGAAGCTGGCCGCCCGGGAAATCGACGAGTTCAAGGCGGAATACCGCCTGCGCTTCCCCGGCCGCAATGTGGAGCAGATCACCGACGAGGACCTGCTGCGGGAAGTGATGAACACCATCGGCAAGCCTGGTAAACTTGGCGAGCAGGTCAAGTGCGTGGTCTCCGTCTCCATGCTCACCGAAGGGTGGGACGCCAACACCGTCACCCACATCCTGGGGGTCCGGGCCTTCGGCACCCAACTCCTGTGCGAGCAGGTGGTGGGACGGGGCCTGCGCCGCATGAGTTATGTCACCGAGTCCCGCTCCCTCAAGGTCAACGGCCGGCAGGTTGACTTCCAAGGCTTCCCCGTGGAATACGCCGAAGTTTACGGCGTCCCCTTCTCCTTTATCCCCTGTGCCGGGGCCACCAAGGAACCCAAGCCCGGCCCCATCCCCACCAGGGTGCGGGCGCTCCCGGAACGCATTGCCCTGGAAATCACCTTCCCCCGGCTCATCGGCTACCGCTACGACTTGGCCGGGGAGGTGCTAACCGCCAAGTTCACCACAGACTCGCAATATATCCTTTCCACCGCTGACATCCCTACCTGGACGGAAAACGCCCCCATCGTGGGTGAATCAAGTATCCAGAAGCTGGACGACCTCAAGCGCCGCCGGGAGCAGGAAGTGGTCTTCCTCCTGGCCAAGTTCGTACTGGAGAAATACTTCCGGGATGATGACGGCCAGGCCAAGCCCTGGCTCTTCCCCCAACTCCTGAATCTCACCCGGCGCTGGCTTAAGGAATGCGTCATCTTCAAGGACAATACCTTTCCCCAGTTACTCCTGCTTTTTGAGTTCGCCCATAACGCCGCTGACCGCATTTATCACGCTATAGTGGCTTCCACCACCGGCCAGAAGACCCTGAAGCCCATTCTGCGGCCCTACGATACCATCGGCTCCACCCGCTATGTGGACTTTGACACCACCCGCCCCACCTATGAGACCAGGCCCGACCGGTGCCATATCTCTCATGTGGTGGCGGACACTGAATCCTGGGAGCAGAAGATGGCCCAGGTGCTGGAAGAGATGGAGGAAGTCATCTGCTACGCCAAGAACCAGAACCTGGGGTTTGTCATCCCCTACACCATCGACGGCGAGGAAAAGAACTATTACCCCGACTTCCTGGTGCGTCTCCACCATGGGGAAGACCCCCTTAACCTGATTATCGAAGTCACGGGTGAGAAGAAGAAGGATAAGGTCGCCAAGGTGGCTACCACCCGCAATCTCTGGGTGCCCGCCATTAACAACCACGGCGGCTACGGCCAGTGGACCTTCATAGAGATTGCCGATCCCTGGGATGCCCAGAACCTTATCCGGGCCTTTCTGGCAAAACCTGCCTCTGCAAGAGAAGGCAACATTAGCCTAAAGGGATAATATAGTGCCGAAAAATATTGAAGATTTTGAATCAAAAATTAGATATTTTTTTCGGCATCTATTTTCCATAATCCAGGCTTTTCCTTACATTTCCGCAATCGTATTTTTCTTAATCGTTTTTGTATTGTCTGCCTCTTCTGGGAATCTCGCTAAAGCCTTCGCTGCGATAGGAACAATATCTGCGGTTATATGGGCACTTTATCATCAGGAAATAAAGCATTATTTAGATAGACCAAACTTACAAATAGAAAATATAAATCTTGATTATCCTTATTTTCGTCCTGTGGAACATTCACTATTTGACATTGATTACTATATAAATATACCGCTCATAAATAATGGAAAAAGAACTGCAACTAATTGCACTCCTATTTTATATTCAATTTATGAGAATAAATCAGATGATAAATGGGAGAAAATACAAAATTGGATACCTCTGCCCCTTCAATGGGCTGCTGATGAGAGAGAATTTGAAGATGTAATAATAGAAGGGGAAACACAAACGGTTAAGCGAAAGATCGCAAGGGCAGAAAGGAATATTGTTCCTAATAGACCATATTTTTTTAACTTAGGAATGTTCGATGTCGGAAAGAGTATAGTTAACTTGTGTCAATTTGTATTATTGACATTTCCCCAATTAAAAGCTCAGACCAATAGTTATTCTGAAGGGCATTTCTGTTACCAAGTAAAAATAATTGCCGAAGAAATAGAGCCGCTCATAAAATATTTTTATTTGAAATGGTGTTGGCCTGATTGCAAAATTGCCCCTTCAACTAAGCCTAAGATAATTATTTGGGAAATCAAAGATAATCCCCCATAAAATTAAATTAAAATTGGCTGTCCCAAAAAAACCAAAAAAACTCAACAGAAGAGACACGCCATGGCCGGAAAGAAAGGCGACACCCCCACCCCCATCCTCGACTACAAATACCAGGAGAAGCGGAAGAATATCCCGACCCACGAACTCCGGGATTTTGTGGCGGACCTGGAGAAGACCCCCAAGGATATTCTGTATCCCCGGGACCCGTCCCTGGACCCGCAACTGGTGTGGAAGGGGAAGGATGAGCAAGACCGGGAAGACCTGGCGGTGCCGGCCGTGCCCGTCTACATCCAGGAGAAAATCCTGCCTCGGGCCATCATTGAGGAAGTGCGGGCGCAGGCCCGGAAGGATAAGCCCGAACCTCAGGCGTCCCTCTTCGCCGACTTCAACGGCATCGACTTTGAGGACCTGGTGGACTTTTACCGCCATGAGCAGAACTGGAGCAACCGCCTCATACTGGGGGATTCCCTCCTGGTGATGAACTCCCTGGCTGAAAAGGAGGGTTTGAAGGGCCAAGTGCAGATGATTTATATCGACCCTCCCTACGGTATCAAGTTCGGCTCCAACTGGCAGGTCTCCACCCGCAAACGGGAGGTGAAAGATGGCAAAATCGGGGACCTCACCCGCCAGCCCGAGCAGGTCCGGGCCTACCGGGACACCTGGAAACTCGGCATCCACTCTTACCTTGCCTACCTGCGGGACCGCCTGGTGGTGGCCAGGGAACTGCTCACCGAGACCGGCAGCATCTTTGTCCAGATCGGCGATGAGAATGTACATTTAGTTAGAGCATTGATGGATGAGGTATTTGGCAGCGATAATTTTTGCGCACTGATAACTTTGTGGAAAACGAGTGGCGCAACAACGACAAGGCTTCCAACAGTATCTGATTATTTATTATGGTATGCCGAAAATATAGAACAAGTAAAATACCGTCAACTATATATGTCAAAAGAATTAGGCGAAGAAGGTGGAACGGAATATAAGAGCGTCGAACTTCATGATGGAACAAGACGGTCTCTCTCAAAAAAAGAATTTTCTCAGCCAGACCTTATTCCAAATGGCTCTCGTCTATTTCGTCCTTCTCCCATGACTTCTCAATCTGCAAGTAGCACAACAACCGTTGCGTTTAAATATGATGGTATTGACTTTCTGCCTGGTTCAGGCGGGTGGAAAACTAATCAAGAAGGATTTTTGAATTTGGTGAATGCTGGACGCATATTACGCCGAGATAAGTCATTATCTTATGTTCGTTATCTTGAAGATTTTCCAGTAGTTCCGATTACAAATCTATGGCTTGATACACGCTGGGGGTTTGATGCGTCAGAACGAATCTACGTGGTGCAAACTAATGTAAAGGCGGTCCAACGCTGCCTCCTTATGACCACCGACCCCGGCGACCTGGTGCTGGACCCCACCTGCGGCAGTGGCACCACCGCCTATGTGGCTGAACAGTGGGGGCGGCGCTGGATTACCCTGGATACCAGCCGAGTGGCGCTGGCCCTGGCCCGCACCCGCCTCATGGCCGCTAAATACCCTTACTACCTCTTGGCCGACACTCCGGAAGGCGTCAAGAAGGAAGGGGAACTCACCGGCAAGATGCCCCCGGACTATAAGACCGAAGGGGACCTTAAGAAGGGATTTGTCTATAAGCGGGTGCCCCACATCACCCTGAAATCCATCGCCAACAACGAGGAAATCGACGCCATCCATGCCAAGTGGCAGGAGAAGTTGGACCCCTTGCGCCAGGAATTGAACCGGACCCTTAACCAGACCTGGGAAGAATGGCAAATTCCCCGTGAGCCGGAGGAATCCTGGCCCCAGCCGGCGAAAGACCTCCTGACCCAATGGTGGAGTCTGCGTCGGGAGCGCCAGCAGGAGGTTGATGCCAGCATCGCCCGCCGGGCCGACACCGAACTGCTCTATGATCAGCCCTATGAAGATGGCAAACGCCTCCGGGTCACCGGTCCCTTCACCGTGGAAAGCCTCTCCCCCCATCGGGTGCTGGCCCCGGAAGTAGAAATCCCGGACTCCCAGGCCCAGGCCCAACGGGAAGCGGACCTGGGCCAGTTTGAGACCATGATTCTGGACAACCTCAAGAAGGCCGGGGTGCAAAACACCATCAAGAACGAGCGCCTGAAATTCGACCGCCTGGAGCCCTACGCCGGGGAATGGCTCCACGCCGCCGGGGAATACACCGAGACCGACGGCGCCAGCCGCCGGGTGGCCGTGTGTATCGGCCCGGAGCACGGCACCGTCGGCCCGGAACTTGTAAAGGAGGCCGCCAAGGAAGCGGTCCGGGGCCTCGGCTTTGACCTCCTCATCATCTGTGGCTTCGCCTTCGACCCCCACGTCTCCGAAGAGGCCAAACGTTACGGCAAGCTCCCCGTGCTCACCTGCCGCATGAACCCGGACCTGGCCATGGGCGATGAACTCCTGAAAAAGACCGGGGCGGGCAACCTTTTCATGGTCTTCGGGGAGCCGGACGTGGAAGTGCGGCCACAGAAGGACGGCAAACTGGTGGTGGAGATTAAGGGCCTGGACATCTACGACCCCACCACCGGCCAGATTCGCTCCAGTTCCACCGACGACATCGCCTGCTGGTTCATCGACACCAATTATAACGGCGAAAGCTTCTTCGTGCGCCACGCCTACTTCACCGGAGCCGATCAACCTTACGACAAATTGAAACGGGCGCTCCGGGCCGACATCGACGAAGCCGCCTGGTCCGCCCTCTACTCCACCACCAGCCGCCCCTTCCCCAAACCCGCCACCAACAAAATCGCCATCAAAGTCATCAACCATTACGGCGACGAAGTGCTGAAGGTGTTTGAGGTCTAGAGATGCCCCAGATGAGCCAGTATGATGAAAAGGCACGTGCAAATGCCAGACGTATCGATTTTGAGATTGAAACGCTATCTCTTGGTCATTGGAAGATGTTTACGCGTCAATATAAGAGTTTTTGGGCTCATGCTAAAAAGATTTCCGATATGTTTAGGACTTTGAAACCACTCAATAATGATGATAGACAAAAGCTTTGGGAGAAGTTCAGCTCCGTCTGTAATGAAGTTAAAGCAAAGCAAGCCTCAGAACAAGAAAACAGAGAATTTAAATCAAAACAGCATCGAAATGACATAATCTCGGAAGCTGAGGGGGCAAGAGTATGTACGTTATTTGGGTTTGCTCCACCGGATGTGCAGGAAATGAAGTCGCTTGGGCGTACTTTGAGAAATGCGAGTTCTCTGTTGTCCAAGCATAAAGAAGAGATGTTCGGTGAACATAAACAAGAATGTTTTAAATTAATTCAAGAAATAAGGCATATTCATGATTTGTGGTGGGAAGAACTTAAACAGCAACGATCAAAACGTCAAGAGGATTTCCAGCAAAGGGTAAGAGCCAATTTAGAGAAGAATTACGAGCGACATAGAAAGGCAACCGATGCGTTACGCCGTGTGAGAAATCATGCAGATGACCTTCGGGGCCAAATAAGCTCAGCATGGAATGATGATTTTCGAGATAGAGCTTATGGATGGTTGTCGGAAACTGAAGATAAAATTAGGGATATCGAGGAGTCAATCAGACAAATAGAAGATTGGATAAGTGAGGATGAGGAAAAGCTGAGATGAAAATGGAACAATAAATTTAATTCATCATGCTCTATCAGTGCTCCAGTAAATAAGGACGCCCCCCAATGTACCTATCAGAGATTTTCATTGAAAACTTCAGAATATTTGGTGCCCTGGAAAACAATAAACATCTTCATCTCTTTCTTCGCCCAGGGTTAAATGTATTGGTTGGGGAGAATGATAGCGGAAAATCCGCTATTATTGATGCAATCAGATACGCTTTACTGACTACAAGCAAAGAATATCTGAGGTTTGATGAGGATGATTTTAATGTTTTCGGATTAGAAAGAGCAAGTAATTTGACAATAAGGTGTGTATTCCGCAAATTATCTCCGCAAGAACAAGCGAGATTCCTTGAGTGGCTCAGTATTGATAATGAGGAATTGTGTCTTTATCTGACATTAAGGGCAACTTTGGTGGAAAGGGAGATAGCTACAGGGCGTGTACGTATTCCAGTTACTTGTAGGTCTGGCAAAGAAGGCGAAGGGCCAACAATCGACGGCGAAATTCGTGAGTTTCTGAATGTGACCTACCTTCGTCCACTTCGTGATGCTGAAGCGGCCTTATCTGCCGGAAGGGGGTCTCGACTCGCACAAATTCTTGAAGCTCACCCTGAATGTAGGGAGCAAGCTAACTGTAATCTAACCGGGAATGATCCGGAACAGTGGAAACCCTCAACTCTTGTAGAGATAATGCGACATGCTGAGAGATTGGTTGAAAATAATCCGTTTATTCTTTCCGCTGAGGGAAACCTAAATGAACAGTACCTAAAGGATTTCTCCATCGGCAATGATACCCTTGAAGGGAAGATAAGCATAGCCAGGCAGATGGAATTGCGCCACATTCTTGAAAAACTTGAACTGTGGCTTAAACCTAAGGAGGGAATAGAACTAAGGACCCCACGAGGGCTGGGAGTGAATAATGTGTTGTTTATGGCGACCGAACTCCTTCTTCTCAGCGGAGAAGAGTATACCCTTCCTTTTCTACTAATAGAAGAACCAGAAGCACATTTGCATCCACAGATGCAATTACGTCTTATGAATTTCTTAGAGGAAAAAGCCGAATCCGAAGGCAACAGAGTTCAAATTCTCGTCACTACCCATAGTCCAAATCTCGCCTCTAAAGTTAACCTCGAAAATGTGATAATCATTTGTGAAGGCAAAACATATCCGCTATCTGAAAAATTCACTAAGCTACATAAGTCTGACTATGCCTTCCTGCGCCGTTTTCTGGACGTGACCAAAGCCAACCTTTTTTTCGCTAAGGGTATAGTTGTAGTTGAGGGTGATGCTGAAAATATTTTACTTCCAGTGCTGGCCAAATCTATTGGAAAATGTTTTTCTGAGTATGGCGTTTCTATTGTTAACGTTGGTAGCCGTGGGCTTTTTCGTTACTCAAGAATATTTCAACGTAATGGCCCAGAAGGTGAGCAAGGAATTCCGGTGAAAGTAGCTTGTATTGCTGATCGAGATATTGTCCCCGATTCAGCAGATTATGCTGATGTGGCTAAGAAAGAATCCCAATATCAACCAGAAGATATAGAGGCAGTGATCCAGAGAGTCATGGTTAATGATGGTGGGCCTGTAAGGACTTACGTGTCACCCAAGTGGACCCTTGAGCACGATTTAGCATATTCTGGCCTTCGCTGTGAGGTCCATCTTGCCATCCAGTTAGCCAAAAAAGCCAAAAACAAAAAAGGTGGCTTTCTTTCCAATGGGGAAAAAGAAAAGCTTAAGGAAGTTGCTTGCCAAAATATCATCCAGTGGGAAGGTGAAGAGCTTGATAATGCAGAGATAGCTGGAAGGATTTATGAACCGTTATATAAAGAAAAAGCATCTAAAGCTGAAACTGCCCAATTTCTTGCCGAAATTGTGAGTAACCTACAGCTTACACCGGAACAAATGCGATCTCGCCTCCCAGATTATCTAATAGAAGCAATAGATTATGTAACAGGTGGTGACGAAGTAGATTAAGATGCCACACAATTTATTGATAACTGATGATGATATTGAGCAAATAGGACATTATATGCGCTGTTCTTTTGCAGATGCCAATCGGCGCACTGTCCTAAGATGCATTAGCAACCAGGATATTCAAGCTGGCCCAGGTTCGGGGAAAACAACATTACTTGTTGCTAAGATCGCCGTTCTTTCGTCAAAATGGAGTTGGAGAGACCGGGGGATATGTGTCTTATCCCACACAAACGTTGCCCGGCAGGAGGTTCAGAAACGCTTAGCAAAACACCCCACAGCATACAAGCTACTAAATTACCCTCACTTTATTGGCACTATTCAGACCTTTATCGATAGATTTATTGCTCTCCCATTTCTCCGAAATAAAGGATATGAAGTCTCTATAATAGATAATGATACCTTTTCAGAACACGCCTTGCGCTTTATAAAGTTTCCCCAATACTCTGCGGCTCGAACATATCTACAGCGAATCCATAACGGTGAAGCAATAATTGGTGGTTTACATTACAAATTGACGGATAATTCTCTTAAAATTAACAGCGTTATCGGCACAATCCCAGGCGAGCATACTAAAACTTACCGGCAGCTTACCGAGATAAAAAACAGGATTACTCGTGATGGGATTTTTCGTTTCGATGATATGTACGCATTTGGTGAGGCTTACCTTACCGAAATGCCACATCTTATAGAAATTCTGAAACTCCGGTTTCCCTGGGTTTTTATCGACGAAATGCAAGATACCTATGCGGAGCAAGATAGATTAATTGAAAAGATATTTGGAACAGGGTGTATATTACAGAAATTTGGAGACAGCAATCAGGCAATTTTTAGCGGGGAGGGTCTGGCAGAGTCTGAAACAAGCTTTCCTAAGCCTGGTTTTATTGACCTACCAGAAAGTATGCGTTTCGGTCCTGAAATTGCGGCCTTCGCCACTCCATTAACCGCTGTCACACCTCAGACATTATCCAGCGCAAAAACGCATTCCCCTGGGAACCATACTATTTTATTATTTAATGCGGAAACCATAGGACAAGTTCTCCCTGCTTTCGGGGACCTCTTGCTGACAGACTATAGAAAAGACGTTCCTAAAGACTTCTTGGCGAAAGCAGTAGGCTTCCGAAAAATAGCTGAAACCTACAAACCTGAGAAAGTGCCTGTAACTCTTGCTGATTACTGGCCAGGATTTCAACCAAACCTAAGATTGGGGAGACAATGTTCCCATTTAATAAGCTTTGTCAGACAAGCCAGACATCTGCGAGAATTGCAGGGTGAATGTAGGGAAGCTTACGATACTATTATCGAAGGGGTTGTTCGCCTGTTACACCGACAAGGTATTAAAAATAGCCTTGGAAAGCGGTTTACCAAAACTACTTTATTAGATGAGATGAGGACTACTGGAATACTTGCTAATTTTCAAGAGTTGGTATTGGCCCTCCTGCTTTCAGGACGAGTCCTGAACAGAGAAACCTGGGATCAACTTGTTCAAGTACTTATTAAAATATTAAGTCCATGGACAGGAAGTGGCCTAAATTCCAATGCAGGGGCCTTTTTAGAGTGGTGCGAAAAAGGATGTTTGCCTCAGGCTGAGGATTTGCGTGATCGAATGAATTTATACCCTCATAAGACAGAGAAAGGTTCGGTCAATATTGAGATAACCACAATTCATGCCGTAAAAGGTGAAACCCATACAGCCACATTGGTTCTTGAGACATATTGGTATAAAACTCATGACCTTAGAGTGCTCCTTCCTTTCATAAAAAATCAAGGCGACCAGTTGCCAATAACTGGACGGCTCAAAGAGCACATGAAGCGTATTTTCGTTGCTATTACTCGCCCTAAGGAACTCCTTTGCCTCGCTATACATAAGGGGCATCTGACGGGAAGCGGCGATATCCAAATTCTACAAAAACTGGGTTGGGTTATAAGAGACCTCACAGAAGTTGAAATTATTCCTGAAAATTAGATCAGTAGCTTAATGGCAGGGAGAAGGGAAAGAGATTCCCTTGGTGGTCTGATTGATTTTGAGGAGGTTGCAGAAGATGGGGAACACACTGTCAGGCTGGGGTTCTGCCAGCGCTTCACCTATGGGAGGGAGCGCATCCGGATAGTGATGTGGATCGATGATCACCCGCATGCGGAATTTCTGTGACTGACGATTTTAAAAAATCGGGGGGAGATGATTGCCGGGATCAAAGTTCCAGGAAGGATAGGGGAAAGAATTTTCAAAAATCCAAATGAACCTATCCCAGAACGCTATACTATTTTCAACGTGGAGGGTCTGAAATTGCTGGTTAAGGGCAAGGGGGTTAAGGAAGCTTGGCCGGTCGTTAGAATGCCGCATTTATCGGCATAATCCTTTTTAAATTCTCGCAAGATGGAGAGTAGACTTGCTCTTTTCATTATAGCCTTCCGAAGTTTACTCGAACTCCACCTCCTGCTGTATCCTCAAAGCGTCCTCGGCCGTGAGGGTGGAGAGATACCGCATGGTCATAAAAGGGCTTGCGTGCCCCAGGTGAAGCTGCAGGGCCTTGGGGTTGCCGGTTTGCCGGAGCCGTTCGATGGCGTCCGAATGGCGCAAGAGATGCGGATACACCTTCTTGTTGATACCGGCTTGCTCCGCTGCTTCCTTAATGATTTGCCAAGCCCGCTTGCGGTTGATCCGGAAGAGCCTTTCGTCAAGGCCCAGGCTCCGATCAAAGGCGAAGCTCTTAAGCCGGTGTGCCAGGATATCGGGGCAGGCCACCATACGGGGCTTCCGGCCCTTGCCTTCGATATAGAGGACTGCATGGCCAGCGTAGGCGCCGATCTTTCTCGGGGTGAGGCTCAAGGCTTCGGAGATTCGGAGGCCCGTCTGGAAGAGGGTCAGGATAAGGAGCCCGTCTCGCACCTGGTGCCTCCCTTGGCAGGCCCGGGCCATGGCCTGCACTTCTTCGGGGGCGAGATAGGGCACGATGCGCATGGCCCGGGGCAGCAGGGCCCTGGAATTAACAAAGGAATTTTGGCCTATCAGTTAACCTCCTTGTGGCCTTGTTGCAAATCGGAAAATTGGACAATAAGAACTAATGTCCATTAATAGAAGACCAAAAGGAAAAAATCAAGGCCAAAGAGCAGGGTTTTAGGCAGCACTGTCCGGTTAGGTTTTTGCAAAAGCGTAATCCCTCAGAGGCTGAGACTCTGGGGGGTGATTATGCAGAATCCGAGCTTCATTTTGGATGTTAATGCGTAATTCTCTGACTCTGTTGAGGCT
>JBFLXM010000050.1:0-50912 GCA_040757175.1 Thermodesulfobacteriota bacterium
TTCAGGAACTGCGAATTGCCGGGGCCCGGGTCAAATCCCCAAGAAAACGGCCCAAGAAAGAGACGGTCCTCCGGGTGAAATTCGGCGCTTTGATTGACACCCTGCGTGCCAAGGGCCTGGGATGGCGACAAATAGCCGTCTACCTCTCCCGTCATCACCATTTTAAGGTCTCGTTTGCCTATCTCCAACGCTGCGCGGCCAAGCAGAGGAACCATAGCGGGAGCTAACCTAGACGATTAAGACTATCCGAGCTCGCGAGAGCTCACCGTGCGGCCATTGCTTCTGCAAATTCGTACCAGCGAAGGGAGACGGAGAAAAAATGTCCAAATACCCGATTAAGCCGTTTTTGATTAATTTTGACGAAGTTGAGAAATTTCAGGATATCCCCAGGCACCGTGAGTTTGAGAACATCACATGGGGTGCTAAGAAAGTCTGCTGTGAAAACCTGAACCAGGCGTACGACCTGCTGGCCCTGGTAAGAGCGTACCTCACCCAGCGCCTTGATACAAAGGCGACCTACACACTGGGCACAAATCTAGGGGCCAGGGTAATTAACCAAGAGGGTAAATGGTATTTGGAAATAAGCTGCGAAGGTGAACTCTGCCAACTCGATAAGTGGCGGGCAATCGCCATGGATCTTCAGCTTAACCGGCTGCTGGGGACGATGGTGATGGAGATACCGGAACGTTGACAATTGATTACGAATTAGAGCTATTTAAAACGTCAATAAACCTTTCCGAGTTTGCGGCGGCCCGGGGGTATGTATTGGATCGCCGGGCAACCTCGGTCAACTCTGCCGTCATACGGCACCCGGACAGCGACAAGAACGTCGTCGCCCGTAACGATACCTCCGGGGGTTAGGTGTATTTCAGCGTCCGGGACGACCGGGACAATGGAACCATAATTGACTTCCTACAGAACACCGGGGCGGCTGCTCCTTGGGAGAAGTCCGGAAGACTTTGCAGGCCTGTCTGGACCCAGTTCGGCCGCCAGTTGATCCTGCACGATTCATCCGTGACCTGGTGCCAGTGACTCGTGACCAGGCTGCGGTTCTGGCCGCCTGGGAACGCGCCAGGGCTTGCACCGCCCTACCCTATCTGACCAACCGTGGACTCGGCCGGACATATTATTTCTGCCAAGTTCGAGGGCTGCGTCCGGGTGGATCAGCGCCACAACACTCTTTTTCCTCAACATGACAAAGACAGCCTGTGCGGCTTCGAGATAAAAAACCAGGGCTTCAGCGGATTTGCGCCGGGCGGAGTCAAGGGCCTTTGGTACAGCAAAACCAAACCTTCGGATCATTCAACCATGAAGGGATAGCCGCCTTCGTCCTCGGCCTTTACTGGCTTTTCAGAGGGTCGCCGGCCTGCACCCCTTATATTCGTCTGTGCCTGTGGGCGGAGACGGCCCTCCTGGCCTTTCAGACTTTCTGCCTCCCATGCTGCCTGATCTGGGGCTGCTGGGAATGCTGGCGCTCCCCAGTCAGAGGGTGATAAAGATCTGGACGGTGCTCTTTCTATCAGCCACGATGCTGCTGACCAAAGAACTTGATCAAACCATGGCCGGTTGCATATATATATAAAGACCGTCATGACCTGTTGCGTCGACCGCTTAAGCCACTATTTCAGGCTCAAAGGAAGCCTTCTACCGCTTCAAGAACACTAATGAAGTTGGGGGCCTTTTCACCGGCGCTTCAACTTCGGCCACAATTTCTCTCAAGGAGCTCCGGCAGAGGCTGGAGAGGTCTGGTCTTCGAGGAACAAGAGGGATTTAACCCGGCGTCTTCAGGAGACCGGGGAGCTCGATGCTATCAGCAAGCTTTTAACCGTTCCCCCAATTCAAGTGGTGCAATAATTTCTCTTGACATTTTAAGAACGATGACAATACTAAAAATATGGATCACATACGTAGATTCTGCCGCAGTTATGTCCGACACGATCGTCCGTGCCAATTGGCTGCAGTTATCGTTATTTCCGTTATATTCGGTGTCTTGGCCACTGCTGCAGGCTGGGTTATTCCGGCAACTGCGGTGTTTTTAGGTATGGGTATTGGATTATGGATTCGGTGGATGGCGCGGTCTGTTATTCTGGTCGTAATCCACGTCTACCGAGCCGTTATAAAGCATCGAACCAAGGACAAGGACACCCCCGACGCGGAAAGAAATCTTTCCAGGGCGCAGTCACTGGCGAATCGTGCCTATGAAATAATGGTCTTAGAGAGGCGTCTCGATTCGTTGAATATTATCAATTACAACCTCACCCCGATAGTGATTCCCTCTCCGATTTTTTAATTCCACTCTCAATTCTGTAATCTCAGTAACCCTCTTAAAAAATATCGCTGAAACTAGGCGGGCTTATGACCTCTATGAAGAGGTGGAGCCTCTGGATTTCTTAAACGCATAAGCCATTCCTTGGCTTCTTTAAGGAATGTTGTCGCCAGGGCGCGAAGAAGCGCCGAATGCTGGTGAAAGTGGCCGGGGGCGGCCAGATCCCGGGAGGACACGAACCCTTCAATATCGGCTGGCGCAATTACGCGGCCTTGAGGAAGATATTTTTGAAGAACAATGATGAAGATGTGGGAGGGACCAAACCCAGGACGATGTACCTGGAAATCGCTACCGGCAAGGTCTGGGTAAAGACCACGAGAAAAGAAATTATCGAGTTGTAGGAATTGCAGAGGACTCGCCGTTGATCGAAATGCAGCCCCTCCTAAAACCTGACCAAGTGGCAGAGCTCTTGCAAGTTTCAATAGCTACTGTCTATGCCAAGGCTGAGAGCCTGGGGGGATTCTATCCGGCCGGGATCAAGGCGCTGCGTTTCCGGAGGGACGTCATTTATGCCATTATGGAAGGACCCCAAGACTGGAAAGTACCGCATCCAATTCCAGCATCAAGGAAAAAGGTACAGCAAGACCGCCTTCCTCACCCGAAAGGCCGCAGAAACATGGGCGATAGACAAACGGAAGGAGTTGGAAGGGACAGCAAAGACCCCGCCATCATTGCCGACGCCATCCGTTTCGGGCTCCGGGCCCCTGGACCTGGAGAGCTTGATGGTCAAGTATCTGCGCCTCGCCGAAAGGAGCCTGGCACCCATCACCCTGAAATACCGTAAAATCGTTTTCCGTCGATTCTTAGCAGAATATGGCAATATTCCAGTAGATACTATCACCACTGACGATGTTGAAAATTATCTGCTAAAAACCCATACGAAAAATCACTTCAACAAAGAGCGCACTGAACTAATGGTGCTCTTCTCCTGGGCGCATAAGCGTCATTTGATTCCCACTAATCCGGTAATTTTGGTGGATAAGCTCGGCACGGATAAGCCAAAGAAGGTGATTCCCACTCCACAGGAAATGAGTCAAATTCTTCTGGCCGCGGGCAAGGATCGCCCTCTGCTATTGGTGCTATTCCACACCCTTGCCCGAATTGACGAGATACTGCGGCTTAAATGGGACGATATTGATTGGGACCGGCATGAAATCCGCCTTTGGACCAGGAAGCGCCGGGGAGGCGGATGGCAATTCGATTGGCTAGGAATGAATGCTGAACTAGAGAGGGTACTTAGGAATCTCTGGCAGAAGAGGGCTGGTGAAGAGTATGTATTTATCAACCCCAGAACCGGGGACCGTTACACCGACCGTTTCGAGTTGATGCGCCGAATCTGCCGGCGAGCAGGGGTCCGGCACTACACCTACCACTGTATACGTCATTTTGCGGCCAGCTATCTTTACCATAAGGAGAAGCGGCCCCTGCCGGAAGTCAGCAAACTTCTGCGGCACACCAATTACCAGACCACCGAGCGGTATCTGCAACTGGTTGATCCCAATCTTCGGGAGACCATCCGCCTCCTGGAGAACTTCACCGCCCCCCTGGGGGATGAAGCGCGGGAAGTGGAAAAATGAAAAACCTACTCACCGACCTACTCACCAACCTACTCACCGGCCGACCAACAAAAAAGGGGTTCAAAATCTTGAACCCCAAGTCCTCGAAATTACTGGTGCCGGAGGCCGGACTCGAACCGGCACAAGGTTGCCCTCGGGGGATTTTGAGTCCCCTGCGTCTACCAATTCCACCACTCCGGCAGCCGCTGATATTTTAGCCTTCCCGGGAGGTTCTTGGCAAGTCCTTTTCCTGGGGATTTCGAGGGCCAAGGCGCAGAGAGCACGTAGGTCTTGAGAAAATGCAGATAAAGAAAAGGTCGAGGATGCAGGCTAATACCAAGTTGAGACTTTTGCGAAAGTCTCAACTACCTACTCTTTTAATCAAAATGTGGAGCAGGCGCCCTCGCCTGCTACAGAAGAATATCCGTTTGCTGGGGAATTGGTCTGATACCATTTTCACCTTCAAGTGCACCAAACTATAGACATAACCATACGATATTTTATTGTTTTTCAACCGATAACCGAAAACTGAAAACCGAAAACGGTCTGAGAGGGTGGCAAAGAAGAGTTCGAGGGGAGAATTCCGGCCCTTCAGTCCCCGGCTCCTTACCTCATCCACCCCAAAGGTCCGAGCCGGGCCACCGCCATCTATCGATTTGGCGCGAAGGTCTGAGTCGGGGGCCTCATCGTTTCGGCCGGAGCGCCGGGGCGGGGTCCCGATTGCCAGGTCCCGGCGCTGCCAACGGGCTTGGTCCCCACACCGCCGTTTCTGGGCGGCCCCAGGCTCCGGGCTTCCTTGACCATCTCCCGGCGCAGGCCCATGAGAAACATCAAATAACGGGCTTGCTGCACCGGCGTGAGAATGGCCATTTCCTCCTCCAACTGGCGTTGCTGAAGATCCAGGCTTTCCTGTTTTTTCCGCATCATGGTGGACAGTATGCCCTGTACCTGGCCCTCAGAAGGAGAAGGATTGCGCATCACCTGCTGCAATTGTTTAAACGCGGCGACCGCGTCCCGGCGGGCTTGCTCTTTCAAGGGCTTGTACTTCTGATCGATATGGAGCAGTTGGTCTACTTTGCCTTGATCCACTTTCAGGACAGAGCCCAGGCGGGTGCGCTTTACGTCTTCCTGGAAGCGATTGAGAGATTCGGGGTGGTCGAAGCCCCAGGCCGGGGCGCTAACCCCGGCGAGTAGAAATCCTAAAATTAAGGGCAAAGCAAACCCGCGCATGATCTACTCTCCTAATAGCGTACCCTTTGCAGGACCGCCTGCCGCTCCTGATGGGTGAGATCGGCCATGACCGCCTCCATGTCCCAACTGGGGAACTCATCTCCCTGCCAGGCCCCGTCTTCCATGCCGGCATAGACCACCTGTTCGGGAGCGACCATGGCGGTCAGCACCGGTTTATGGGACATCTGCCCCAAATGCATAAAGGCCCAGATAAGGAACCCGGCCAGAGCCGGGGCTCCCAAAAGATAATAAGGCAATTTAAAAGTACGGGACGGCTCCGGGGCCGGAGCGCTCTGGGCCAGCTTCAGGTGTAATTCCCGGTGGAAATCCTGCCAAAAGGCCGGAGCCCGGTGCGGGACCGCCGCGGCCTGCACCCTCCGGACCACCTCCTGGAAACCGGCTAGTTCCTCCCGGCAGCCCGGGCATCCTTGCAGATGCGCCCCCAGCCTCCTCCTCCAAAAGGAAGGGAGATCACCGTCGAGATATGCGGGCAACCACCTTTGGATAAGAGCGCACCGCCACTTCATGTTCATCCTCGTTTTGCAGAAATTTTTTCAAGGTTTTCAAGGCCTGGCAATAGTTGACCCGGGCCGCGCCGGTGGTGCCCCCCAAGACCCGGCTGATCTCTTCATAGGATAAGCCTTGCTCCAGCTTCAGGGTAATCACCGCCCGCTGCTTGGCCGGCAGGCGCTGCAAGGCGGCATAGAGGCGTTGACGCCGGTCCTGGGCCACCAGGTCCTCTTCCGGCGAATCCTCCCCCACCAGGACGAATTCCTCACAATCCACCGGGTCTCCAAATTTCTTCTTGCTTTTCAAATAGCTGTAACACTGATTAATGGCAATCCGGAAAAGCCAGGTCCGGAATTGGGCCTGCTGGCGAAAACTCCGGATGTGGACAAAGGCCTGGAGAAAGGCCTGCTGCGCCAGGTCCTTGGCCTCCTCTGCATCCAGTACCAGTCGGTAAGCCAGACCGTATATCTCCCGCTGATACTTCTTGACCAGTTCCTCGAAAGCCGGGAGGTCGCCCTCTTGCGCCCGGGCCACGAGTTGGGGGTCAGTCATCGGCTATCCTCATGGGCTTCAATCAATTAGACCGAACAAGGGTGCAAATGTTAAAGGATGGTTTTCAGTTTTCCGTTTTCGGTTTGCGGTTAAGAAAAATTTCCCCTCAGGGTCCCATCCA
The DNA here is from genome assembly GCA_040757175.1 of Thermodesulfobacteriota bacterium. Lineage (GTDB taxonomy): Bacteria > Desulfobacterota > Desulfobaccia > Desulfobaccales > 0-14-0-80-60-11 > SURF-52. The sequence goes on from JBFLXM010000050.1 coordinate 6,296, forward strand.
TATTGTACCTTAATTTCTCTCCCACTTCCCTGGAAATTCTTGTTCTCGTAATACCAGTTCGACATCAAACGTATAATTTTTCAGGGGCGAACCTGGTGTTCACCACGGTGCTGCTGGGCGAACACGAGGTTCGGCCCTACATGTCATCGCTTTTTTGACTGCAACCCAAATATTCGAGGATTTTGAGAAAGAAGAGGGGTTAACCAAATGAACAATATTAGGGATTAGGGGGGAGGGGGGATAGTGTCTCCGGACGAGACAGCTGTGCTAAATCCTTCAGCCTGACCCGCCCCCCAACTCTACCATTAAGGGTAAAGCCGGTCCAGGAGGCGGGGAAAGGGGATGGCCTCCCGCACGTGTTTGAGGCCGCAGAGCCAGGCCACCAGGCGCTCTATCCCCAAGCCGAAACCGCTATGGGGCACGCTGCCGTAACGGCGCAGGTCCAGGTACCACTCCAGAGGCTCCTGGGGCAGATGGTGTTCTTTAAGACGGGCCAGCAGGGTCTCCAGATCGGCCACCCGCTGGGAGCCGCCGATGATCTCTCCATACCCTTCGGGGGCCAGCATGTCCACGCAGAGGGCCAGTTCAGGGTTTTCCGGATCGGCTTCCATGTAAAAGGCTTTGCACTGCCGGGGGTAGCGGTGCACCATGACCGGCCGGTCAAAGGCCTGGGAGATGAGGGTCTCTTCGTCGCCGCCGAAATCCTCGCCCCAGGCCAGTTCTTTGCCCAACTCATAAACGCGGGTGATGGCTTCCCCATAGCTGATCCGGGGGAATGGCGGCGCCACCGCCTCCAGAGGGGCCACGTCCCGCTCCAGGGTCTTGAGTTCCTGGCGGCGGTTGGCCAGTACCTGGGAGACTACATAACTCACCAGACCCTCCGCCAATTCCATGACATCTTCCAGGGTGAAAAACGCAGCCTCCGCTTCCACCATCCAAAACTCCGTGAGGTGGCGGCGGGTTTTGGACTTTTCCGCCCGGAAGGTGGGGCCGAAACAAAAAACCCGGCCCAGGGCCATGGCCGCAGCCTCCAGATAAAGCTGGCCGCTCTGGGAGAGATAGGCCTTGCCCCGGTCCAGATAGTCGGTCTCAAACAGGCTGGTGGTGCCTTCGCAGGCAGTGGGGGTGAGGATGGGGGTGTCCACCAGGATGAATCCCTGCCCCTGGAAAAAGTCCCGGCAGGCCCGGCAAACCTCGTCCCGCACCTTGAGGATGGCCTGTTGCCGGGGAGAGCGGAGCCAGAGGTGGCGGTGGTCCATGAGGAAGGCCACGCCGTGCTCTTTGGGGGAGATGGGGTAATCCTGGGGAATCTGCAGGGGCTCCACCCGGGTGACTTCCAGCTCAAAACCGCCGGGAGCCCGGGCCTCGACCCGCACCACCCCTTCCAGGACCAGGGAGGATTCCAGGGTGAGGCGGTCAAATTGCTCAAAGTCCCCGTCGGGGAGCCGGCCTTTGACCAGCACCCCCTGGACCAGGCCAGTGCCGTCCCGGACCACCAGGAACCGCACTTTGCCGCTGGAGCGGAGATGATGGACCCAGCCCCTCACGGTCACCATCCGGCCGACATAATCGGCCAGACGGGCGATGTCGGCTACCGGCGGCGAGCTTGGCCGGTCTCCGATCTTCGGTCGTTGGTCTTCGGTGGTCAATGGCTCTCAGCTTTCAGCAATCCGCAATCAGCTTTTGGTTTTCGGAAAGGGACTATCACGATTCTTCTCTCGAACCCAAGTTTAACTGACAAAAGAAATGCCACCAAAAAACTTGACTATTACAATTAGCACCCAATAATCCATAAAAACCCTGCCCCCTGCCCCCTGCCCCCTGCCCCCTGACCACTGACCACTGGCTACTGGCTACTGCTCACTGCTCACTGCTCACTGCTTACTGCTCACTGCTCACTGCTCACAACATAATCTTGATATGGGCCTTCTCCCGCAGGGTCTTGACCCATTCCAAAAATTGCTTGTCCATGGCCTGACGGGAGAGCAGCCGGCGGATCTGGGGGGCCACTTCTTCAAAAGGAGGGGGCTGGCCGGAACGCTTCCCCGCCAGGACAATTAACTGGAAACCTTCCGGATTCTGCAGCGGGGCCACTTCTTTGGGCCGCAGCTTTTCAAGTATTTGACTAAGCTGAGGATTCAGGTCGGCCTGGTTAATGTACCCCAGATCCTGGACAGTGAGGGAATACTTCTCCTGGATCTGCGCCAGGGGCGTGCCCAAGCGGTAGTCCTTCAGGGCGGACTCCGCCTTCTTTTGGACCTCCTCCTTTTGCTCCATGGTGGCCCCGGGAGGGAAAGGCATATTGATCACCTGGAGATGCACCTGATTGCCGCCTTTCTGGAAATTCGCCTCATAGAAACGGCGCATCTCGGCCTCGGGAACCTCTGTCTTCTTAGCCCCCACCGCCAAAAACACCAGACGTTCCTGTAATATCTGGTCGGAGATCTGCTGCCGCAATTCCGCCAGAGTCATCCCCTTTTGGGCCAGCGCCCGATTCAAGGCGGCATCGTCCGGTATCTGATTGTTTTTCTTGAAATCCTCCATCGCCTGGTCCAAGTCCTTGTCCGAGATAGTCAGGCCCCGCTTCTTGGCCTCGGCTTTAGCCAGTTTCCGGTCAATCAAGGCCTCCAGCATTTGCCGTTTTAACCCCTGGGCTTCCTTGGATTGGGGGTTGAGGCCGGTCTGGGGTTGAACCATCTTCGCCATCTGGTCCAATTCGGACATGGTAATGATCTCATCATTAACTTCAGCCACAATGCGGTCCACTATTTCGGCATGGCCGGTGCAGGTCCAAGACCAGGGCGCCAGGCCGGCAGCCAGGCAAAATAATACCAACAAAGGCAGGCTTCTCATCTCTTATTCCTCTCCCTCAGCCTTAACAAATGTCCCCACTTCTTTCAAGCAATTTTGCAACTGCACAAACGGTATCCCTTCTTCCGGAAGACGAATTCTCAGGGCCTGGTCCGAAGTGAGGCGGAAGGTCTCCGGCCGCTTCTTGAGGAGGCGAAGGAGGTGGTCGAGGTTTAGCCTCTCCGGCCGGGCGAATTGCAGCACCGCAAACCTGTCCTGTAGATCCAGACGCTTGATTCCCAGTTGTCGCAGATAATGCTTGGCCCGCACCACCTCCAGCAGATTCCGCCCTTCCGGAGGCAACGGCCCGAAGCGGTCCAGCAGCTCTTCTTCCAGCTCCTGGACCATCTCCGGGGTGAGCCGGTCCGAAAGGCGCCGGTAGAGGGCCAGGCGCTGCTGGATATCCGGCACGTAATCCTCCGGCAGGTACGCGGCCACGGGCAGGCGGATCTCCGGGTCGGGAACCTGCTCTTCCCGGGCCTCGCCCTTGAACTCCCGGATGGATTGCTCCAGGAGTTGCAGATAGAGTTCGTATCCCACCTCCGCCAGGTGGCCCGATTGGGCCTGGCCCAGAAGATTGCCCGCGCCCCGGATCTGCAAGTCGTGGAGCGCGATCTTGAAACCGGAGCCCAACTCCGTGAATTCCATCAGGGCCTTCAAGCGCTTCTGGGCCTCAGTGGACAGCCCGGCTTCGCCGGGCACCAGGAGATAGGCATAAGCCTGGGCCTGGCTCCGCCCCACCCGGCCCCGGAGCTGGTAAAGCTGGGCCAGTCCCAGGGTATGGGCCCGGTTGATGATGATGGTATTGGCCGCGGGGATGTCCAGTCCGGCCTCAATAATGGCGGTGCACACCAGGACATCCACCTCCCCCCGGCTGAAGCGCCGCATGACCTTTTCCAGCTCCCGCTCCGGCATCTGGCCGTGGGCCATGGCTACCCGGGCCTCCGGCACCACCTCCTGGACCTGGCGGGCCCAGGTGCCCAGGTTTCTCACCCGGTTGTGCATGAAAAAGACTTGGCCGCCCCGGGCCAGTTCCCGGCGGATGGCCGCCTGGATCACCGCCTTTTCCGGATGGCACAGATAGGTGCGGATGGAACGGCGGTTCTCCGGCGGGGTATTGATCACGCTCAATTCCCGGAGCCCGGTCAGGGAGAGCTGCAAGGTGCGGGGAATGGGGGTGGCGGTGAGGGTCAGGACATCCACCGTGCGGCGCCAATCCTTCATCTTCTCCTTCTGGCGCACCCCGAAACGCTGCTCCTCATCCACGATCACCAGCCCCAGGTCTTTGAAGGCCACGTCCTTCTGCACCAGGCGGTGGGTGCCGATAATAATGTCCACCCGGCCCTGGGCCAGACCGGCCAGGATGCGCTTCTGCTCCGCCGGGGTCTTGAAGCGGCTCAGGACCCGGACCTCCAGGGGATAGGAGGCCAGGCGCCGGCAAAAGGTGTCAAAATGCTGTTCCGCCAGAACGGTGGTGGGCACCAGCAGGGCCACCTGTTTGCCGTCCATGGCCGCCTTAAAGGCCGCGCGCAGGGCCACCTCGGTCTTGCCGTAGCCCACATCGCCGCAGATCAGACGGTCCATGGGCTTCTCTGCGGTCATGTCCCCCAGAACCTCCTGGATGGCCTGGAGCTGGTCGGAGGTCTCTTCGTACTCAAAGGTGGCCTCGAATTCCCGGAACATGGGGTCCGGCGGGGAGAAGTGATGGCCCGGCAGCACCCGGCGGGCGGCATAAAGCTCCACCAGTTCCCGGGCGATCTTCTCCACCACCTTTTTAATCTTCTTCTTGGTCCGTTCCCAAGACTTTCCCCCCAGGCGTTCGATCCGGGGTTTGACCCCTTCCACACCCAGGTATTTCTGCACCAGATGGAGGCGGTCCACCGGCAGATAGAGGCGGTCTCCCCCCTGGTACTCCAATTCCAGGAAATCGTTGACCTCCGCGGCCACGGTCAGCTTGACCAGACCCTGGTAGATGCCGATGCCGTGATCCAGGTGGACCACCGCATCTCCTTCCTCCAAATCCGCCAAGGAGGTGAGAAACTGGGGGGGCCGGGACTCTTTGCGCCGCCGCCGCTCGGGCCGGAAACCCAGGGCCTCGTCCTCGGTGAGGACAATCAGCCCCCCGGACAGCAGACGGAAACCCCCGGACAATTCCCCCACGGTGATCTCCACCTGTGCCCCCGGCTCCCAGGAGGGCTCCAGGGTAAAGGCCGCTTCCAGTTTCTCTTCCTTAAGGAGTTGGACCAGGCGCTCGGCCCGGTGGCGGCTGAGGCAGACCAGAATGAGGTGAAACCCGCGCCGGCGCCACTCTTCCAGCCGGGCGGCCAGGGCGGGGATCAGCCGCCCCGCCTCGGCCCCGGTCTGGGCCAGGTCCTGGGCCAAACCCGCGTTTCCCTCCACCTGAAAGAGAAATTCTCCCCCCTCCTCCGCCAGCCCCATGGCTAGGAGAGGACAGGAAACCGTGGCCAAGCCGCGGCGCCGTTCTTCCCAGGGCTCCTGGTCCAGCCAGCCCTGGGGCTCAGCCGCGGCTTGTTCTGCCAACTTCCGGAGGTCCTGGGCCAGGTTCAGGGGGTCCCACTCCACCACCACCGTGTCCCCAGGCAGATAGTCCCATAAAGTTTGGGGCTGTTCATAGAAATCTTCCAGATGGCGTTCTATGCGGGGGAAATGCTGCCCCAACTGCACATTTTGCCAGAAATGCGGGTCCTGGCGGCGTTTGCGCCGGCCCAGGGCGCGTTCCCGGGCCGGGGCATCCAGAATCACCTCACTGGCCGGGAGTATGAGCAGCTCTTCCAGGACCCCCCGGGAACGTTGGCTGGCCGGATCAAAAAAGCGGAGGGACTCCACCTCATCCCCCCAGAACTCCAGGCGCACCGGCTGGGCATAGAGGGGAGGAAAGAGATCGATGACCCCTCCCCGGACACTGAATTCCCCCCGTTCTTCCACCACCGGCCGCCGCTCATAGCCGCCTTCCAAAAGATTTTGGATGAAAACCTCCCGCTCCAGGGTCTCCCCGGCCACCACATAGACCAGCGCCTCTTGCAGACGTTCCCGGGGAGGCAGCTTCTGACGCAGGGCCGCGGCCGGAGCCACCAGCATCCAGGGTTCCCGGGAGGTGGAGGTCAGATAAGCCGCGCCCACCCGGGCGCAGCTCACCTCGGAGTCAAAGCTCAGCTCTTTAAAGGGCAGGACTTCATGGGCCGGGAAGAGGAGGAGCCGGGACCAGGGCTCCGGCCCCCCGGATTCCCTCTCCGGGGAGAAAAAGGCCAGGTCCTTATAAAAGACCTCGTGGGCCGAGGTATTGGGAGTGATTATGAGAAAGGGCCGGTGCAGTTTATGAAAAAGGCGGGCCAGGACATAGGCCCCCGCGGCCGGAGTTAGACCCTGGAGATAGATCTGCCTGTCTTCCCGGGCCAGGGCCACCGCAACTTCCTGCCAGGCAGCCGCGGTCCTCGAAATTTCGCTCTGTTGGTGGATTAAAGACACTTATTCATTGTCTGGGGGCCAAAAGCTATGGGCCCGGGGCCCAGCAACCTGGCGGCCCTAACCGTATTGAGGATGGAGAAACCCGGGGAGCCCCGTCGGTGTTTCCAGTTCACCTTTTTAATAAACAATATCCGGAAATCCCACAATTTTCAAGACACCTGATAAGGGCTGCGGTAGGAGGCAGGAGCGCTCCCATCCGCGGTTGTGGGCAACTTTTTCCCGGGAAAAAGACGTTGCCGCCACCGGCTAAAACATTTATTCATCAACAATATCAATAAAATATCCTTTGGCACCACCCTTGCATCCAAGAATGCCAAGATGCGCCCGGAAGCGGTTGATGGGGGCGCCACCAAGTTAAAGCCCGAGGAGGACAACAGGTGCAGATAGGTTGGAACATGGCCGCCTATATGGGAACGCGGGCCTCCAAGGAGATGGAACTCCTGAGCCACAACCTGGCCAATGCCAGTACTCCGGGGTTCAAGCAGGAACTTCTTTATCTATGGCGCCTGGATACTCCGGCAGAATCAACCGATCCCATGGGACAACGGCAAGCTGCTTATCTAAACGTCCGCTCCCGGGACTTAACCCAGGGCAATCTCCACGAGACCGGGAACGAGACCGATTTCGCCCTGGACGGCCCGGGGTTCTTCAAGGTGGAAACACCCCAGGGCGTTCGTTATACCCGGAACGGCACGTTCCGCCTTAACGCCAATTTCCAGTTGTCGACCCAGGAAGGCTATCTAGTGCAGGGCAAAAACGGCCCCATCACCCTTAACGCCAATGACCAGAATTTCTATATGGATATGGAAGGCGGCATCCATATGGACAAATCCCTGGGAGACCAGATGGTGGTGGCTGATTTTGCCAACCCTCTGGGTCTGTCCCCGCAAGGTCATACTCTCTATGCCGCCACCCCGGCAGCCGGGCAGGAAATTGGGGCCCCGTCTACCAAGGTGCGGCAGGGGGAGATCGAAGAGAGCAACATCGACCCCACCCTCCATATGGTACAGTTGGTACAAGTCCAACGCAACTATGAGAATTACCTGAAGATTCTCGACACTTTTGCGGCCAAGGACCAGAAGGTCATTAATGAGATCGGCACGCCTGCTTAAGAGGGAGGAGAAGCAGCCATGATTCGAGGTATGTGGTCTGCGGCCACCGGCATGGGGGCCCAGCAGTTGCGTCTGGATATCATTTCCAACAACCTGGCCAACGTCAATACCACCGGCTTTAAAAAGAGCCGGGGAAATTTCGAGGACCTGGTTTACCAAACCATTCGCCAGGCTGGGGGTGAGCTCCCCGGAGGCGGCCAGGTGCCCACCAGCTTGCAAGTGGGCCTGGGAGTCCGGCCCGTGGCCATCAACAAGATCTTTTCCCAGGGTGATTACGTCAACACTGAGAACGAATTGGACGTAGCCGTGGAAGGCAAGGGCTTCTTCAAGATTCTCAGCAACGGCCTCGAATATTACACCCGGGCCGGATCTTTCAAGATGGATAAGGACGGCTTTGTCACCACCCCCAATGGAGACCGGGTGCAGCCGGAGTTCACCGTCCCCGTCACCACGGTTTACACCTCCATCGACTCCAGCGGGGTGATCACCTGTTACGGACCGGACAACAAGACCGTGGCCTCCGGGCAAATCAGCCTCTACACCTTCCCCAACCAGGCGGGATTGAGCAACGTGGGACGCAACCTCTTCCAGATAACCGAGGCCTCGGGTGAAGCCATCGAAGGCAAGCCGGGAATCGACGGGGTGGGCACCATAGCCCAGGGCTACCTGGAAGTCTCCAACGTGAACGTCGTCGAAGAGATGGTCAACATGATCATTACCCAGCGGGCGTATGAGCTCAACTCCAAGGCCATCCAGACCGCGGATCAAATGATGGAACGGGCCGCCAGCCTGAAGACGGGCTAATAGGAGGGCAACTAAGATGCGGCTTTTAGGGAGACTGCTGATCTTGACGGCACTTCTGGTTATGGCCGTTTCGGTTTCTGAGGCCTGGCCGGAGGATTACCAGCCTTTCTGGCAGTTCCACCCGGATGCGGCCGCGGCTGGTGAATACATCACTTTGAATAATCTGGCGAACCTGCCCCCGGACCTGGCCCAGAAATATGGCCAGGCCCTCATCTGGACCGCTCCGCCCCCGGGACAACTCTTCACCCTGACCCGGGAATTCCTGCAATATCGCCTTACCCAGATGGGGCTTGCCGAAATGCTTAAGGGAGGGGAGATACCCCCGGCCATTCAGGTGCGCCAAACGGGAATAATCCTGAATAGCGACGATATTACCGCAGCTTTCCGGCGTTATATCCAGAACCAGAATCCCTGGCCCGCGTCGGATCTGCATATCCAGATTTACCCCCAGGACGAACCGATCCTCCTGCCGGACAATAAGTATACCCTGGAAGTGTTGCCCCCCAAGGGGTCGGACCGGCCCCTGGGCGAAGTGACCCTGGAGATGGCGGTCCTCAGAGAGGGGCGCGCCCTGAAAAGGTTCAAGGTCTACGGCAAAATCACCCTGGAACAGGAGGTGATCTGCGCCAGCCGGCAATTGTCCCCGCAATCGGTGATTAAACCCGGGGATGTGCGCCTCGTCCGGCGGGATGTGACCAACCTCACCCAACGGGATATCTTCACCAGCCAGAAGCAGGTCGTCGGCCAAATGCTGGCCAAGGCCCTAGGCCCCCAGGAAATTCTGACCAACCGCCACCTCAGCCACACCCCGCTAATCAAGCGGGGGGAAGAAGTGACGGTGGTCCTGGATCAGGACGGTCTGGTCATTACTACCAGGGGGGTGACCAAGGAGGATGGCTATCTGGGGCGGCATGTCCGGGTCCGCAACGCCAAAAGCAAAAAAGAGTTTCAGGCAGAAGTGATGGATGCCAAGACCGTAAAGGTGATTTTATGAGCCTGCAAAAATTTCCCGGTCTCGGGTTGATCCTGAGCCTCGCCTTAATCATTGGGGCCTGTGTCTCCCCCAGTCACACCCAGAACAAAGGCGTGGTCATGGAGCCTCCCAAGGCCCTGCCCCTGCCCCATGCGCCGCCGCCCCAGGAAGGCTCCCTTTGGGCTCCCAGAAGCCCCCGGGGGCTTTTGGCCGACCTGAAGGCTTGTAATGTGGGGGACATTGTTACCGTCAGTATAATGGAGAGCTCCCAGGCCTCAGATCAGGCCACCACCCAGGCCGACAGGTCTTCCGGCGTCAAAGTGGGCGTCGCCTCCCTGCTCGGCCTCCGTTTGCCGACCTTTAAACAATTTAATGATGCCACCGTGGCCGCGGAAAACGCCATCGAAGGCACGGTGGGCAACACCTCCAAAGGGACGGGCAAGACGGACCGGCAAAGCAGCTTTACCACTTATATCACCACCCGGGTCATCCAAATTCTTCCCAACAATAACCTGGTGATCCAGGGTGAGCGTCACATGCGCGTCAATAATGAAACCGAGATTGTCACCCTCACCGGTGTTATCCGTCCTGAGGACCTGGCTTCCGACAACACCATCGCCTCCTACAAGGTGGCCGAGCCCCGCATCATGATCAGCGGATTGGGGGTGGTGTCCGACAAGCAGCGGCAAGGGTGGCTGACCCGGATTATCGACCATATTTGGCCCTGGTGAGAGAAAATGCGGTACTGCGCGCAATCAGACGGCAAAAGGGAAACCCGGCGAGCTGGATATTGGATTTTCTTGTTGGCCTCCGGCTTCCTGGCCGGGTTACTGGCCTTTTCCTGGCCCACACCGGCCCAGGCCATCCGCCTGAAAGACGTGGCCTCTTTTAAAGGCGTGCGGGACAACCAGCTCCTGGGCAACGGCCTGGTGGTGGGGCTGAACGGCACCGGTGACGGTACTAACGTGGATTTCAATGTCCAGGAATTGGGCAATTTGCTGGATAACATGGGAGTTAAAGCCAACCGGAGCAAAATTAAAGTGAAAAACATCGCCGCGGTGGCGGTGACCGCGGTGCTTCCTCCCTTTGCCCGGGTGGGGTCCCGCATCGATGTCCTGGTCTCTTCCATGGGCGACGCCAAGAGCCTCCAGGGAGGCACTCTGGTGCTGACGCCCATGAAAGGGGTGGACGCCCAGGTTTACGCCCTGGCCCAGGGCCCCATCTCGGTGGGCGGCTTTGCCGCCAGCGGTGAAGCCGGCGGCGGGATTACCAAGAACCATCCCACTGCCGGCCGCATTGCCAACGGGGCCACGGTGGAACGGGAGATACCCTTTGATTTTGCCACCAAACAGGACATCGTCATGGCTCTCAATGACCCGGATTTCACCACCGCCACCCGGGCCGTGGGCGTCATCAACAAGCATCTCCGGGGCAGCTTTGCATTTTCTCAGGACGGCGGCACTATCCACATCAAACTGCCCCCGGGCTATAAAGACAGGTTGGTGTCCATGCTGGCCTCCCTGGAGAACCTGGAAATTTCTCCGGACGCGGTGGCCAAGGTGGTCATCGACGAACGCAACGGCACGGTGGTCATGGGTGAAAACGTCCGCCTGTCCACAGTGGCCATCGCCCATGGCAATCTCATGATCCAGATCAAGGAAAGGCCACGGATCTCCCAGCCCCTGCCCTTCTCCCAGGGCACCACCACCGTGGTGCCGGACACCTCCATTACCGTGAAGGAGGGGGCGGATCGCCTCATGGTCTTGCCGGAAGGGGTGAACATCGGCCAGGTGGTCCAAGCCTTGAACGCCATCGGCGTCACCCCCCGGGATTTGATCGCCATCCTGCAAGCTATCAAGGCGGCGGGGGCGCTGCAGGCCGAGTTGCAGATTATCTGAGGAGAGGTAAATGGGCAGCAATGTCGTGACCGCTTTGCCTTCCGGCCCCACGGGCACCACAGGCCTGACCTCTCTCCATTCTTTGCAGTCTAAGGCCAAGAACCCGGAGGTCCAACGCCGGAACCTGGCCCGGGTCTGCGCCGAGGTGGAGGGGGTCTTCCTCACCCAACTCCTGCAGCAGATGCGTAAGACGTTCGTCTCCAGCGTCAATCCCCGCCAAAAAAGTACGGAATTATACAGTGATCTTTACGAACGGCAGGTGGCCCAGGCCCTGGCCAACGGGGGAGGGATCGGCCTGGCCCGCCGCCTCTACGAAAACCTGCAAAACCGGATACCGCCCAACCGCAAGGAGAACCAGAATGAAGCCACCCGCACCCAGTCCCCTGATACTTCAGGAGATTGCCCTGTACCAGGAACTCCTGGAATGTCTGGAACAGGAAGCCCAAGCCCTGGCAGCAGCCCAGGAGGAGACGATCCTGAGCCTGGCCGCATCTAAGGAAGAAATCCTGGAGCGGCTGCTGCAAGTAAAGAAGGCCCGGGCCGAGCTTCCCGCCCCGGCGGCCGACGAGGCGGCCCTGCAAAAGGACCTGGCCCGCCTGCAGCGGCAAGTGGCCACCCGCAACCTGCGCAACCGGGAGATCATCTCCGCCTCCTTGGAGGTGATTCAAGACTTTATCGGCCAATTCCTCCCTCCCGGCCCCGGCCTCTATCGGCAAGAAGGCCGGGTGGAGGCGGGCTCCGGCAGAACCCTGTTTCACCGGCAGGCTTGATCAAGGGGTTTATGGTTATTAGTTAAAAGAAACAGAATGATCGATTAGTTAGCCGATTAGTATAGTTTCGCCAAGGAATTGGGCTAACGTGCCGCCCCGGACCCGGGAAAAGGGGCGCGTTTAGTCCTGAAATTATCTGCTTTTGGGCATGGTTGCGCGTGCAGGGGAGAAGGGGCACTCCCGTGTCCCCTGCTTTGATCCGGATGCTCTAATTAGAGGGAGAGCCTGAAGATGTCCGGCATACTGGGATTGATGGATATTGCCAAAAGGGCCCTGGCGGCCGAGCAACTGGGGGTCGAGGTCACCAGTCACAACATCTCCAATGTCAACACCCCCGGGTATTCCCGCCAATTGCTGTATTTGGAGACCAGCACCCCCATCCCCTCCCCATGGGGCCCCCTGGGTTACGGGGTCACGGTGACCGGGATTGAGCGGGCCTTCGATTCTTTCGCCACCGTCAAGCTGGACGAAAATACTTCCCTGTTGACGATGAACCAGTCCATAAAATCGGACCTGGAGCAGGTGGCCAGTCTTTTCAACGAGACCCAGGACGGCGGCATAAGCCAGCTTCTTTCCGGATTTTGGGACGCCTGGAATGACCTGGCGGACAATCCTTCCGGCGCGGGAGAGCGGCAGTCCCTGCTGTCCCAGGCCCAGAACCTGGCCGACGCCTTCAACTTCCGGGCCGACCAATTGGTGCAGATGCGCACCTCCATCACCCAGGAGATCGGTCCCACCATCCAGAAAATCAACGACTATGCCGACCAGATCGCCGAACTCAACCGGGAGATTATCTCCTCGGAGGTTAACGGGCAACAGGCCAACGATCTGCGGGATCAAAGGAATACGGCCTTAAATAACTTATCGGAGCTCGTGGGCATCCGCTACTACACCACCGGTGACGGCTCCATCAATGTCACCCTGCCCAATGGGACCTCCTTGGTGGAGAGCGTGAATTCCTGGTCGCTCAGTTATCAAATAACGCCCGGCGATACCGTATCCGTTCTCTGGAACGGTCCCGGGGGCACGTCATTGGACGTAACCTCCAGCATTTCCGGGGGCGAACTCTCCGCCCAGATTCAGGTCCGGGATACCCTGATCCCCCAATACCAGTCGGATCTGGACGACCTGGCCAAAGAACTCGTCGCCCAGGTCAACAGCCAACACAGCCAGGGAGTGGGGCTGGACCTTTTCTCCACCGCCACCAGCTCCAACTATGTAACCAACCCAGGTGCAGTCCTGATCAACGACCCCGACCTGGCCTTCGGGAACCGCATCGTCAACGGCACCTTTACCATCCATGTGGAAGACAGCACCGGCGCGTCCACGGCCACCCCCATCACCATCGACGGGACCACCACCCTAACCAGCCTGGCCGCCACGCTCGATGCCGTCGCCGGCATCAGCGCCACCGTCGTCACCTCCGGCTCGGAGAACCGCCTGCAGATCACCGCGGACTCCGGTTATTCCTTCGGGTTTTCCCAGGACACCAGCAATGCTCTCATGGCCCTGGGTATAAATACCTTTTTTAAGGGTGATAGCGCCTGGACCATCGGGGTCGATGATGCCGTCTCCAACAACGTTGATCTCATCGCCACCGGCCAGATCGATGCCACCACCGGAGCGCATCCCATTGGGGACAACAGCAACGCCCTGCTCCTGGCCGACTTGGGCGAGCAGACGGTGGGCCCCGGCGGTTTGACTTTTTCGGATGCCTATCAACAAATAGTGACGGATATCGGCCTGGAGGCGGAAAACGCCGGGGATCAAATGGATTATTACCAGGGGCTGGTGGACCAGTTCCAGGAGATGCGGGATTCGGTCTCCGCGGTGTCCCTGGATGAAGAGTTGACCAATCTCATCAAGTATCAACGGGCTTATCAGGCTGCGGCCAAGATGGTCACCACGGCCGACGAAATGCTGCAGACCCTGCTGTCCCTGAAGACGTGAGGATAAGGTTATGCGCGTTTCCATGTCCACCATTTTCGGGAATATCCAATCGCAGTTGCAGAGACTGGCGTCTGAGTTGCAGTATACCAACGCCCAAATCTCCTCCGGCCGCAAGTATCAGCGGATCAGTGACAATCCGGTGGATGTGGGGGCCCTGATAGGACTGAATACGGAATCCTCCCAGGTGACCCAATATAAGAGCAACCTGGACACCGCCACTTCCTGGTTGTCGGCCACGGAAACGGCGCTGACCAACATCAACACCCTGGTCAGCTCCACCGCGGCCCTGGCGGAACAGATGGCCACCGGCACCTACACCGCGGCCCAGCGCGCGGCCGCGGCCCAGCAGGTGCAGCAGTATTTAGATGAATTTATGCAAATGGGCAATGCCCGTTACCAGGGGCATTATATCTTGAGCGGTTATAAGATTGATACGGAACCCTTTACCACCGACCCTTTCACCGTCCAGGAATCGGAAGCCAATGCCTCTGCCGCGTTCGGCGCCGGCGGTTATACCGGCAGCGGTTCCGCCACTTATATCGTGGAGATCGTCGACGGCGGGGTCACAAACAGCGCCACTTACCGGGTTTCCACGGATGGGGGCCAAACCTGGTCGAATAACTATACCACCTCAGACAGCTCCCCCCAGGACATCGGCAACGGTGTGGAGGTAACCTTCAACACCGGCGCCTCCTGGGCCGCAGGAGACCGCTTTACTATTTCCGTGTATCAGCCGATAAGATATCGTGGAGACGAAAACACCCTGGAACTGGGCATCGGCCGGAACAGCCGCATGGCCGTGAGCCAGGTGGGCAGCGAGGTAATTGGCGGGAAAAATCCTCCCGGCGCCAATGATCTTTTCCAGATCATGGCCGAATTGAAGAGCAATCTGGAAGCCAACGACGCCGCGGGGGTGGGGGCCCGCCTGGAAGAGCTGAAGGATTATCAAGCCCAACTGACCGCAACCCTGGCCGGGTTGGGAGCCGCGCTCAACCGGGTGGAAGTAAAGCAGAACGCCTACGACACGTTGAATGATCAACTCACTACCAATATTGCCAATAAGGGAGATACTGACCTGGTGGCGGCCGCCACCACTCTGGCCAACCAGCAGTTGGCCTATCAGGCGGCCTTGCAGTCGTCCACCACGGTCATGGGGTTGAGCCTACTGGATTATCTCTAAAAATATTGGAAAAAATCTTTCTCTCCCTAGGAAGAATAGTAGGGTTCGGCAGGGGATTTGGATATAATGCTCACCATAAGGTTCCCCTGCCCTCGGGGTAGAGGCGGTTTTTGCGGCCCAGAATAAACAGGCAGGGAAGCCGGGGGGTTCCCAGGATGAAGCTGGGGCAATCCCCAAACGACCAGGAAGGTTGATTTGCTAATTCTCACCCGCAAGATCGGCGAAGGCATCATTCTGGGAGATGATATCCGCATCTCCATCATGGAAATCCGGGGTAAACAGATCCGGATCGGCATCGAGGCCCCGCCGGAAGTGGTGGTTTTGCGGGAGGAAATCTACCAGCGCATCCAGGAGGAAAACCTCCGGGCTGCGGGCGTCAGAGATGTGGATCTGACGGAAATTGCCAAAATATGGAAACAGAAGAAGGATTAATGGCCCCAGACCCCCAAAAAACTCCGGTTGATCCCGGTTCGGCCACCATTGCCACCAAGAACTTCGGTGACATCGTGGTGCGGGACGACCAGGTTATTACCTTCAGCCCCGGGCTGTTGGGGTTTTCTGAGTTCCACCGCTATGTCCTCATCGAGCACGGCCAGGAATCCCCTTTCCTCTGGCTCCAGTCTTTGGAGAAGTCCGACCTAGCCTTTGTGGTCATGGATCCCCTCTATGTCCTGCCCGATTATCAGGTCGGCCCCATCAACGGCATCCAGAAAGAACTGGAAGTGAAAAGCCTCCAGGATCTGAAGGTCCTGGTGATCCTCACCATCCCCCCGGGCCGACCCCAGGATATGACCGCCAACCTCATGGGGCCGTTGCTCATCAATCTGGCCAACCGCCGGGGCAAACAACTGGTCCTGGAAAGCTCCCCCTATTCCCACAAACACCGGGTCCTGCCGGCCAAAGGTTAAAGACGGTTTTCTGTTTTCGGTTTTCTGTTTTCCGTAGGGGCGAACCTGGTTTTCGCCCTTACTAAACAAAGCCAGTTCCTGGCGAAAAAAGCGGGCCCTAAGGCCCGCTTTTTTCTACAGAAAACAGTAAACAGAAAACGGAAAACAGTCCTACATGGGCTTGGTTTCCAGGGTGGCCTCGTCTCCCAGCATCTTCCAGGGGGAGGCGCCGGCTTCCGGGGACCCCGTCTCGTAGCCGAACAATTCCTGCACCAGGGCGTTCCCCTTTTTGTAGAGCACCCTTAAGGGGATGTCCGCGGGGCAGTTTTCTTCGCAGAGGCCGCAGTCGATGCAGCGCCCGGCCATATGGATGGCCCGCACCAGTTGGAAGATGGTGTCCGGGGGCAGCAGGCCGGTGCTCATCAGCTCCGGGTGTTCCAGAGAGCACTCCTTGCAGAAGCACATGGGGCAGACATCCCGGCAGCCGTAACATTTAATGCATTTCCGAAAGTGGCCCAGCCATTCCTGAAAAGCATCCGCCTCGGCCAGGGCGTCTACCCGCTCCATCCGCTTGCTTTGGGCCACGGGCTGGCACTTGTCGCCGTAATCGATGACCGAGGCCCAGGGGCCGGGACACTCGCAGTAGTCGGCCTGCTCCTGGGGGCAGGCGACTCCCACCAGCACCACCTTTTCCGGGTCCAACTGGCCCCACTTGTAGAGCTCATTCAAGCCCCGCTCATCGCAACCCCGCACCTGGATGGCAAAGGTCTCTTCCGGGTAACGGGCCGCCACCTGCTGCAGCAGCTTGTCCAGGGGATAGCGGGCGTCGCCGGGAGCGACAATGGCTTGGTCCATCTCCTCCAGGCGCTCCTTGGTAAAAAAGTGGGGCAGAGGATGGCTGTCCTTCATGATGTAGCCGATATACCCCGCCACTTTGCCTTCTTTCAGCAGTTTCCGGACCTTTTCACGCATTTTATCCATGGGGACCTATCCTTAATCTGGTCTGTAGGGGCGGACCTGCGGGCCATCCCCCAAAGGGCGGACACCAGGTTCGCCCCTACGCCGCCTGGGCCGCCAGTTTCAGGCGGGAGGGGCCCAATTTTTTGATTTTCTCGGTGAAATTCCGCACCGTCTCTGCGAACTTGGGGCCTTCCGCGGCGGAGATCCACTCCAGATGCAGCCGCCCCGGTTCACAACCGGTGAACTTCAGGAGATCCTGGAGGAAGCGCATGCGCTTGATGGTCATGTAGTTGCCCCGGAGATAATGGCAGTCGCCGATGTGGCAGCCGCCGATGAGTACCCCGTCGGCCCCTTTCTGGAAGGCCTTGAGCACGTGATGGGGCGAGACCGTGCCGGAGCACATGACCCGGATGACCCGGATGTTGGGGGGGTACTGGAGGCGGCTGACGCCCGCCAGGTCGGCCCCGGCATAGGTGCACCAGTTACAGAAAAACCCGATGATCTTCGGTTCGAACTCTTTTTCAGCCATTTTTAAGGTCCTCATGTCAGACACGCGGCGTCTTGATCAACCCGCGGCTTCTTCCATAGCTTCCAGTTCCGCCAGGGCCTCATCCACCTGAGTGTAGATCTGCTTGTGGCTGAACCCGAAGAGAGTGATGCACTCCGAAGGACAGTTGGCCGCGCAGGTGCCGCAGCCTTTGCACAGGGCCTGGTTGACCTCGCAGACGTCTTCCCGCTCCTTGTAGCTGATGGCCCCGAAGGGACAGACCCCCACGCAGGCCTGGCAGCCGGAACACGCGGCCTCGTCGATCTGGGCCACCACGCCCCCGGCCCGGATGGCATCCTGGGACAGGACCACGGAGGCCCGGGCCGCCGCGGCCTGGGCCTGGGCGATGGCTTCATCCATGGGTTTGGGGTAGTGGGCCAGGCCGGCGACAAAGACGCCGTCCGTGGCAAAATCCACGGGGCGCAGCTTCATATGCGCCTCCAGGAAAAAGCCGTCGCTGGTCAAGGGCACCTTGAACAGCTTGGCCAGCTTCTCCTGGTCCTTGACGATGATGGCGGAGGCCAGGGTTAAGACGTCGGGATGCAGGTGCACGGGGATACCCAGGATGTGATCCCGGACCGTGACCGTCAGCGCGCCCCCGGCCTCCTGCTCCACCTGGGGCTTATTTTCCAGATCGAAGCGGATAAAGATCACCCCTTTTTCCCGGGCTTCCTTATAGAGGTTCTCCCGGAGTCCATAGGTGCGCAGATCCCGGTAGAGCACGTAAACATCCATGTCGGGTTTGATTTCTTTCAGCTTGAGCGCGCTTTCCACGGAGTGGGTGCAGCAGACCCGGCTGCAGTAGGGGCGCTCCGGCTCCCGGGAGCCCACGCACTGAATAAAGACCGCGCACTTGGCGCCGGTGACCATGGGGTTCTTTTCCCGGAGGGCCTGATCCATCTCCAGGGACAGCAAGACTTTGGGGTTCTCTTTGTACAGGTATTCCGCGGGCTTGAAGGAGTGGCCGCCGATGGCGATGATGGCGGCGCCGTGCTCCACCACCGTATCCCGGCCCTGGGTGGAGACGGTGCTCTTGAAGTTGCCCACGAACCCCTCCACATGGGTGACCTCGGAACCGAGGTGCACGTTAATCCGGGGATGGTTGGCCACCTTCTGCACCACTTCCGCCACATAGGGCCCCACCGCTTCGCCGTTCCAGGTATGGTTGAGTTTGAGGGCATGCCCCCCCAAGAAATCCTTCTTTTCCACCAGATCCACTTGATAACCCTGGCCGGCCAATCCCAGGGCGGCCTCCATGCCGGCCACGCCGCCGCCGATCACCAGACCGGCCTTGGTGATGGGCAGGTCGAACTCCACCAGGGGCGGCTGCAGCGCGGCCGCGGCGATGGCCATGCGCACCTGGTCCTTGGCCCGCTTGGTAGCCTCCGCCGGCATATTCATGTGCACCCAGGAGCCCTGATCCCGAATGTTGGCCATCTGGAAGAGGAACCTATTCAGACCGGCTTCTTTGATGGTCTCCTGGAAGGTGGGTTCATGGGTGCGGGGGGTGCAGGAAGCCACCACCACCCGGTTTAATTGGTGCTCCCGGATACGCTCCTTGATGAGTTCCTGGGTGTCCTGGGAACAGGCAAAGAGGCTGTTCTCCACGTGGGCCACATAGGGAAGCGTCTTGGCGTACTCCCTCACGGCCTCCACGTCAATGACACTGGCGATATTGATGCCGCAGTGGCAGACAAAGACGCCGATGCGGGGCTCTTCCTGGGAAACGTCCCGCTCTTCGAAGACGGGCTTCTTCTTGGCCAGGGAAAACCGGGCGGAACTCAGAAGTTCACTGGACGCCGCGGCCGCGGCCGAAGCCTCCATGACCGACTGGGGGATGTCCTTGGGGCCCTGGAACGCGCCGCACACATAGACGCCCGGCCGGCTGGTGGACACCGGGGTAAAGGAGGAAGTGTCGGCAAACTTATTGGCGTTCACCTTCACCCCCAGGGTCTTGGCCAGGTCCTGCACCTGCGGGGACACCTCAAAACCGTTGGACAGGACCAGCATATCGAAGATTTCGGTCTGCAAAGCGCCGTCTTCCGTCAGGTAGCGGATGGCCACGTCATCGGTGCCCGGCACCGGGTCGATGGTATGGACCCGGGAACGGATAAAGCGGACGCCGAATTCGTCCCGGGCCCGCCAATAATACTTTTCGAACTCTTTGCCGTGGGTGCGGATATCCATAAAGAAAATAGCCGCATCCAAAGGCTCTTTGCTATGCTCCTTGGCGATGATCGCCTCTTTGATGGCGTACATGCAGCAGACCGCGGAGCAGTGGCTGTTGTCGCAGTGGTTCAGATCCCGGGAGCCGACGCACTGGAGCCAGGCGATGCGGGTGGGCTCTTTATGGTCCGAGGGCCTGACCATGTGGCCGTGGAAGGGCCCGGCCGCGGCCAAAATCCGCTCAAACTCCAGGCCGGTGACCACATTGGGAAAATTGGCGTAATGATAAGCGCCGTATTGGGTGGGGTCATAGGGCCGGAAGCCCGCGGCCAGGATGACCGTGCCCACGGAGATGTCCTTATCTTCGTCCACCTGGGAGAAATCCACCGCGCCGGTGGGGCAAAACTTTTCACAGGCCTTGCACTTGCCGCCCTTTTTAAAAAAGAGGCAGGTCTCCTTGTCGATGGCATACTTGGGAGGCACTGCCTGGGCGTAGCTCAAGTACACGGCCTTGCGTTTGGCCAGGCCCAGATTGTATTCATCAGGAACTTTTTTGGGGCATTTTTCGGCGCACAGACCGCAGGCGATGCACTTGGCCATATCGATATAGCGCGCCCGCTGGCGCACCTTGACCGAGAAATTGCCCGGATCGCCGTTGATGCCGATAACTTGGGCGGGAGCCAGAATCTCAATGTTGATGTGCCGGCCGACCTCGACCAGCTTGGGGGAGATAATTCACATGGCGCAGTCATTGGTGGGAAAAGTCTTGTCCAACTGGGACATGACCCCGCCAATGCCTGATTGACCCTCCACTAAATAAACATAGTACCCGGCGTTGGCCAGGTCCAAAGAAGCCTGCATGCCGGCGATGCCGCCGCCGACCACCATCACCGCGCCCACCGGTTTACTTCCCTTTTTCTGCGGAGTCATAAAGCTCACCTATAAATCTGGGTTTATATACATAATTTACCTAAGATTTGTGATAATTTCAACAAATTGTCGCGCCTTCCTTCCCAAGGTCTTCTTTGAGATTAAATAAGATTTATAGAACGATGTAGTTTTCCCCGTCAAGAAAAAAACAGGATTTTTTTCGGGACTGAGAAGCATCTCCTTGAAACGCCGGTTTTTCTTCACTGGCCCCCTTTTGTTTCTACACGTGGTGGAAACCGGGCCGTAAAGCACGTTTTTTTCCCGGTGCCGTATAAATTAAATTGACATTCCCTTCGGCTGGCATATATTATAGCCGTGAAAGGAGTTTAGCGGCTTTTTCTCGTTTACTCCACTGGGGGGGGAGGAAAGCCGGGTATCAACCTTAGCATAGAGGAGGAAGGTAAGTATGCGGTCAAAAGTATTGGTAGGGTTGATGGTGGCTTTGGTGGCCGTGGGTTTAGTGGCGGGCTTCGCTATGGCGCAAGCCAAAAGCGGCGCGAAGTTGCTCTGCGTCTCCAAAAAGGAGCTCAAAGGGGAAGAGACTGTGGCCTCCTGTCTGGCCAAGGGTGAGCGGTTTGCCATCGTGGATCAGTTCGGCCTCGTACGCATTCTGTCCCCGGAAGAAGTGGAGCTGACCAAGGCCTTCAACCCCAAGGCTTTCGAGACTCGGGCTTTCGGCATGAAATATCAGAAGTTAGCGCCAGTTATCCCCGCACTGCCGGTCAGCCCGGAAGTTCAGTAAGAGGACTTTCCCGGAAGAGAAATACCGGGAGGCAGGGCCAACCTGCTGCAGCAAATTGGACGAGCCCTCAAAGCTTGCTTTGGGGGCTTTTTATCTGTTGGGGACTCCAGGTTAGAGAGCGAAGACCCCTGGACGAGCATTGACGGCAGGGAGGTGCTCAACCAGGGTTTTCTCCGGGTCAAAATCAAGGGCCTGCCCCCGTCCCTGAAAGAAGAAAACTGCCTTATTTCCAAGCCGTTGCCGCCAGACGGCGGCTGAGCGCGCCCCGCTCCCCCGGCCGGGAATGCGGCTCCCGGCTTTGGCTGACGCTGACCCGGGCAAATCCCGCCGCTGCCAGACTGGCCTCCAGGTCTTCAGGTTCATACAGCCGCATCTGGTAGGTACAATCCCGGACCAGCCCCCGGCCCCGGGAGAGCACCATTTCCCGGCAGACCAGATGCTCGGCAGTGAGCCAGCGCCGGCGGCAGACCACCAGGTCCCCGGGGGCCTCGTGCCAGGACTGGAGCGGCAGTTGGGCGCGCACGTACCCAGGGTCCGCGGCTTCCAGAAAGAGCCTGCCCCCGGGTTGCAGGAGGCGGTGAGCCTCCTGCAAGATCTGCAGATCATCCACCCGGGTGGCCCCGTAGCCGAAGGAATTGGCCAGGCATAAGACCGCGTGAAAATTTCCCTCACCAAAAGGCAGGCTCCGGGCGTCACCCCGGACCCAGGCCACCGCCCGGCCTTCCCTCTGGGCCCGGGTCCGGCCCCAGGAAAGCAGCGGCTGGGAGAAGTCCAGCACCAGCACCCGGCCGTAGCCCCGGCGGGCCATTTCCAGGGCATGCCGCCCCTGGCCGCCGCAGAGGTCCAGGATGGATTCTTCCCGGCCCAAATCCAGGGCCTGGATGACCGCGTCCACCTCCCGCCGGGTCAGCTCCTCATCCAGGATGCTGCGGGCATCGGTCTGGAGATAGGTCTCGTCAAAGAGGGTGCGCCACCAATCCGGGGGCACGGGGGGTGGGGTTTGGGACATATTTTACCTGTTTAAGGATTAGATGCCGATAGCGGCAAGAGGGCTTATAGCTATCAGCTTTCAGCAAAAAATATGCTTTTCGCAACTCTTCCTTCAAGCTGAAAGCTGATAGCTGACTGCTGACCGCTATTCAAAACCCCGCGCCCCGGAAGTTGTAGAGACCATCGGAAACCATCAGGGCCGGGCGCCCTTCCCAGGGGGCCAGCCGGGCCAGGGCCTTTTCTTCCGGGGTGATGGGGGCCACCTCCTCCAGCTTTCCTTGCCGCCACAATTTCTCCAAGGTCTGGGCGTCCCGCCAGAGGTGATGGGCATAGTCTTTCAGCCCCGCGAGATGCTGCCATTTGAGCATCCGGGGTTTCAGGCTGATGGGAATGGGACCCAGGAGATAGGTGAAACCCAGGTCCACGGCCCGGCGGTTCACCTCCTCCCGGACCTCCAGAAAGAGACGGGGGGGCAATTTTTCCAAGGCCCGGTTAAAGAGGTGGTCGGCCTCCTGGAGGTGAAGATCGCTCTGGAGCAAGGCAAAAGACTGGGTGCCGCCCCCGGAGCCCACATTGGTGGGAATGCCCCCGAAGCGGCCCAGAAAGCCGATGAAACCCCGGTCGGTGATGAAACAGCGGAAGTCGGTCTGGCGGGGTTCGAGGCCCACCCGGGCGGAACCAGGGTCCGCCTCCGGGTAATACTCCTGCCAGGCCTCCAACGGCACCAGGGACTGGACGATGTACCCGCCATGGGTGAGAGCGGTCTGGATGGCCGCGTCCGGGTCCTCGACCATGGGTCCCACCAGAATGCCCTGGCCGGAGTAACCCTGGGCGGGCTTGAGGATCAGCCGGGAGAGGTTCTTGCGGGTCCACTCCAGGAGGTCGGCAATTTTTTCCCCTTGGGGGCCGGTGGTGCTCCGGGGGCGGAACACCCGGGTCCAGGGGGTGCGGCGCACGGTGGACGCCGACATCCGCCGCCGCCAGGGGCCGGTGATGGCCTCGAACACGCCCTTGACCCCCACCGGTTCCATGCCCCGGGGATTAATGAGCAGCCCCTGGCGAATGGCGGCCTTCACCGGATTGATATTAATTTTCTCCCCCATCTTCAGTAGAGTGTCGTTGTTGAAATCCATATAGATGAGGGTAACCACGCGTCCCTTCAGCCGCACCTGGCCGCGGTAAAGGGCCAGATGCTCCGGCGCGGCCAGGGCGGCCTCGATCCCGGCCACGGAGTTCAGGTACTGCACCAGGCGCTGATTTTCAATAACCTGGTCCAGGGTCTCGATTTCCGCCAGGAGCACGATAAAGGGCGGGGTTTCCCGGCCATGGCGGGCGATGTGCCCCCTGAGGAGCATCTGGGCAAAGGGGCGCACCGGGTGGAAATAGGGGGAGCGGTAATTCAGGTCGAAAGGGAGGCCGAGGTGCGGCCGCAGCCGCTGCCAGGCCAGTTGGCCCAGATGTTGGGCCACTTCCTGATAATACCAGCCCCCGGGGCTCCCCAGGTTCCATTCGCAATGAAAACCGGGCAGCCGTTCTGCAAACCAGGCTTGGATCTTTTCTTGGAGCTTGGGCAGTTTCATAATTGGGTTTTCGGTTTTCTGTTTTCTGTTTTCGATTTAGAAGAAATGATTCATGGCGGGCAGTGCCCGCCCTAAATCTTTATAAGTGCCAATATTCCTATGATAAAAAATAGAAGTGATGATCCAACCCCTAAAAG
Source organism: Thermodesulfobacteriota bacterium (assembly GCA_040757175.1). GTDB lineage: Bacteria > Desulfobacterota > Desulfobaccia > Desulfobaccales > 0-14-0-80-60-11 > SURF-52. The sequence continues at coordinate 30,258 of JBFLXM010000050.1, forward strand.
AGCAAGAAGTCTGGTCACACTTAGCCATGTTTTAAGTTTCCATAAGCACAAAGTTGTTAGTAGATCTTTAATGCGGGTCCGTTTTTGAAGTTCCTCTTCGAAGGCATGAAAAGTGCTTACTTCCTCGTTACATTCAATACGCAAGATCACCTGCATCCATGAATACGTCGTAGCGCGAATATTCTGAGCAACAACTACCCAAATTCCACTTAATAATGAAGCTACAAAGCAGGAAAGCCAAAATGGTATTGAGCCTGCATGCTTCTCTGATAAAACGAAAATACCTGCAATGGAGCCAAAAAAGAATAAGGCCCATTGACTCCAGCGATTATGCTCCCTATGGTACATTTTCACGGCTACCTCGTAAGGTGACATACTTTGCTTGTCCATCATTTTATAATCTTAGATTATGCAACGCCCTTGGCTATCGCAGTAAAATAATGGCGACCTCTCTTTCCAATTTTAACCCCAAAAAGTTTCCTCATTTCATAACTTAATAGTATTGTAGGCGATATGATAGCATAAATTTAGAGAAAAAAGAGTAACACGTAGGGCGGGAAAGCGTAGCGCATCCCGCCTTTAGTCAGCATCATTAGTTCCCGGGGCTCTCCAGCAGCGTGACCGTGAAAAAGAACGTGATGCCAGGAATAACGGCGCGAATATATTTTGGCATTGGTTAGCCTACCCAATTGCGGAAGGCGGGATGCGCTGCGCTTTCCCGCCCTACAACAGCTATTTTCTCTTATAGGCTAATCTAATTCACGCGGCCCCGGCTTTCAATCTTTTTTCCATCCAGGGGAAGGGGAGTTGTCCGCCGTCCAGGAGGACGTCATGGAACCGGGCCAGGCCCAGGGAAGGAGCGTATTCCTGCCGGAGGCGCAGGATTTCTCTCAACCCCAGGGTATAACAGAGCTGGTAGCCGGGGTTGAGGGCCAGTTGCAGCACTTGCAGCCGGGAGGTGCCTGGAGGATAACCGGCCTGGTCCAGGCGCCGGCAGCCTGCCTCCAGGTCCCACCGGCCCCGGTGCAGCTCCAGGTCCACCTGGCCCCGGAGGGCCCGCCAGAGGCGGCGCTGCCACCCCACCAGGAGGTCCCCGGGTTTTCCCTCCAGATAGCCTTCGCTTAGCAGCAGGGTCTCGGCATAGCAGGCCCAGCCTTCATAGTACAAGGGGGATTCATATTGCCGGGCCACCGGACCCGGAAGGGAAACCCGCACGGTGTCCAGGAAATGGTGGCCGGGCACCGTCTCGTGGGCGCTTAAGAAACGGCAGTGCCGCAGATGGTGCCCCCGATCCTCCATGTCCGGGCTGACGTAAAAATATCCGGGGGTCTCCCCCGGCGGCCCCCAGGGAGCGGCATAGGAGGCCGAGGACCGCAGACTCCGGAGATAGAGGGGGGTGGCCGCGACCTCCACCCGGCCTTGAGGGGGCCGCAAGACCGGGGACCGGCTCCAAAAGGCCCAGAGGCGCTCGATCTCCCGGCGGTAGAGGCTGAGGAGGCCGCCCCGGTGGTCCGGCAGGGGCAGGCTTTCCAAGGCCTCAGCCCAGGTGACCCGGGGGTTGAGGCCCGCGGCCGCGTCCGCCAGCGCGGCCCGGCAGGCCGCAATTTCCGTTTCCAGAATAGCTGCGGCCGCGTCCAGACCGTGGTCCCAGCCCCAGGACTGTGTCAAAATTTCCAGCAGTCCTTCTTCACCCCGGCTATAGGGGGCCGCGGCGGGCAGGGCCGAGACTTTCTCCCCAAAACGCCGCAGCTTTCGGGAAACCTCGGTTAGGCGCCGCCCCAGCGATCTGCCGGTAAAACCCCGGGCTACCAGGAACCCGGGCAGCACTTCGTCAAAAAACCGACACGCGTCGGCAAAAGCCCCGTCGCTCAACAGCCGGGTGGGGAGGTTGAGGGCCTTAATCTGCTCCGGGGCGCAGATAAATAACCGAGCCACCTGGGCCAGAAGTTCCCCCAGCTTCTCTTCATCCCGGGGCTCAAGCCGGGGGGTGCCCGCCAAAATCGGGGCCCAGGCCAGGGCCGCGGCCTTCAGATAGAAGAAGGGGTCCCGGCCCCAAGGGCCTCCGGGCCCCAGTTCCCGGGCCACACTCCCCAGGAGAGACGAAGAAGCGCGGCTTCCCCGGCCGCCGGCGCATCTTTGATTGCCGGGAGCAACACGGCCAGCCGGGCTTCCCAGTCTTTTACCCGGGCGGCTGCGGCCTGGATGGCGGCAGCCTCCAGGCGGGGCGCCTGCCACCAGCATTCCGGGGGCACCGCGGCCCGGGGAAAGAACATGAATTCATCATGGCGGCATAGAGTGGGAAATTCCCGGGCCAGAAAGGCAAAAAAATCCCCGGCCAACCCGGTCAGAACCGGGAGGGCCGGTTCTGCATGGTCCTGGGAGCCGGGGCGAGAGGACAAGAGGCGAGCAGCCGCGTTTAGCGAGGCGCGGTGCCGGGGTTGTCTTTCACCGGGATCATGAGATTATCCCAGCCCTGGCGGCGGCTTAACCCCGAGGCATGGCTGGTGAGGGAGGTCAAAAACCATTGCTGCTGGCCATCGGGCCGGCTGAGAAGCTGGAACCGGGCCGCAAAAATCGTCTGTTTCTGGGAGTGTTCGGCCGGGTTCACCAGCAAAACATAGGCCACCAGGGTATGCCCGCCCCCCTCTCCCGGTTTATTAACTCCATAGAATTCCACCACTTTACAATAAGAGGGATTCCAGTTATCCAGGGTGCTTTGGGCCGCGGCGGCGCTCAGGGTTGGGGGCGGAGAGGGAAGGGAACACCCCATCAGGACCACCAGAGTCAGCCACAAGACGGATTTATGGCGCCAGCCTAAGGACTTCATCTCATTTCACTCCTTTTAACCATTGGGCGCGTTCTGCGCCGGCCGATCCCGCCTGGTTCCGCCGGGAAACCGGCCTTGCCTATTTCCCGGTCTGCTGCCCCATCCCGGTTTTTTGCAGCCATTCCTGGATCAGGCGGCGAGCCGCCGGGCCTTCGGCCACCAGTTTCCCCTGGGGGTTAAAAACCATGAAAGAGGGTACCGAGCGGAGGCGGTATTGTTGCACCAGGGGAGATTGCCAATCAATACCCCTTACCTCCGGACGGTTGATATTTACTCTGACAAACAGGACCTCCGGCATGCCCGCGGCCAACTTCTCCAAAAGGGGGGTCATTTGCACGCACGGATAACAATAGGGGCTGTAGAAATCGATGACCGTGGTGCGCTCCCGGCTCAGGAGGGATTTGATTTCCAGGACCTCTCCGCCCCGCCCCGGATTGCCGTCCTGCACCTGGGCCGAGGCCGTGTGGCCCCCACCTCCCAGAAGGGTTAGGATCAAAGCCGCGGCAATGATCCAGATGCGCCCATCGCGCCTGTGTCTAGACCCTTCATAATCTCGCCTCATGCTCTTGTCAATCATTTTTCCGCCTTCCCGGGTGCGGTGTTCAGAATCAGGGGCAGGCCGTCCCGGCCGGCCACCACAATGATTTTGGCATTGTCAGACGCTGTCAGGAGCCAGCGTATCCCGGCTATCCGGGGCACACTTTTCCCCAAGACCACCAGGGCCAGGGCAATAAACACCCCCAACAAAAAAAGGTTCATAAATTTTCCTCTTCACCCCTCAATTTAAACTATGACCCGGGATTAGGGTAATCCCGGTGCAATTTTTGCATAATCATATCCCGAATGGGTAACCAAAGGCAATTTTTGCCTGACGGGCCTTCCCTGCAGACGGACATATCGAAGGGCGGGGAAGAATTTTTCAGCAGCGTCTCCATTGAATGAACATCTAACATATGGAAAAAGTTATGGATTTTCAAGAGGGTTGGTGGAAAAAGTTCTTGTTGGGGTTGGGCGTTTGTGCGGGCATCATGGCGGGTACGGCAGGCTGTGAAACCGTATGGGATCATGAACCCTATTTGTCGCAACCCAAGATTAAAGCCGGGCCTCAGGAAGCTTTTGTCAGAACCGAGGATACGAGAATGCGGCGCTACCGCATCGCGGTTCTGCCCTTTCGGGTCCCGGCCGTGGTAACGGATGTGAGCTATCCCATCACCGAAGTCTTTCACCGCCAGCTTCTGGAAAAAAGGCCCTTTCTGGGCGTGGTCCGGGTCCACAAGTATTACAATTCCCTGGCCGAGGCCCAGGAACTGGCCAAGGCCCAGGGCGCGGACCTCTTTCTGATGGGGGAGGTGCCGTATTTCATTGACAGCGGCACCACGGGAAGGTCCGGGGTGCAGGTGGACCTGCGGGTGGTGGAGACCAAGACCGGGGGCACCGTCTGGTATCTCTCGGATAACATCATGGCTCAGCCTGCGCCGATGATAGACCTCTGGGTCACTGAGAGCAAGCCCAAGCCCAGTCCCAGCATTTATTTTCTGGTGGATACCCTGGCGGCCCGTATGAGTCTGGCCATGCTCAGAGACCTGAAGCCGCCGGACGACTCCCAGGCCACTGCCAAATCCAGCAGTTCCGGCAGTCAGAAACCAACCTTCCACGGGATTTGCACTCCCGGGGAAGGAGAGCTGCCGGAGATCTGCAATCCCTAGAGCGGGTGTCCCCGCCCGCGGCCCTCAGGCCCTAACGGGAGGTGAGGAGACTGCTGCGGGAGCGGCCCACGTTCCTGAATACCGCCTGAAAATCCCGGAAAAGTTTTTTGTTTTCCCGCTGCCGGTGGCATTTCTTTAAGTAAGCCTTGGGATTCGGATTTTCGGCCAGCAGATCAATGCCCTCCCAACCCTGCCGCCGGGGAAAGGCGTAGTAGGGATACTCCTTAGGCACGCCCCGGATGTAGGCCACCTGGGGCACCACCCACTCCAGCCGGGCCAGATAAAGGCGGTGCATGCCGTCATTGATGACCAGGGCCAGGGTGCCGTCGGCTTCCACCGACTCCTCCACGATGGGCGGATAGAGGTCGTAAGTCTCCTCCCCGCCGTCCTCCCCCCGCACCGTATAGGTGACGTAGCCGTCCAATTTAAAGAGGTCCACGCCGTGGGCCGCCAGGGACCAGCGCAGTTCCTGGGTTTTCCGCAACTCTTGCAGCCAGATATAATTCTGGGCCGGATAGAGGCAGTCCGTCTTGATCTGCTCCAGGGTGATGAGGGCTTGGGCGTAGACAAAAACGTCCGGTTGCTTAAGAAGGGGGACCTCCTTGAGCTTGACGGTCAATTCGGCAGACGTATGGCGTTCCAGGGCGACAATATCCATTTTTTGACATAACCCGGTGAGCAAGATTAACCGCGGTGAAGCGCTTTGATCTTAACATCATTCCGTCGCCAGGGGGAAAAAATATCCGGAAGACTTTTAAGGGTGGGGGCAGGGTGTCCGAGGGAGGCGCCACTGGGGGCTGGCCTGGCCTTTTGGGTCTGCATGGGTACCTCTGCGGCCCCGGGAAAAAATTGAAGGGGGAGCTTTTGTCGCTCCCCCTTTCCTGGGTCCATCCCACGCCAGATTCCGACCACTATTAGTCGACCGGCCGGGAGGTCGGGGTCGGGAGATCATCCCGGCCCCTATTTGCTTGGTCCCAACCCGCAGACTCAAGCCGCGGTTACCGCCCTTTGGTGTGCTGGTCTAACAGCGGCCCCGCAAGAAGCGGGTGGGTGGGCCCAATAGAAAAGGCCCAAACCAGTCCTGGATGATATAACCCCGGGAAGGCTCCGAAGCCATGGGCTCCGGTTCTTCTTCCCCGCCCAGGAGCTGGATGCCGCTGTTGGCTAGAGCGTCCGCCGGCAGATCCTCAGGCAACCACATTGGCAAATAGTCTTCTTTTCCGATGTAAGCCATAAATCCTTCCTGGCCAAACATATATGCAACATCCGGGCCAGAAAGGGAGGAGGGGCGCATTAACCGGAAGTCAGCCATTCATGCAGGGGACAGGGGGAACAACGGGGGCGGGGGCGGCAGAACTCCTTGCCCAGGCGCACCAACAAGGCATGAAATTCCTGGTAGAGGGGCACATCTGCCGGGAGGTTCTCCAGGAACAGGGCCTGCAGTTCCTCGTAAGAGCAGGCCTCGGGCACCAGGTCATGGCGGCTCAAAACCCGGTGCGTATAGGCGTCCACCACAAAGGTGGGTTGATGCAGGGCGTAAAGGAGGATACTGTCCGCGGTCTCCGGGCCGATGCCCTTGACTCCCAGGAGCGCGGCCCGGAGGGTCCCCAGGTCTTCTTGGGCCATCTCCTCCAGGGAGTCATGAAAGTGGTGGGCAAAAAAATCCAGGAAGTTCTTCACCCGGCGGGCCTTGATATTAAAATAGCCGGAAGGCTTAAGGCGCCGGGCCAGTTCCGTTTCCGGCATCTCCCGCAGGGTGCGGGGGTGAAGGAGTCCTTCCGCCTGCAATCCTGCCAAGACCTGGGCCACGTTGTTCCAGTTGGTGTTCTGGGTCAATATCGCGCCCAGGATGACTTCGAAGGGAGTCTCCCCGGGCCACCACCCCTGGGGCCCGAACGCGTCCCACAACTTCTGATATAACTCCCTGAGCGACTCAGCCATCCGGGCCCTGGCCATGGCACTGCCACCTTTTGGATAAGTATGTTTGCCTCAAGAGCTTATTCCCTGGCGGCCTGCATGAGAGCGTCGTAATACTCGGGCCGCCCCGTCTTGAAAAGTCCGTACCACGCGTCTAACAATTGGGGGGAGTAGAGAGCCAGACGGCGAAAGATCTGCCGGGCGAACTCCAGGGGGGCGATGCCCGAGGCGGTGATCAGGTTGTCGTCAGTAACGGCCGGGGCGTCTTCATAGAATGCCGTTCCCAGGTATTGAGTTGCGGCAAGATATTCACGAGAATTACTGGTGTGCCGGTGATGATCCAGCAATCCTCCCCGGGCCAGCCCGGCGGTAGCCCCACATATTGCCGCGACTGGTACGCCGGCATTAAGAAAAACGCCGGCAACTTCAACCGCTTCCATATTGTCACCCATATCCCAAGCCGTCCCGCCCGGCAGTATCAACATCGCACTATTTTGGGGAGAGACCGTATCAAGTGAAAGGTCGGGCTCAATACGAATCCCCCCCATGGTGTGAATAGACTCCCGGCGCAAAGCGACAGTCCGCACCCGATAGCGGCCAGGATTGAGTTGAAACCGAGGGCTGTTTATTCCGGCCACCGCGTAGCCCGGCTCCCAATCCGACAAGCTATCAAAGACAAATAAATGCACATCTTGTTGCTTCACCCGGCACCTCCAATATTGTGGAAACCATCAGGTGATCATCATCATTCTTTTCTATCCCTTGTCCCCTGCCCCCTGAACCCTATCCTTCCCTGCCCTTCCTTCAACTCATCTTACCGCTAATCCACTATACTTTAACATTTTTTTTGCCCGTTTCTTGTGATAGAATGCGCATTGTCGCCGGTGGCTGTCAGCGCAGGCTATACTGTTCAGCATTACCGCCATATCCAAATTTCAAAAATCGTGGATAAAAAAGTCACTTTCAATCCCTACGGCCTCACCATCGAGGTCGAGGAGGGAGAAAATCTGCTGCGGGCCGCGCTGGGGGCCGGGGTGCACATCAACGCCTCCTGCGGCGGGGAAGGGGTCTGTGGCAAATGCCGGGTCATCTTGGAATCCGGAGAGCTGGATTGCCCCCCCTCCGGCCTCCTGAGCGGCGAGGATTGGGACCTGGGCTATCGCCAGGCCTGCCAGTGCCGGGTCATCACCGACGTGGTGGTGCGCATCCCTCCCGAATCCCTGCTGGACCGCCGCACCCTGACCCGCCGCCGCGCCGGCGTCGGCCTCAGGCCCAGCCCCATCGACATCGCCGCCTTGAAGGAAGCGGGTCTCTATAACCCGGCCTTTAAAAAGAGACTTGTCAAGTTGGCCCCCCCCACCCTGGCGGACAACCTCAACGATCTGGCCCGCCTGGAAGCGGGCCTGGCCCATCAGCACGGGGTGGAGAGCCTCACCCTGGACTTTTTCCTTCTCCGGAAGCTGGCCCGGGCGATGCGGGAGCAGGACTTTCAAGTGACCGCCACCCTGGATTTCTCCCGGCGCCGCTTCCGGTCCTCGCACCTGATCAATGTGGAGGGCGGCGACACTACCCCGCGCCACTTTGCGGTGGCGGTGGACATCGGCACCACCACCGTCTGGGTACAGCTCCTGGACCTGGCCAAAGGCGAGATCCTGGGCCACGCCGCGGATTACAACGCCCAGATGAGTTACGGGGACGACGTCATCACCCGCATCCTGTTCAGCCAGAAAGAGCAGGGTCTCCAGAAATTGCAGCGGTCCGTGGTTTCCACCATCAACCAAGTCCTGCACCGGCTCCTGAAACAGCATAAGCTGGCGGTGGAAGAAATCTCCCACATGACCGTGGCCGCCAACACCACCATGACCCATCTCTTCTACGGCATCGACCCCAAATTCATCCGCCTGACCCCCTATGTCCCCACCGCGGGCAGCATCCCCTTGATGCGGGCCCGGGATCTGGGCCTGGAGGTGCCGGATCACGTCTTCGTCTTCAGCGTCAGTTCCGTGTCCAGCTATGTGGGGGGGGATATCGTCTCCGGCGTCCTGGCCTCCGGCCTCTACAAAGAACCCAGGCTGACCCTGTTCATCGATATCGGCACCAACGGCGAGATCGTCATCGGCAACCAGCAATGGCTGGCCTGCGCAGCCTGCTCCGCGGGCCCGGCCTTCGAAGGCGGGGGCATCCGCTTCGGCATGCGGGCCACCGCCGGGGCCATCGAGGAAGTGAGCGTCAATCCCGAAACCTTTGAGCCCATGGTCCTCACCATCGGCATGGTCAAACCCAAGGGCATCTGCGGCTCCGGTTTGATCAACCTCCTGGCGGCCCTGATGGACTCCGGCCTGGTGCTGCCCAACGGCAAATTCCGGGACGACCTGAACACTTCCCGGTTGCGCCTGGGGGAGAGCGGCCGGGAATACGTGGTGGCCTGGGCCGAGGATACCCAGGGGGACCAGGATCTGGTACTGAGCGAAGCGGACATCGATAATCTGATGCGGGCCAAGGGCGCGATGTTCGCGGGTTATGTCACTTTGCTGGAAAGCGTGGGCCTGCGCCTCCAGGATTTGGAACAGGTCATCCTGGCCGGCGCGTTCGGCAATTTCGTTAATATCGACAACGCCATTGCCATCGGCCTCCTCCCGGACCTACCCCGGGACCGTTACCAGTTCGTGGGCAACGCCTCCCTCCTGGGGGCCACGCTGCTGGCCTTCTCCCGGGAGATGCTGGCCGAAGAACGCCGGGTGGCGGAGATGATGACCAACTTCGAACTCTCCGAAACCCCCGGCTATATGAACCAATACATCGCCGCCCTCTTCCTCCCCCACACCCAGGCGGAATACTTCCCCTCCCTCAGCGAACGCCTCCGGGCCGCGAAAGGATAAGAGCTTTCAGCGGTCAGCTATCAGCTATCAGCTTAAAGAATTGTGTGTCTTTCCTTCTTCAACTGAAAGCTGAAAGCTAATAGCTGACAGCTCTCTCTCCTTAGCCCCCACCCCTAAAAACCTCTCCCTACCCCAATTTCTTCATCAGCCAGGCCATGTTGTCCGCCAGGTTGGCCACGGTTTTCAGGCCTTCCGCGTCCTGGGCGACATCGCCCGGCTTCAGACCGTAGGCAATGGGCCAGTAGGTGGAGCCGGGCACGAACATGCCCATGATGACAAACCAGAATTGGAGCTGCGAGTAAGTGAAATTGACCCCCGCGCGCCGGGCCACCACAATGGGGGTGCCCACCTTGCGGTGGAAGGGATTGTCCCCCGTACGGGCCACGTAGCCGGCCCGGTCCAGCAGCGCCATGAGGTTGGGGGTGGCCGAGCCGAAATAGACCGGAGAGCCGACGATGATCCCGTCCGCCTGGCCCATAGCCGTAAAGATGGGGTGGAAATCGTCGTCTTCCTGGGCGCAGCGGTTCTTGTCAGTGGAACATTTCCCACAGGCCTTGCAGGGCTTAACGTTCTTGTCATGCAGGGAAATATATGCCGTTTCCATTCCCTGCTGTTCCATGACCTTGAGGGCCTCTTGCAGCAAGTGGTAGGTATTGCCCTTGGGCCGGGGCGATCCGGAAATGGCCAGTACCTTCAAGGGGCTTCCTCCTTATGGCGGTGATGCACTTAAACTACCATAAATTTAACCGCGGATGAACGCCGATAAACACAGATTTAAAAGATAATCATCGGCGTGAATCGGCGTTCATCGGCGGAAAAAGACTTGACAGCGGGCCATTAATTCCATAATAAATGAGTGAACGCTCACAATTAAATTAGACCTATGCGCGACGGCTCCAAGACCAAAGAATTGATTGCCCGCACGGCTCTCCAACTGTTTGTGGAGAAGGGCATCACCGCCACCACCATCCGGGACATCGCCTCCACCGCGGGGATTGCCGAGGGCACCCTGTACCGGCATTTTGACAGCAAAGACCAGTTGGCCTGGGAGCTGTTTTCCACCAATTATTTGGCCTTTGCCCGGGAACTGGACCGCCTCCAGGAGGAATATGACACCCTCCGGGATAAGTTGGCCGCCATGGTCCGCCAGTTTTGCGCCTTTTTCGACCGTGATCCGGTGCTCTTCAGCTACCTGCTCCTGGCCCAGCACGGGCAGCTCAAAAAGGTGACCCCGGAGATGGAAACTGCGGTGACGGTGCTGCAAAAGGTCATTGCCCGGGGCATCGCCCGGGGGGAGGCGCCGGAGATGGAAGTGGAACTGGCCGCGGCCATGGTCCTGGGAGTGGTGCTGGAAGTGGCGGTGTTCAAGGCCTACGGCCGTATCACCCAAGACCTCTCGGCACTGCGGGAGTCCCTGGTGGCCGCGTGCTGGCGGGTCCTGGACGGGGCTGGGGCTCCTTGATTTCAGGCCCCCGGTTGGCTATATTAACATTTTAATTTCTAGAGAGAAGGTCCATGAACCAGGAAGAACTTAAGGCCAGAATCAAGGCCGCGGCCCCCGACAGCAGAATCCCTTGCGCCGCGGCCATGAGCCTGGCCAAGGAATTGGGCATCTCCCGGAAGGAAATGGGAGAGTTGCTCAACGAACTGCGCATCAAGATCACCCAGTGCCAATTGGGGTGTTTTTAAAGTTCAAAGTTATTAATTAAACGAACCTTTTTTTAATTTATGGGTGAGCTAACGGCTTCTATCGACTGAAGACAAAAACTGCTTACTGCTCACTGCTTACTGCTCACGGTACTATGACTTATCTATTCGGACCGGTTCCCTCCCGGCGTTTGGGACGCTCCCTGGGGGTCGATCTGATTCCCCGGAAGACCTGTCCCTACGACTGCGTTTACTGCGAGGTGGGCCCCACCACCCGGCAGACCCTGGAACGCCGGGACTATCACACCGCGGCCATCCTCCTGGAATTGACGGCATATCTGCGCAGCCCGGCCGCGGAGCAGGACTTCGTCACCCTGGCCGGTTCCGGGGAACCCACCTTGAATTTGGGTCTGGGCCAACTCATCCAAGCTATTAAGGAAATGTCCGCCACTCCGGTGGCGGTGTTGACCAACGGCGCTTTGCTGTGCCTGCCGGAGGTGCGCCGGGATTTGGCGGGGGCAGACGTGATTCTCCCTTCCCTGGACTCAGCCAGAGAAGAAACCTGGCGGGCCATCAACCGGCCCCTGCCGGAGATGTTGTTGGCCCAGATGATCGAGGGTCTTTTGGCCCTGCGCCGGGAATACCCGGGGCAAATCTGGCTGGAGATCATGCTCCTCAAAGGTCTGAATGACACCGAGGAGGAGTTAAGCGCCCTGCGCCGGGTCATCGAGAAAGTGGCCCCGGACAAGGTGCAGCTCAATACCGCGGTGCGGCCGGTGGTGGATGATGCGGCTCAACCCTTAAGCGAAGACGAAATGCAGGCCGTGGCCGACTTTTTCGGGGCAGGCCCGGAGGTCATCGCCTCCTGCTCCCGGAAGGCCAAGGCGGAGGCCACGGTCAGCGACGCCCGGTTCATAGAAATGCTGGCCCGGCGGCCCATGACCGCCGCGGATGTGGCCCAGGTTTTGGGGCTGCCATTGGGGGTAGTGCAGGAGAAGCTGCAACACTTGGAGGCCGCGGGCCGGATTTCCTGTAATCGCTATCAGGAGCAGGGGTTTTATCGGAGTTAGACTAGGACCGATTTGGATTCCCATGCTCAAATTTAATATTTTATGCACATATTATTACAACTTTTCAGAAATTATTAATATCGTATTATGTGATAAGTTCTCTGGCTGATAGCCAAAATAGGAGGTTTATATGTCAAACGGAAACGAAAAATCATGTCCATTTTGCAAAGAAAAAATTAATGAAGCAGCAATCAAATGCAGATATTGCCAAAGCCTCTTAACCGATGTTTCTACGTCTTCCAAAACTGAAAAAATAGCAGAACTTGTTATAAGGGCAGTAAGCATAATTCCCATATTACTGACAATTCTCCTTGCCATAGGCGGAATTATTGGATATCAAACCCTCTCAGATTTGAAAAAGGTCACACAAGAAGCGGCACAACAAGCCCAAAAAACCCAAACCTACTGTCAAACAACGGCAGAACATTCCAAATCAATCGAAGCGAAAGCTCACCTTTATGATAAATTTGTTCAGTATGGTCTTGAATCTAAATTAGATACTCTACTTAATGAGTTAAATGTAGACTCAGAAGCTCCAAAAGCGATCGCTATCCGTAAAGAATTAAAGGCGCAGCTCGGTTTACTTAAAAATGTTAAGGCCCCCGATATCGAGGAAAGTTCAGTTGTAAAACTAATAGAGGCACTTTTTATGTACCGTGACACACAATATGATAACGCCATTGAAATCCTTAAGAAGGCAGATGAGTCCGCAAATAAATATAGGTTATTGGGTATTGTAACCGGTACAAAGGGAGACATCGCTCGGAAAGGCAACGACATACAAAACGCCAAAAAACTAGCTGAATCGGCTTATGAGTACTCTATAAAAGCGGAGGAAATGGTTGGAAAAGAAGAGCGCCAATTGCGTGATAAAAATCGTGCAAATCGTGCAATTGAAGCGAGAAATCTTGAAAAGTTTGAGGAAGCCGAAGCTATTTTTAAAGAACTTCTCAAAAAGGACCCCAATCAATTAACAAGGTATTACGAATTGGCTATCTTATATTCTCAATGGAACAAGCTTGGTTTGGCAATTGATACTTTAGAAAAAGGCATCGATATGGGTTTAATCAAAGAAGGTGAGGTCACTAAAAGCAAATTCATAGAAGAGGATAGATTTAATAATTTACGCATGTCTAAAGAAAAAGAACCTGAAATATATAAACGCTACTTAGCTATATTGAAAAAACTTGATTAATACCTTTTTCAATATATATATAATCTGATGACAAGACAGTAGTTAACCAATCGTTGGGCAGAACTATTTGCTAAAATTAAAAGATTTAGCTCTGTTTATTTTCGAGTTTAGAGTTGCTGCTATCCGTCGGCAATCTTATGATTTCAGGCCGATATTCTATTATGGTTGAAATAATGGAAAACTATGTAACATATTATGTATAAAGACATTGTCTCTTAAGACATACTGCCCAGCACTCGGGGGATGCGGATTATGCGCGATAAGTTCGAAGTGGGAATGGATGTGGGTTCGGTGAGTGTCAACCTGGCGGTGCTGGGTCCTGAGGGAGAGGTCCTCCGGGAGGAGTACCGCCGCCACCAGGGGGAGCCTTACCGGGTGGCTTTGGAGCTTTTTGAGTCCCTGGAGCCGGAGTTTCCTTTGGAAAAATGCCGCCTGGCCGCGTTCACCGGCTTGGGGGGCAAGGTCCTGGCCGAGCTTTTGGGCGGCGTCTTCGTCAACGAGGTCATCGCCCAGGCCCGGGGCACCTATCATTTCCATCCGGAAGCCCGGTCCATCATCGACATGGGGGGCGAAGACGCCAAGCTGCTCCTGGTGATTGATGAAGACGGGCACCAGGTAATACAAGACTTCGCCATGAACACCATGTGCGCCGCGGGCACCGGGTCGTTTTTGGACCAGCAGGCCCACCGCATGGGCTACACCATCGAGCAGTTCAGCGAGCTGTCCCTGAAATCCACCACTCCCCCCCGCATTGCCGGGCGCTGCAGCGTCTTCGCCAAGACGGACATGATCCATTTGCAGCAGGGGGCCACCCCGGACTTCGAGATCATCGCCGGCCTCTGCCAGGCCATGGCCCGGAATCTGAAAAGCAATATCGCCAAAGGCAAGACCATCACCCCCCCGGTGGCCTTCCAGGGGGGCGTGGCCCACAACCTGGGGGTGCGCCAGGCCTTCCGCCAGGTATTTGACCTGGATGAAGGGGGCCTCATCATCCCCCCCCATTTTTGCGGGCTGGGGGCCATCGGCGCGGTCCTGGCGGTCCGGGAGCAGCCGCCTAATGAGTTCGCGCTCAATCTCCAACCCCTCAAGGATTACCTGACCCGGGAAGTGGAGGCCGGCCGTGCCCTGGCCCCCCTGAGCCCGCCCCCGGAGCTGGGGGAGGAGGCCTACGCGGTGGCCCCCCTGCCCCCCCTGGGCGCTTACGTGGAGGCATACCTGGGCGTGGACGTGGGCTCCATCAGCACCAACGTGGTGGTCATCGACCCGGAGATGCGGGTCCTGGCCCGGGAATATCTCCTGACCGCGGGCCGGCCCCTGGAGGCCATCACCGAGGGCCTGAAGAGGGCGGGGGGCAAACTCGCGGGCCGGGTGCGGATCATGGGCGCGGCCACCACCGGCTCGGGCCGCTACCTCACCGGGGACTTCATCGGCGCGGACGTAGTCAGAAACGAAATTACCGCCCAGGCCACGGCCGCGGCCGCCATCGACCCCACGGTGGACACTATCTTTGAGATCGGCGGCCAGGACTCCAAGTTCATCAGCCTGGAGCACGGGGCCATCGTCGACTTCATGATGAACAAGGTCTGCGCCGCGGGCACCGGCTCGTTTTTGGAGGAGCAGGCGGAAAAGCTGGGCATCTCCATCAAGGGGGAGTTCGGCGACCTGGCCCTGGCCAGCAAGAAACCCGTGCCCCTGGGGGAGCGCTGCACCGTGTTCATGGAATCCGACCTGGTGCACCACCAGCAGGGGGGCGCGCTCAAGGAAGACCTGGTCGCGGGGCTGTCGTATTCCATCGTCCAGAATTACCTCAACAAGGTGGTGGAAGACCGAAAGGTGGGGAAAAACGTCTTTTATCAAGGGGCCACTGCGGCCAACCGGGGCATTGTGGCCGGGTTCGAGAAGGTGGTGGGCCAGACAATCACCGTCCCCCCTCACCACGACGTTACCGGGGCCATCGGCGCGGCGCTCCTGGCCATGCGGGAGCGGGACTGGGAGACCTCCCGGTTCAAGGGCTTCGACCTGAGCGAGCGCCGCTACGACATCAGTTCCTTTGAATGCCAGGCCTGCCCCAACCACTGCGAAATCCGCCAGGTGCAGATCGAGGGGGAAAAACCCCTGTTTTACGGCAGCCGCTGCGAGAAATACGAAGTGGGCCAGACCCAAAAGAAGGTGGACCTGCCGGACCTGGTGAAGGAACGGGAAGACCTCCTCTACGGGTCCGAGGAGCCCAAAGCCGGCACCCGGGGGTCCATCGGCATTCCCCGGACTATGTTTTTCCAGGAACTCATGCCCTTTTTCCGGGCCTTTTTCGAAGACCTGGGCTTCAGCGTGGTCTACTCCCAGAAGACCAACAAACAGGTGATCCGCCAGGGGGTGGAATGCCTGGCCGCGGAGCCCTGCTACCCGGTGAAGGTGGCCCACGGCCACATCCTGGACCTGCTGGAGGCCGGGGTCAAGCGCATCTTTCTCCCCAGCATCATCGATATGGCCCATCCCCACCCGGATATCCGCCAGGGGGTAGTCTGCCCCATGGCTCAGACCCTGACTTACGTGGCCACCTCCACTATCAATTTCGCTAACTACGGAGCGGAACTGCTGAGCCCGGTCCTCTACTTCGGCCGGGGCCGCCAGGAACTGCGCCGGGGTCTGAAAGACCTGGCCCGGCAACTGGGGGTCTACTCCTTCCGGGTGGACCGGGCCCTGCGCCGGGGGGAGGCCGCGCAGCAGGCCTATTACCGGGCCATAGAGACCCGGGGCCGGGAGATCATGGAGTCCCTGCCCGAGGACGGCCGGCTCATGGTGCTCATCGGCCGGCCCTACAACGCCCTGGACCCGGGCATGAATCTCAACCTGCACCGCAAGCTGCGGACCCTGGGGGTCCAGGCCCTGCCCATGGATTTCCTGCCCCTGGACCGGCTGGAGGACCTGGAAGAAATCAGGCCCATGTACTGGCGCTTCGGCCAGAAGATCCTGGGCGCGGCCTCCCTCATCCGCCAGGACCCCCGCCTTTACGGCATCTACATCACCAACTTCGGCTGCGGCCCGGACTCCTTCATCCAACACTTCTTCCGGGAAAAGATGCGGGGCAAACCCTACCTGGAGATCGAAATCGACGAGCACTCCGCGGACGTGGGGGCCATCACCCGCCTGGAGGCCTTCCTGGACAGCCTGAAGAACGTCACCCCCCAACCCCAGGAGCCGCGGCTCTCCCCCTTTAAACACCGGGTGGTGGCGGCCCAGCGGCGCCAGGTCTTTCTGCCCTATATGACCGACCACGCCCTGGCCCTGGTGGCCGCGTTCGAGGCCTGCGGCGGCGAGGCCGAGATGCTGCCGGAATCGGACGAAGAGACCCTGGAGTTGGGCCGCCGCCTCACCTCCGGTAAGGAGTGCTATCCCCTGATCCTCACCACCGGGGACCTGGCCAAGCTGGTGCAGCGCGCCGATTTCGACCCGGAGAAGAGCGCGTTCTTCATGCCCTCCGGGGACGGGCCCTGCCGCTTCGGCCAGTACCACCGTTTCCACCGCCTGGTCCTGGACGAACTGGGTTATCCCCAAATGCCCGTCTATGCCCCGGACCAGAGCGAGACCATGTACCAGGAGTTGGGCATGGTGGGGGACGATTACACCCGCATCGCCTGGCGGGGGGTGTTAGCCATCGATCTGTTGGAAAAAAAGCTCCGGGAGACCCGCCCCTATGAGAGCCGGGCCGGGGACACGGACGAAATCTACCGGCACTACCTGCGCCAGGTCCATCACACCCTGCGGGACCGGAAAGACCTGCCCGCGGTCCTCCGGGAAGCCCGGCGGGCCCTGGATGACGTGGCCCTGAACGGCGCCGGACAAAAACCCCTGGTGGGCATCATCGGTGAAATCTATACCCGGGCCAACCGCTTCGCCAATGAAAACGCGGTGCGGGAGATCGAGGCCCTGGGGGGGGAAGTGTGGATGCCCCCCATCGCTGAATGGCTGCTATACGTCAATTACACCTCCAAGCGCCGGGCCAAGGTCTATAAACGCTACCGGCACTTGCTGCAAATACTGCTCAAAGAATATTTCCAGAACAAAGACGAACATATGTTGGAAGAGATCTTCAAGGGCAGCGTGAGAAACCTGAAGGAGCCCACCATCCCCCAGACTTTGGCATTGGCCCAAAGTTACCTGGACCCCTCCTTTGAAGGGGAGGCCATCCTGTCCATCGGCAAATCCCGGGACTTCATCCGCAAGGGTGTCTCCGGCCTGGTGAACATCATGCCCTTCACCTGTATGCCGGGCACCGTGGTCAATTCCCTGTTCCGGCGCTTCCAGGAAGAACACAATCACATCCCCTTCCTGAACCTGGCCTACGACGGCCAGGAACAGACCCACACCCGCACCCGCCTGGAGGCGTTTATGTACCAGGTAAGGCAGTTTAAGGAGCGGCGGAAGTAGTTCATGGTTCGAAAAGAATATCTCACGCCAAGACGCAAAGGCGCAAAGACGCAAGAAGGTAGCGACGCGCCAGGCCCCATGCCGAGTGGCACAGGAAAGTGGGTAGCTTGCCTGCCAAGCTAAATGGTGCGTTTAATTGGCCTAATCAATCTTTCATGCACCAGCCGCATTCATCGGCACCGCCTAATTGCCATTCAAACATTTCTTTAATGGTATCGGTCATTTCACGGCGGTCCCGGAATACATGCTGCAATTCCCATTCGTCACTGTCATTAGTGAATAGGTAATTGCCGAGTTTGTAGGCATCCTCAATATCGGCACCACCTGAGAGGATGGCATCTTCATGAATTGGGCACAGTTTCAGAACGCCTGCCCTAATGAGAATTTCAAGAGCAATATCACGTTGCCCCTCAATCTCTTCTTCCATAACCCCTCCGTAGGTTTGGATGATTCTTTCCCTTAAGCTTAAAAAAAATCATTAAAAGATCAAGACATAACGGGACAAATGGCAAAATATTTACTCGTTCCCAAGTTGCACTTGGGAACGAAAATGGACGCCAAGCTCAGCTTGGCTCCCAAGTGCGTTCCCAAGCCCAGCTTGGGAACGAGCAGATACCTCTCCTTAAAAAAGTCTTTTGACCTTCCCGGCAATCCTGGCTATCATAAATCAAGCGGCGCAAGCCCTGGATGATAGGAGGATTTTTTGCCACCCGATTGGAAATTTTCTCTCTTTCTTATTAATAACTCACAATCAAACGACAATTTTTCGTAGGGGCGAACCTTGTGTTCGCCCCGGGCGCTCAGGGCGAACACAAGGTTCGCCCCTACGGTTTGTTTTCTTTTAATTGCGGATTGGTATAAGTAAAGGAGGCAACCATGTCACTTTTACTGAATAACAGATGGTGCGGGATGGCGGCTATCTTGGCCCTGATTCTGGCGCCGGTGGTCGCCGGCGCGGCTGATGCCCATCTGGACGCCAAGCTGGGACCGGTCTCGGATCTGGCCCGGGGCACCAAGCGCTACCTGGTGGTCCTGGTGGATTTTCCCGGCGTCCAGTCCCGCAAACCCCTGGAAGAGGTGCGGCAACGGGCCACCAACAAGGTGGACCAATGGTACCGCTCTGCGTCCTTCGGCCAGACCGGGTTCGCGGCCACGGTGAAAGGGCCTTATACCCTGCCGGAGCCCCTGGAGGCATACAAGGTATCCCCCTATAATTTTCAGGTGGACTCCCGGCGGGTTTACCGGCTGGTGCGGGACGCCCTGTCCCTGGCGGAAGAGGAGGGGACGGCCATCAACTCCTTTGACGTGATGGCCGTCATCCACCGCTGCACCACTATGCCGGGCCAGGGGTACGGCATGATCTGCTACTGCGCCAATCCGGGCATGCTCAGCAAAGTCAGGAGCGGCCGGGCCGCTTACGTGCCCATCACCACCCGGAAGGGCACGGTTTTTCAAAAAGGAGTGGTGGTCATGGCGGAAAATTTCCACCTGGGTTTCCTGGTCCACGATTTAGCCCACGCCATCGGCGGGGTCTATCAGGGGCAGCGCCTGGTGGGGGACCTTTACGATTTCGAAGAGCAAAGCCGCCCCCGCCAGGTCTTCAAAATTCATGACGCCGCCCTCTACCTGGGGCCCTGGGACCTCATGAGCCAGCACTTCCGGGAGCAGGGCCAACCCGCGCCCGGCTTCTCTTTGTTTACCAAGATGCGCCTGGGCTACGTCCGGCCGGAACAGATCGCCCTGGTGCGCCCCGGAGAAACGGCCCTGGCGCAGCTCGCCCCCTTGGATACGGGCGGGCCTCTGCTAGGGGTGAAAATCCCGTTGTCCTCAGGGCGCTGCCTGTTGGTGGAGAACCGCCAGCCCCTGAAACTGGACCGGGTCCTGCCGGCATCCGGGGTGATGATCTATGAGGTGGATGAATCCCGGGAAGAAGGCGCGGGCCAGGTCCGGGCCAAAAACGCCGCGCCCTCAGCCCCCAACTTTTCCCGGGCCCCCTTCGGGGTGGACGGCCAGGCCAAGGCGGCCTGGGTGGATCAGCGGGCCAATGTGGCAGTGGTGCCCCTCACCAAGCAGGGCAATGATTATCTAATCCTGGTGACCAACGCGGCCCAGGTTGGGGCCGCAGAAAAGGTGGCCCGGAAGCTGGGGCGTCTCCAAGATTCCCCGGCCGGGCCGCAAAAGCTGCCCCAGGTGCTGCAATTGCTCAAAGCCGGCAAGGTGGCGGAAGCCGAGAAATTGCTCCAGTAATGCTATTGCGTCTTTGCGAGAGATTTTTTTCTCGCAAAGGCGCAAAGGGCGCAGAGAGGATAAAAAACTTGGCGATCTTTGCGTCTTTGCGAGAAAATTTTTCACATCAACCTTTGTTAAATCCTCTCTTCGTTGCGCCAAGTCCGGCCACCGGGGGCAGGGCCAGGTAGGGGGGATGCCCCCACCCCACGAAGGGGCGCAGACACTCGGAGAGGAGCAGCAGGAGAGCCGGCGCCTTCGCCTGGGGAGGGGTGTAAAGAAAAGCGCGGGTCTGCCAGTCCGCGGTGGTGGAATCTCCCACAATCAGGCCGTGATTGTTGATGCCTTTGGCGATACTGTAGTATCCCCCCGGCAGGGTGCCCAGGTCCCGCATCTGCGCCCGGGCCGGGACCGCGGCCAGGCAGAGGGCTGTTAAGCCGCAAACCAGCAGCCATGTTAAGCCTGATCTTTTCATCTTTCCCTCCCGCAAGGAATTGGTGGGCCGTGCCCACCCTACATTCCTCTCCCGCCCATTTCCGGGCGCAGCCCTCGGTCTTTCAGCCGGCCTATTTCATCCGATTCGCAATCAAGAGACAGTGTCGTGTCTCAGAAATACCTTACGAAGTTGCATGATCTTTCTCCCTCCCCCTTGAGGGGCATAAGCGCTAACTTAGTGCTTGATATATTTATTTAACCCATTATAATCGTCACCCAAGGAGGTGACGATGAAAAAGTTGATTTTTCCAGAAGAGGCGGAGGA
>JBFLXM010000051.1:0-31299 GCA_040757175.1 Thermodesulfobacteriota bacterium
CCTTATCCCGGAGATTCAACGATCTTTTTATAAACAGACTATAAAGGGTGATTGTTAGCATTCCGTTAGGCCCAAGTTAAATTTTCCCTAATTTTTGCCCCCCGACACCCCGAAACGAGAGAAGTTTAAAGGGTCTCCGGACCCAGGGTATTGGACAACTTGTCCCCCCGAGAGCGAGGACGGCATGTTGGGTCAGAGCCAGCCCCAGCCCCAAACCGTCGCCAGCATACAGGTGATAGCCGTCAAGCTGGAGGCGGGAAAGAGTCGCCATAGCAGTTTTACCCGGGCCAGGGGCTATTATTTATAGCGGTAACCTATTCCCCGGATGGTCTCCAGGTGGCTGCCGAACTCCCCCAGTTTTTTCCGGAGGCTGACGATCTGCACATCAATGGACCGGTCTGATACCGGATAATCATTCCCATGGATTTCATTGACGATTTGGCTACGGGTAAAGACCCATCCCGGCTTGCGGACCAGGAGGTGCAGCAGGCGAAACTCGGTTACCGTAAGGTGCACGGGCTCTCCTGCCAGCAATACCTCATGACGGCCGGGGTGAATGACCAGTTCCTCGGTTTTTAGGGGGGCGTTTTCCGGAGGCAGCGGCAGGCTGCGGCGTCTCAAGGCGGCCCGCAGACGGGCCAGGAGGACCCGGGGGCTGAAAGGCTTGGTGATATAATCATCCGCACCAAGTTCCAGGCCGGCGACAACATCCGCTTCTTCCCCCTTGGCAGTAAGCATGACAATGGGCAAGTAACGGGTTTCGGAGGCACCCTTGATTATGCGGCACACTTCCAAACCATCCATGCCGGGCAGCATGAGATCCAGCAGGATGAGGTCGGGGAGACGGCCCTGAACGGCCTGCAGGGCTTCTTCCCCCGTGGCTGCCGGGATAACCTGATACCCTTCTTTTTCCAGGTTGTATCTAAGCAGTTCCCGGATATCACCCTCATCCTCCACCACCAGAATGCTCTCTTTGGCCATAAGGTTTTCCGCCTATTAATAATTTGCCCCCAGGGAAAGCCTGTCCTATGGAAATCTAAAGAAGGACCCTCTCAGTCGCTTCCGCCCTCAGGCAGTTGTCCAGCAACCCATGCAGCCTGGACCATCCACAAGGCATGGATAAATAACTATCTCCTTTGAACACATAGGCATCGAGGGGTGAGCAAATTTCCTGTTCAACCCGCAAGATGATCACGGTAATCTCCTGGTTCAAATCTCTTACTGCTTTCAGGAAGGGACGGGTGTCGGTCCAATCATTGGTCAGACAAGTGATCACCAGGGGGAAGTTGCCGGTGCGCAGGGCATGGAAGGCTTCCAGGGTATAGTGGGCGGTAGTAACTTGATACCCCGCCTCGGTCAAAGCTCGGTTTAAGGCTGGGAAAATCGGCGACTCGTCGCTGATCAATAAAATATTACCTTGACGCATGGTCTTTCCTCCTCAAGGAGAGGCAGGAGTGGCAACCCCTTCTCCCCCTGATTGTCCAGCGGCCAGGGGCCCCTGGCCTTCTTTGAGCCGCCTAGCTGCATTGATGACGGGGCAGATATATTCTTTTCATCATTTCCGTACTTACCGCCGGGACTTTACAGGAAGTTCAATATCCCTAAGGGGTACTGGGCCGCCATCCTCATGGCAGGACCGATTGTTATCCTTGTTAACAGACGATTGTTAGGAGGGGATTAACTTTCAGTTAATTTTTGATGATGGAGGGTAATGAGCCAGGACTCGATTTGCCGGGAATAATCGCCATGTTCAAAATTGACGCTTGAGGCCATGGTGGATGATCCCTGAGGAGATGGTGGCCTCAACTTCATCCGCCTCTCGGCCAATAACTTCCTGCAGCACGTGACTTATCTCGTTGATCTTGTAAGGTTTGGCAATAACCCCGCTGAACCCGTATTTCCGGTAATCCGCCATAGCCGGGTCATCCGAATAACCGCTGGAGACAATCGCCTTGATCTGGGGATCAATGGTGATGAGCTCTTTGATTGCTTCTCGCCCTCCCATGCCTCCCCGGATGGTCAAATCACAGATCACCGCGGTGAAAGGCCGGCCGGACTCTTTGGCCTTGGTGTAAGCCTCCACCGCCTCGGACCCGTCCCGGGCGAAACTGGCTTCGTAGCCGATGCGGTGGAGGATTTTATCCAAGAGGATACGGATACTCTCTTCATCATCCATGACCAGAATTCTGCCGTTTCCCAAGCTGGGATAAAGGGGGGCCTGACTGCTAATCAGGCATTGTTCCTCTGTTGCGGGCAAGAAAATGGTGAAGGTTGTTCCCTGCCCCGGCTCGGATACGACTCGGATAATGCCCCCGTGGTTCTTGATGATGGCGTAAGCGGTCGCCAGCCCCAGGCCATTACCGGTATCTTTCGTGGTAAAATATGGGTCAAAGATCTTAGGCAAATTTTCCGGGCTGATGCCGACCCCCTGATCAACTACGCGGATTTTCACATATTTCCCGGGCGGGAGTGAGCCCGCCTCACCGTTTTGCAGGAAGATGTTTTCCGTCCCCAAAGTGATGATGCCGCCTTCAGGCATGGCCTGGTCAGCGTTGATCAAAAGATTGCCGAAAACCTGCTGGATCTGCCCGGAGTCCACCTCCACCGGCCACAAGTTTTCCGCCAAGGTGAAGGCACATCTTGACCGGGAACCGCACAGAGCCAGATTGACCGCTTCCAACAGCATGTCCGCCACCTTTTGCGGCTTTTTTATGGGTTTGCCGCCCTTGGCAAAGGTGAGCAGTTGCCGGGCCAATCCCTGGGCCTGCTGGCAGGCCTTTTCCGCGTCCGCCAATCTGTCCAAGACCTCTTCGTGCTCGATTTCCAGCGCGGCCAGGCTGATGTTGCCCAGAATGGCGGTCAAGAGGTTGTTGAAGTCGTGGGCGATCCCTCCGGCCAAGACTCCCAGTGATTCCAGTTTGTCCAGCTTCAGCCGTTCCTCCTCAGAACGCTTGCGCTCCGACAGGTCCACATTGATGCAGAAGAGTTGCGGCGGCCGGTCTTCCAGGCAGACCACCGTGTGGATGGTATATACCGGCACCAAGCGGCCGTTTTTGTGCCGCAACAGGTGTTCCCCGGGTGGCAGGATTTCCCCGGAAAGGGTGGCGTCTTTGCCTTTTTCCAGGGCCTGGGCGAAAAGAGGTTGGAGCCCCGGGGGAATAATCAAGTTCGTCAGGCTCTTCCCCACCGCTTCTGCCCGGGTGTAACCATAGATTTGCACACTCGCCCTATTCCAGTAACGCACTATGCCGTCAGTGCCATACCCCAGGATGGAAACCCCGGGGATGAATTTCAAAAGGTTGCGGAACCTGGCTTCACTCTCGTGCAAGGCCTCCTCCGCCAACCGCCTCTCGGTCAATTCCCGGCGCAGCTCGGCATTGGTCAGGCTCAGTTCCTCGGTGCGTTGGGTGACAATGTTCTCCAGATTATCTTTGGTCTGGCGCAGAGCTTCCTCTGCCTGGAGGCGGGTGGTAATTTCCCGTCTGACCCGGGAAAAGCTGAACAGCAGGATAATAATACTGATCACGGTGCCGCTGGAAGAGGTGAACAACACCCACTGGTTGCTGGTTTTGGATTGTCCCCATTGTTGCCTCAGGAGCAAGTGATCCACTTCTTCGGTGTCAGTCTGGGAGATGAGCCGGCGGATACTATCCAGGATGGTCAATCCTTCCCCGGATTCCACCAGCTTTTTCACGGCCTGGGACTCTCCCGCTTTGGTCAGTTCGACCCCTTTTTTCAGGAAAGCCATTTCCTTGTCGATTCGCTGCTCGAGGGCCTGTAAGCGTTCCTGGTACCAGGGTTTGTCTCCCGTTAACCCTTTGAGGTGGGAGATCTTCTCCTGAATATCGCTGACCGATTTATGGTACGGAATGAGGAACTGCTCTTCGCTCATGGTGAGATAATTGCGCTGGCTGTTCACCGCATCGTGAACCAGGTTCAATAAGGTTTGGAAGGTGTTGCGGATTTCGTAAGTGTGCAGCGCTGCTTCTCCTACATTGAGACTCTTCCAAGTGTTCCACAGCGAAAAGGCATTGATAGCCATAATCAATATTAGAGCCAAGTAGAATCCAATATTAACCAGGTTTTTTATTTTAAGCCACTTCACAGTCTTATCTCACAGGAACATGCTTTCGTTTTATTCATAGAGAAATTATCTTGAATGCCAAGTAAACTAGAAGATATTAATACCAATTTAATTAGTATAATACTGTCATATCTTTATCATTTTAAGTATGATTAAGTTTATTCCGGTGCCCAGACTCTGTTTCCATTCGCCGCTTTTATTTCCCGGGTCCAGTGATCCTCAATGATCCGGAACACGCTTTCCGGCAGAGGCACATAATGCAGTTTTCGGGCGATTTCCTGGCCGTGGCGGTAGGCCCAGTCAAAGAACTTTAGGGTAGAGTGGGCCTGGAGGGGATCCGTTTGACTTTTTTGCATCAAGATGAAGGTGGCGCCGACGATGGGCCAACTGAACTTTCCCGGTTGGTTCGTCAGGATCATGAAAAAGCCCGAAGCATGTTGCCAATCCGCGGTATTGGCCGCGGCCATGAAGGTTTCCGTATTGGGGTGGACGTAATTGCCGTCATGGTTGCGCACCAGGGCATAGGGAATCAGATTCTGGAGGGCGTAAGCATACTCCACGTATCCTATCGAGCCCTCGATTTGCATGACTTTGGTGGCCACCCCCTCATTCTGGCTGGCGCCGATGCCCGTGGGCCAGTCCACCTCTTTATCATTCCCCACCTTTTCTTGCCATTCCGGGGAAATCTGGCTGAGATAATTAGTGAAAATGAAGGTGGTGCCGGAGCCGTCTTCCCGATGGACCACGGTAATTTCCTGGTCCGGCAGATTCAAGTGGGGGTTTTCTTTGATAATAACCGGATCGCTCCAGCGGGTAATCTTCTTCAAGAACATCCCGGCCAACACCTCCGGAGTCAGGCGCAAATTTCCCTGACTGACTCCTTTAAGATTGACGATGGGCACAATGCCCCCCAGCAGCATGGGGAACTGCACCAAGTGGAACTTTTGCAATTGTTCAGGCCGCAACGGCACATCGGAACCGGCAAAGTCCACGGTCCTGGCCTTGATCTGAGTTATCCCCGCGCCGGAACCGATTGACTGATAGCGCACCTTAACCTGGGTGACATCGTAGTACTTGTAGGTCCATTGGGAATAGCAGGGATAGGGGAAGGAAGCGCCGGCCCCCTTAATAACCACCTCGGCCCTGGCGAGCAAGGTGCTCAGGGGTACCAGGAGGACCGTCAAAACGACTAAGACCCACCTTTTCATTGAGCATTCCTCCATGATCCTGGCGGGAAAGCCTCAATGGAGAGTTCCCGGCGAGGAGGAAAACAAGCGATCCTTGGAGCCGGGACCAGGGGTTGGAGAACCAACCGCAAAGGGACCGGTCATGGCCGGGGCCAAGGCAGGGACTAATTCCCGGGCCTCAGGCAGCCGGGCGCCATTACCATGGCCGTTGGCGCGGCCATTCACCAGGGTCACCAAGTCCTGGACCACGTCATGCATTTGTTCGGCCTGAAGATTAAGGCCGGCCGAGGCTTCGGCGCTTTCCTCGGCGTTCCCGGCGTTACTCTGGACCACTTCATCCAATCCCGCCATCGCCCGGCTGATCTGCTCTATGCCTTGAGCCTGCTCCTGGGAGGCCATGGCGATTTCCGCCACCAGTTGTTGGGCCCTGGCGGTGCTGGCGGTTACTTGCTGAAAATCGTCCGCGGTCTGGCGCACCAGGCTGGCCCCTTCCGTGACTTTGGCGACGATGCCGGCCACCAGATCGGCAGTGGCATGGGCCGAGGCCGCGGCTCTTTGGGCCAGGTTTCTCACTTCCTCGGCCACCACCGCGAATCCGGCTCCTGCCTCTCCGGCCCGGGCCGCTTCCACCGCGGCATTCAGGGCCAAGAGATTGGTCTGAAAGGCGATGGCATCGATAGTCTTGATGATTTGCGCAGTTTGACCACTGCCCCTGGAGATGTCCTCCATGGCCAGGGTCATCCGTTGCATGGAGGCATCGGCGTTTTCTACCAAGGTTCCCGCCTCCCGCATGAGGACGTTGGCTTCCTGGGAATGGTCGGAGTTTTGCCGGGTCATGGCCGCCATTTCCTCCAGGGCGCTGGCGGTTTGCTCCAGGGAGGAGGCCTGTTGCTGGGTCCCGGCCGCCAAGTGCTGGCTGGCTTGGGAGACATAGGCGGAAGCCGCGGAAACCTGTTCCGCACTGCCGGTAAGGGCACTGATGATGCTGTTTAAGGGGCTGGCCAGGGTGCGGCTTAGATACAGACCGATGGCCAGGGCCAGGCCCAGCCCCAGTGCCATGCCCAGCAGGTTGAAGAAGGTCACCCGCTGGGCCAAACCGGAGGCCTTCTGCTGCAGGTTGAATTGCGCATTTTTATTGTTATTAATGATGGCTTCCAGCCACTTCAGGGTCTCCTCCTGTTTTTCCTGGGAAGCGCCCACGGCCAGTTGGGTCATGACTTGGGTCAGGTCCTGCAACTCTGTTCCCAGAAGGCCGGCCGCCTCCGACTTGGCGATCTCTTCACTCAACCGGAAGATTTTATCGTTTTCCCCCCGCCAGACTGCCAAGGCCTGGGAAAATTTTTGCCACAGGTCTATCTCCTCCTGGTCTTTTCTGTCCAGCAGCCGTTCATAACTTTTGGCAGCCTCTTCATAAGTGCTTCTGGCCTGTTTGACCTGTCCTCCCAGCTTTTGCCGCTGTTCCAGTTGCAGCCAGGGGTTGATGAGAGTGCGTTGGGCCACGATGACGTGTTGGAAAGCCTCCTTCATCACCAGCAGTTGCTCTATGGAGGAGGCATGCACGTCCTTCATATCGTTCAGGTACTTTTCCAGGGTCACCGTTCCCCGCCAACCGCAGAGACCCACCACCAGGGTAATGCCGGCCAGCAGAGAAAAACTCAGGACCAGTTTCCAACCCAATTTTAATTGGTGCAACATGGAAAACCTCCGCTCAAACCCTGGAATAGTTTGGGGAAATTTTTGGTCTTCCTCCAGGTCCAGGGAAATTGCCTCCATTGTTAGCAGACGATTGTTAGGAGAGAATTAATGTTCAGTTTTTTTTTGATAACGCGGTCTTTTTGTGGGTAACAGATTGATATTCTGAAGATAATCGTGGAAGGATAAATTGGTTTGGGGTTAGGCTACATTTCTTTCTCCCCCATTTTCGGGGGTTCGTCCCGGCTCCCCGAAGATCACTCGGGTTGGACAGTTTCCGGGGAGGTATTGAATGGTCACCATCATCAAGGTCTCGCCCCGCAGCTCAAAAGGGGTGGCAACCTGATAATAAGTGCGGTTTTCCAGGGGATTAAAGGCTTTTTGCCGTACGGTTTGGCCGCGCCGCAACTTTTCCTGAAAACAATGGGGGCAGGGATGGTTCAGGTTATAGAAAGCCTGGTGGCATTTTTGCCCCAGGGGGGAATAACCCAACATCTCCGCCAGACGCCGGTTCACGAATTCAATCTCATACGCCGGGGAGCAGATGTACAGAAGACCGTCGAAGGCATCGATAATCGCCTGATATTGTCCCCATAAATCCCGCCAGGCATCCAGCAGCCGCTGACGGTCAGCCGTCATATCCTTTTCCTCGCCATGCAGTTGTGGCAGATCGCCCATGGAGGCTAACAGCATGAAGCCTCCGGGAAGGCCGGCCCCTGGGGATAATTAAATTGGAGCCAGCCGATGAGTTTCAGGACCCAGGCATGGGCCTCGGGGGAGATCATCTCCCCGGACACATGGCAGGCGGAATACCATTCCTGGTCTCCCACATCAAAGGAGATGCCGCTTACGTTCGGCCAGAATTCTTCCGGTAAACGCAAGGCCTTGGCTGCTTCGGCCAGATAATCTGCCATTTCCATAAATACCTCCCATTGACTAGGGACCTGGCAAAAAGGCGGATTCGGGGAATTCTCAGGCTAGCGCTGACGGCCCGCATGCTCTTCGAAGATTTTCCAGGTGGCGTGAAAAGCGGTCTCAAAGGAGCGCTCCTCCATGTAGCGCCGGGCCGCCCGGCCCATCACTTGGAGCCGTGCCGGCTGCGCCAGGAGGCCTTGCAGGGCCCCGAGCAGACTCTCTTCGCTATCCCCCCGTACAATCAAACCGGTTTTCCCGGGAATCACATTTTCCTGGGGGCCGCCGGCATCGGTAACAATGACCGGGATCCCCGAGGCCTGCGCTTCCAGCACCACGTTGCCAAAGGTGTCGGTGGTGCTGGGGAACAGGAACAGGTCGCAGGAGGCATAGGCCGCGGCCAGGTCTTCCCCCTGCAAATAACCCGTGAAGGTGCAGGGAGTTCCGGCCAGATTCTGCTGCATTTCCTCCAGATAAGGGCCGTCGCCGACGATGACCAGATGGGCGTCGGGGTGGTTCTGAATCAGGTCTTTAAAGACTCTAGCGAGAATTTCCAAATTCTTTTCTTTGGATACCCGCCCCACATATAACAGTTTGACTCCGTCTGGCGCCTGCACCCGGTTCTCCAAAAAACCGTTGCGTTTGGTGGGGTGGAACAATTGCAGGTCCACCCCCCGGGGGAAGATGCGCATCTTTTCGCCATTGACCCCTCTTTGCCGCAGTTCTTCGGCCGTGCTCTGGGAGGGCACAAAAATCAGGTCCATCTGGTTATAAAACCAGACCAGGTATTTCCACAGCAACTCGACGATCACGTGATCGCCCGTGAGGTATTGGGCGTATTGGGGGAGCGCGGTGTGATAGGTGCCCCAGAGGGGCAGCTTCAAGATGCGGGCGATGGCCATGGCCGTGAGACCCAGGGGCCCGGGGGTGGCCGCCAGGATCTGGGTGAATTCTTTGGCATAGCAATAGTCCAGGATCTCTAAAAAGGGGGGATGAAATAACTTCTGCTCCCGGTATTCCGGCAGATGAAAGACGCCGATGGGGGAAAAATTCTGGATTCCCGGCTGGGGCGGGTGCTTTTTGGTGTCGCAGGTAATGATATGATATTCTTTTTGGGCCTTTTGGGCCGATTCCACCTGCCGCCTCAGCGACAGGGCCACCCCGTTGATCTCGTAAAAAGTGTCGGTAAAATGGGCGATCCGGAATTTCTCCATGGCCCCCTGCTGGGGGTGATTTATCGGCAATAACCTCTGCAGCATATCCCGGCCGAGGTAGCGATCCGCCGCGAAGGAGGAAAAAGCCGCAGTGTAAGGGATCATCCCCAGATACACCAGGCCGCTGGAAGAAGCGGAATTGATCAGATCTATGAAATTGGCTCTGAACAGGGCTTTCCGCAATTTACGGTGGAATTGGGTGAGAAGGTTCCGGGAAAGCCGGTTGAGCAGGTAAAACCATTCGTGTTCATCCAGCGGCAGCGAGGTTTTAAAAAGGAATTGGGATGCTTCTTTCTTTATTAAAGAAATAATATTTTCATCTCTACTTGCCGACCATAGTGAATTTCTAACTTGATTATAATAAAATTTAAATTTGGGAAAATATCCTTTGGATTTCCCGCGGCTTTGTAGAATCTTATCGAAAAATTCACTCAGGGCGTTGCCTTCGGCTTGCGGTGAGAGGTTATATTTCTTCTTATAAAACTGATAAGCGATGCTGCAAATATTTTGGCCCAAAGTCATGGGGGTGGAAGACCTGCCCCGGACCGAGGTTGCGCCCTGATTAATTTTTTCTAAAAAATCCGGCAGCCCGGACGCGTCCCCCTGGGTATATATGCGGGCAATGTGGAGGGAACTGTGGTCATCAGAGCCGCCGGTGAAATTTTTTAGCCAGGGGGAGGGAATAGCCGGGGTGATCCGATGCTTTTCGGCCAAGGCGTCGATCATGTCCGGGGTGAGTTCCTGGCAGACTGCCCGCAGCCAACTATTGAGCTGCTCATCCCTGCTGCCGTTGAGCTCAAAATTTTTGAAGAGCAGGAGGAGCTGTTCAAAATGCTCCACCGTCAGGCGGTTGTTGATGGACCAGAGGGGATGGGCCAGGCTGTGGACAATGCCTTCCCCATGGAGGTAACTCACCAGCTCAAAGATATTTTCCCGGACCTTTTGGATCTGCCGGTGCTGCTCCTCGGAAAGGTCGAAGGCCAGGACATGGATCTTGCATCCATCCGCAAAATAAGTGGTGATCTCTTCGCTGATAAAGGTATCCGGCAGATGGGCGATCTCCAGGCAGCCGGCAATGGTATTGTGGTCGGTAATGGTCACATGGGACATGCCCCTCTCTTTGGCTATCTGATAGAGGGTCCGAGGCTCCGTGTAGCATTCATGGCACCCCAGTTTTTGCAGCACCCATTGGGAGGGGCGGGTGGAATACCGGGAGTGCGCGTGGAGATCAATCTTCATAATTTGCTCCTATTGGCATGTCAGGCCACGAGAACTGATTCCCCGGCCCGCACTTTGTCCCCCGGACCCACCATGAGGTTCAGGTCCGGGCGGTAGGGCAGAACCAGGTCCACCTGCGAGCCGATGCGGATGATGCCGAAGACCTTGCCCTTGCTTACTTCTTCCCCCACCTCCACAAAGCTGTCGATGCCGTTAACGCTCTTGGCGGCAATTTGCACGATATAGTAAGAGACCGGCTCGCCTTTAAAGGTGCTCTCAATGCGGGTCACCGTCCGTTCATTCTGGAGGATATGGCGGGAGCGGCGATAAAAAGGGGGGCGATGCAAGAGGATGCGCCAGTGCATGGCGAACATGGACAGGTTGCGGGGAGTCGCGGCATGGTGCTGCACTGCGGCCACCCGCCCCGCCAGGGGGATGCGATTGTAATGCACGTTGAACGGGCTCATGAAGATGCCGATGGAGAGCTTGGGTTGATCCAGGTCCTCCTTGACGATGTCGGTGAGACGGGCGCTCACCCCTTGCTTGATGGTCACCACTTCCTGGGGCGGTTTGACCAGGCGGACATAAACCACGGTGCCGTCCGCGGGGCTGAGGATGTTTTCTCCGGGGGGCGGGACCCGGGGCGGATTGCGGAAAAACCAGACGTAACGCCAATAAAGGAAAGCCGCGGCCAGGGTCAGCGGCGCGGCGAGCAGCCAGGGATTCAATGCAGCTCCTTGCCGATGGCGGGATCGATCACCCTCACCAGGGCCACTCCTGAGGAGAAAGGAAAATTCACCACTTCAAAATATTCCTTATGTCTCTTGATGAACTTCATCCATTTCTTGACCCCCGCGTGGTTGAGCAACTCCCGGATATAGATGTTGGTGTCGTGCAAGAGGATATAGGTGTTCTTCCGGGAATGGGCCAGCACGTTGGTAAAATCGTATTTCACGTCCTCATAGGCGTGGCTGCCGTCGATGAAAGCCAGGTCCAGGGGCGGCAGGTGGAAGGAGTCATAGGCCGGAAAGAATTCATCATTGCGCAGTTTGAAGTGCCTGACCAGGTCCTGGACCCCAAACCGCTGAAAATGCGCCCGCACCGAACTTTCCTCGGACCACATGCCCCGTCCGCCGATGGTGGCCAAAGGCCCGTCTTTGAGGAGGCAGTAGGACGGGTCCACGAAGGAGAGGCGGCCCTGGCCGTTATCCTTGAGGCCCAGGGCGAAGCAGACCACGCTGAAGCCGTAACCCGAGCCGATCACCAAGGTGTGTTTGGGGCGCAGGGCCCGCACCAGGGAATAATAGAGGAACCCGAACCCCAGGTTGAGATTCCTGGCGTTCTCCCGGTGCCCGAACGGCTTGGCAAAATGGAGAATGTCTTTAAGAAGAGCGTCACTCAGACTAAAGCCTTCCATATCCTCTTCCTTTCTTCATTAATTGGGGTTGAAATCGACTCATTGACCCTGGATGATCCGATAAAACAACCGTTGACCTTAAATAACCTTAACTATGATTTCCTTTTACTCCCCATTTGTTTTGTCAGTATTTCCCTTCTGTTAATTTTTGGTTTGTTTGGATTTTTTCCTTTATTCCTCAAAATTAGAAGGTTAAATAACTTTCCGGATGTGGAAGGAGATACCGACCGGATGGGCGGCCGCCAGTGGGGGCTGGGTTTGAGGCCCTGCGGATTAAGGGGGATTGGGGGTGAAGACGTAACCGGTGAGATCCGGTCCGATGCCGTTAGCCGTTTACCGGCAGATGAGTGGCGGGTTTCAAACCGGCAATCTTGGCCGCAGGTTCGGGCAGAGGGCCCAGGATGACGGTTTGGACCAAGTCTCCCAGTTTTTGGCGGATTTCCGCCAGGCAGACGCGCCCCTGCTCCGTGAGTTGGTAATATTTCCGCAGGCGGCCTTTAAAGACCCGGAGACGGCTGTGCAGCAGACCGGAGTTCTCCAGGTGGTGCAGGAGGGGATAGAGGCTCCCCGGACTGATCTGATAGCCGAGGGCATGGAGGGCCTTACTCAGCTTGTTGCCGTATACCGGCCCCTGGCTGGCGTGGTGGAGAATGAAGATCTTCACCATCCCCTGGAGAAAATCCCGATGAATCAGGCGAGCGTCCAGCATAATCGCATTATGATATATGTCTGTTAGCAATGATTGAGGAAATTGTTAATTTTTGGTTAAAAATTAACTTTCATTTCCGCAAAAAGGAGAACTGCCATGGGACTGTTTGAAGACGGGCTGAAAGGATCATCGGGAAGCATCCTGGTTATCTTGGGGGTGGCCTTGGCCGCGCCCATTGTGCTCCCCGCAGTGGCTTCCATTTCCCGCCCCCTGGCCAAAACCCTGATCCGGGGTTATCTGGCCCTGGCGGATACGGTGAAAGAATTCGCGGCGGAGGCGCAAGAGCAGGTGAGCGACCTGGTGGCTGAGGTCAAGTCGGAAAGGACCGGGGCAACCACCACCGCCGCGGCCGCGGCCAAGACCAAATCCTCATCCTGAGGGGACCGCCGGAAGTGAGCAGGGAACTCAAGAACATCACGGTAGTCCATGCCTTGCCGGGAAGAGTGCGCCTCAAGATCCCCCGGGTCAGGGACAATCCGGAACTGGCCTGCCAGGCCCGGGAGAAACTGAGCCAGGTGCCGGGCATCAATAAGGTGGAGGCCAACCCCGCCACCGGCAGCCTGCTGATCCTTTATGACCTGGCCATGCTGGCTTCCGTGGAAACCCTGGGACCCCTGGGCGAAATCTTTGGCGAACTATTCCCGGAAGTGGCCTTGGAAGAACTGGCGGCGGGATTGCAGGAACTGATGGAAACGGGGGCCGCCGCCCACACTGCCGGGGGTTTGCTGGGTCTCTTGAATACCGGGGGGAATCCCGGTCGCCCCGGGACCCTCAATCTGAAGCTGCTCCTGCCCCTGACCTTCGCTTTCCTGGGAGTGCGCAGTCTGTTCACCTCCAAAGAGGTGCCTTTCCCGTCCTGGTATGACTATCTGTGGTTCGGCTTGAGCACCTTTGTGATGTTGAACCGGAAGTGGCTGGAGGGCACCTCCCCATCGTCCTCCCCTGGCGCCCGGGACCTGGCAGCCCCGGATATCCTCCCGGAGCAAACCTGACCTAAGGAATGAGGAGACCCGGATGACCGGAAGGGTTGAGGCGGTAAGGGAATAAAAGGTTGAAGTTTCCTGGCTGCTGCCAGGAAGCAGGGGTAGGCGGCAGATATTAGCCCTGGTTAAATAAGCGCACTCACCAAGCGGGTCAAGGCCACCTCCATAAGTCCGGAGGCCAGCGTGGTGGTAATCTTTTCCACCACCCCCTGATCGCCGGGGGTGGAACTCAAGAAGGAGGAATGCCGCCCGCGGTAATCCTGGAAATATCCCAAATCCTTTAAAAACGCGAAAATCTCCTCTTGGTTGAGGAGGTCCGGATCATAGATCAGGAGCAAGCTGCCGGTGACCGGGTTGGCGGCAACCTGCTGCATGCCGGCCATCAGGTTCACCTGATTCTCGATTTCTTGAGCCCTCAGGGGGTTGCCCTTGAGGTGGGGAATTTTGAGGCGCAGCCTCCCGCTTAAGGCATGAACATAGGCGCTCATGTGGTTCTCCTTAGCCGTGCTGATGTCTAACTTAAATCAAGGATAAGCAATAATTGTTATGGGAGAATAATGTTTTTGTTAATTTTTGGTTAATATTTCAGTAATAACGCCAGGCGATATGTATCGGCCTGAACCTATTGTTAAAAAGGAGGATGAAGTTTATTCATATCGGGGTAATGGGAAAGGAACCACCATGAATGGCATTGAAGTCAGGGAGACCGGGCCGGGCTTCCTCAGTCTGGCCGTCGCCGGCTTGCAGGATAACCAGGAAATGGCCCAGGCCATCAGGGAACGCTTCTCTCCCATCCAGGGCATCCGCCGGCTGGAAATCGACCATACTGTCGGCTTAATGACAGTATCGTTCAACTACCGGGAAGTAACTTCCATCTTCTCTCTCCTGGCCCTCAAGCAGGCATTTAACGCCATCTTCCCGGAAGTTAACGTCCTGGAACTGGCATCTTTACTGCAAGATAACCTGAAAGAGTGAGAGAATCCCACTTATACAACCATAAATGCAGCAAAACTCTTTTTTTGATTGCTTACCCTTATTAGGGCCTAAAAGGAGGCGTAGATGGCTGAGGAAACCAAAAAACCGGCAGGTCTGGGAGAAACGCTGGGCCAGGCCGGGACCACGGTAAAAGACGGCATCGTCGGCAGTCTGAAGGGCTTGGGCGAGATTGAGGGGCAGATAGTAACCGTGGCCAGGAACACCGTAGCCGACGCCTTGCAGGCTTCCGGCGCGGTGGCCACGGAAACCATCAATATCAGCCGGGACGTGATCAAAGGGGCGATTAGGGCCTCGGAAGAAGTGGGTACCGGAGTCATCGTCACCACCAAAAACGTGGCCAAGGGGGTCATCTTGGGGGTGGCGGATGTGGGCGGCGACGTGCAGCAAGCGGCCGCCCAATTGCTCAAAGGCGCAGTGAACGGGGCCGCAGAGGTGGGCACCGATGTGGCCAAGGTGGCCCAGGGCGCCGTGTCCGGAGTCCTGGAGGCCGCGGGGCAGTTGGGGGGCAATCTAGGGGTGGCCGCCAAGGCGGCGGTGGGCGGTGCCATTGATGCCGCCGGCACCCTGGGGCAGTCAGCGGTGCGAGCCGTCACCGATATCCTGGTGTGGACCGTGGAGGGCGTCAAAGAGGTGGCCTGCGCGGCTCTGCCCAAAGGCGCGCCAACGCCGGGAGCCCCCCTGGAGCCCGAAACCGCCCCGGAAAAAGAAGGCCCCCGGGGCAAGAAGCCGGCCTCGGAAAAGGTCTCAGACTAATTACCCCCCATGGCGGGGGCAA
Source organism: Thermodesulfobacteriota bacterium (assembly GCA_040757175.1). GTDB lineage: Bacteria > Desulfobacterota > Desulfobaccia > Desulfobaccales > 0-14-0-80-60-11 > SURF-52. The sequence continues at coordinate 15,188 of JBFLXM010000051.1, forward strand.
CTAATTAACAACACCCATGATCCAGGCCCTTCATACCGCAGTGGCCGGGCGGGCGCGCTTCAAAGTCGAGGGCCTGTACCGGTCCCAAGACCTGCAGAGGCTTCTGGAGTTTCGGCTGGCCCGGGTGAAGGAAATCACCCGGGTCTCGGCCAGCTCCTTGACCGGGAATGTCCTGGTTTGTTTCAACTCCAACAGCACCACAGAGGACATCACTGCGCTCTTGGCAGGGATCGTGGCGGAGTGCCGGGCCCTGCCCGAGGCCTCCTCTCTCCGGCCGCCGCGGCCCACCCCGGGTTCTGAACCCTCCGGCGCCGCCTCTTATCTCCCCTCACTGCGGGGCATGTTCTCTTTTGTAGAGGAACAGCCCCGGGATTCCTGGCACCTGGTAAAGGCGGAGGCGGCCCTAAAAAGGTGGGGGACCTCTAAAGTCCGGGGCTTAACCCCGGACACGGTCAAAGAGAATCAGGGGCGTTACGGTCCCAACATGCTGCCGGAGGCCGAACCCCGCTCCGGCCTGAGCATCTTTCTGGAGCAGTTCAATTCCCTCCCCGTCTTCCTCCTGGGCGCAGCCGCGGGCCTGTCTGTCTTCACCGGCGGCCTGGTGGATGCCGTGCTCATCGCCGGAGTGGTGGTGGGCAACGCCTTGATCGGCTACAAAACCGAAGTGGAGGCGGAAAAGACCATCCGCTCCCTGCAAACCATGGTGCGGCCCACCGCCTTGGTGGTGCGCCAGGGAGATCTCCGGGAAATTTCCACGGATGAAGTCACTCTGGGCGATCTCTGCGTCCTCCGGCCGGGAAGTTATGTGCCCGCGGACGGCCGCCTGGTGGCGGCCTCCCATCTCTCCCTGGATGAATCCGCGCTCACCGGCGAGAGTCTGCCGGTGGTCAAGACGGCCAAAGCCCTCCGGGGGGACAATATTCCCCTGGCCGACCGGGTGAACCTGGTGTTCATGGGCACCCTGGTGACCGGCGGCGAGGGGCTGATGGTGGTGGTGGCTACCGGCAGCTATACCGAAATCGGCAAAATCCAGACCTTGGCCGGGGAGGCGGAGGCGCCGGACACCCCCTTGCAGCGGCAGCTCGACCAATTGGGAAATAGATTGGTCTGGCTCTGCTTCGGCCTTTGCGGCCTGTCCTTCGGCATGGGCCTCTTTTGGGGCTACGGCTGGCTGGAGATGCTCCGCATGGCCGTGTGTCTGGCCGCGGCCGCGGTGCCGGAAGGTCTGCCCGCGGCGGCCACCACCACCCTGGCCCTGGGTATCCGGGATATGCGCCGGCACCACGTGCTGATCCGCCACCTCCACGCGGTGGAGACCCTGGGCGCGGTGCAGACCATCTGCCTGGATAAAACCGGCACCATCACCAAGAACGAAATGGCGGTGAGGGAGATTTTCACCGGCATGCGGCCCATCAGCGTAGCCGCGGGCCAATTCTTTGCCCCCGAGGGTCCCATCTCCTTCGACGCTTGTGAGGAACTGGCCCAACTCATCACGGTTTCCGTGTTATGCAATGAAACCGAGATTCACCAGGAGGGTGGCGAAGTCCAACTCAGCGGCACCCCCACGGAAAGCACCCTGGTGCGCCTGGCCCTGCAACTGGGCCTTGATGTCCCCGGATTACGGCGGCAATACCCCCTGGTGCATATCAACTACCGCTCGGAAAACCGGCCTTTCATGGGCAGCCTGCATGAGAACGGGGAAACGGGGCCCTTTTTGGCCCTCAAGGGCAGTCCCCTGGAGGTCCTGGCCCTGTGCGCCTGGCAACTCCGGGAGGGGGAGAAGGTCCCCCTCACGGAAGAGGACCGGGGGAACATCGAAGCCGCCAACGAGAGGATGGCCGGCAAGGCCTACCGGGTATTGGGCCTGGCCTTGGCCTCCGGAGATGGGGTGCGGGGCCTGGAGGAACCCCAAGATCTTGTCTGGTTGGGGATCATCGGCATGGCCGACCCCATCCGGGAAGGGGTGGGCCAGGCCATTAAGGCCCTCCATCAGGCCGGCGTCAGGACGGTGATGATCACCGGCGACCAGAGCCCCACGGCCTATGCCATCGGCCAGGAATTGGCCCTCAGCCGCCGGGAACCCCTGGAAATCCTGGATGCCACGCACCTGGGGGAGATGGATAGCGAGGCCCTCAGGGCCCTGGCCCAGAGGGCCCATGTCTTTGCCCGGGTAAGTCCGGCCCACAAGCTGAAGATCGTCCAGGCCTTGCAGAAATCCGGGCAGGTGGTGGCCATGACCGGAGACGGCATCAATGACGGGCCGGCCCTGAAGGCCGCGGATGTGGGCATCGCCATGGGGCGCACCGGCACCGACATCGCCCGGGAAGTGGCGGACGTGGTCCTGGAGAAGGACAATCTGGATACCCTGATCATCGCCATTCGGGACGGGCGCACCACCTATATCAATATCAAGAAATCGGTGCATTTCTTTTTGAGCACCAACCTGAGCGAGATCATGTTGACCGGGGTGGCTCTGATGGTGGGCCTGGGCTCGCCTCTGACGGCCATCCAGCTTCTGTGGATCAATCTCATCTCCGACATCTTTCCCGGCTTGGCCTTATCCCTGGAGGAGTCCGAACCGGATGTGCTGCAGCGGCCGCCCCGCAACCCCCATGACCCCATCTTCAATGCTGGGGATTTTAAGCGGATGGCCTTTGAATCCGGAGTGCTCACGGCCGGGGCCTTGGGGGCCTATGGTTATGGTTGGCTGCGATATGGCCTCGGACCCCAGGCCAGCACCCTGGCCTTCCACAGCCTCACCGCCGGACAGTTGCTCCACGCGGTCAGTTGCCGCTCGGAGAGGCACAGCATTTTCAGTCAGGAGAAACTGCCCCCCAACCGCTACTTGAACCTGGCCCTGGGGGGCTCCTTGCTGGTGCAGGCCGCGGCCATGTTCCTCCCCGGAGTCAGAAGTATCCTGGGCCTGGCGCCGGTGGGGCTGTTGGATGGCCTGGTCATTGCCGGCACCTCTCTGCTGCCGCTGCTGGTCAATGAGTCCACGAAAACCCTGACCTTGACCATATCCGAAGAGGCACCGCCACCCCCGGCTTTGCCGGATTCTTTAGACTTTTAAGAGATGGCCCGTTGGTCTTTAAATAAAAGAGAGCGTATATTTAAACGCAGGAGAAAACCCGCTGCCCCAAAATTTTTTTTTTGGGGTTCCTCATGGGCCATCTGGCCCATCCATGAAGCATGAAAAGGGTGGGGCGGGCCTCCGTGCCCGCCAGGCGTCCGGCGGCCAGGGACGGCCGCCCCACCAAGTCACTATTGGTTTATTAACTTTTCGACACAAGGGCAGGAGTAGTCTCATGAAGAAAGATTTCATCTTCTCTTCCGAGTCGGTCACGGAAGGGCATCCGGATAAGATTTGCGATCAGATCAGCGACGCCATTATCGATCATTTTCTGGAGCAGGACCCCTATGCCCGGGTGCGGGCCGAATGCGCGGTGTCCACCTCCATCTTGTTCATTGCCGCCCGCTTTGCCTCCGAGGTCAAGGCCGACATGCCCTCCTTGGCCCGCAAGGTTATCACCCGCATCGGCTACCGGCATCCTGATTTCGATCCCCAAACCTGCAGTATCCTTACCAGCCTCCAGGAATATCCGCCCGCGGCGGATCTATATTTCAATGAAAAAAAACTGGCCGACTCTGAGATCGAGAAAATCCCCGTCCGGCAACAGGCCACGGTTTTTGGCTTTGCCTGCCGCCAGACCGAGGTCCTCATGCCGCTGCCCATCTGGCTGGCCCATAAACTGGCGCGTCAGATTATCCAGGCCCAAAAGCAAAAAACGGTCCCTTATCTCTCCCTGGATGGCAAGACCCAGGTGGGGGTGGAATACCGGGATCGCCGCCCCCACCGCATTCACAGCCTGGCCCTGGTGGTGAGCAGCTCCAAGGCCGCGAACTACCAGGTGAGCCCCCAAAGATTGGACGATGATATCCGGGAGGCGGTCATCCTGCCCGCGTTCGCGGATGAAGCCATCCGGCCGGATGATAAAACTCTCATTTCCGTCAACCCCATTGAGAACCTGATGATCGGCGGCCCCTCGGTGCACTCGGGGCTTACCGGCCGGAAAAACGATGTGGACACCTATGGGGATTATTCCCGGCAGAGCGCCAATGCCTTAAGCGGCAAAGACCCCCTGCGGATCGATCGGATCGGGGTCTACGCCGCCCGCTATGCCGCCAAAAATGTGGTGGCTGCAGGCCTGGCGGAGGAATGCGAAGTGCAGCTCAGTTACTCCATCGGCTTTGCCCGCCCGGTGAGCCTGCAGGTGGAAACCTTCGGCACGGGAAGCAAAAGTGATGGAGAGATAGCCGCCCTGTTGGCACGGCATTTTGATTTCCGGTTCGCCGCCATTCTCCGGGATTTCAGTCTGCGGCACCTGCCGTCCCTGCACAAAGGCGGGTTTTACCGCAAGCTGGCGGCTTATGGCCAGGTGGGACGGGTGGATCTGCCGCTTCCGTGGGAAGCCACGGATAAGGCGGAAGTTTTACAGGCATGATCCCGCCAGGCCCAAATAGTGGGTGGAGGTCTTTTCAGTGCTCATCAATAACCCCAGGACTTAACCCATGTCTACGGAATCTGCGCTACCGGCGCGGCAAAGCCGGGTGACCGATGATTTTTTCTATTTCTTTCTGCGGCTCCGCAAAAACCGCATCCGCAAGGTGGTGGCCGACATCAACGCCCGGTACCCCGAGGAGACGGTGGAGCAACGGGCCCGCCGGCTCATTGAGGACCAGACCCAGCTTTCCTGGCTGGGGGGAATGATTCTCGATTTGCCGGCCATGATCCCCGGCATCGGCCAGGCCTTGAAGATTCTGGGCTTTGTGGGGGGCACCTCGGCCCTGGTGCGCATGCACCTTTATCTCATTCTGGCCATCGCCCTGCTTTACGGCCGGGATATCGATGACCAGGCCCGGGTCCCGGAGATGGCCGCGGTGGTGGCCGGCACCGGCCTGGCTGTAGGTGCGCCCTACCTGGCGGACGCCCTGGGACTTCACCCCCTGTTGTCCATGGTTACGGGGGGCCTGGCCGCGGTGACCATGTCCCGCCTCATGGGCGAGAGCGCCATCCGCTATTACGCCCAGCCAGAGGAGGCCGGCGCCGCCGCCTCCGTAACTTCTTGAATTTTCTTGACCGAAAACCGAAAACCGAAAACCGAAAACTATACTATTTGCCTGCCAGAAATTTAATGAAGTTCATCAGGTAATGCTGGTCAAAGAGCCGGCTTTTTTCCCAATCCCGATACATGATCCACAGGGCTTCCTTGGGCTCCATGGCGGGGCGCCAGGGGCGCTCGGCGGTCATGGCCTCATAGCTGTCCAGGATCCGCAAGATGCGCGCCCAGGCGTGGATGGTGGGGGTCTTCAAGCACTTGGGATAGCCTGAACCGTCGCCGTTCTCATGGTGTTGCAGCACCATCTGCAAGGCCTCCCAACGCAGATTGACAAAATTCTGCACCATCCGGAAACCGTCCAGGGGGTGCTGCTTGATTTCCAGCATTTCTTCTTTGGTGAGGGCGCCCCTTTTTCCCAAAATGGCCTGGGGCACGCGCATCAGACCGATATCATGGATCAAGGCCCCTAACCCGAACCCCAGGACCTTCTCCCGGCTCCAACCCAGATAGCGGGTGAAGGCCAATCCCAGGAGGCAGACATTGAGGCAATGATTGTAAAGGGCCAAGCTTTTGTGGCGCTTGATCTTGAGCAAATATAGAAGGTTATCTTCATCACCTTGGATCACTGCGAATAGTTTTTCCAGGATTGCCAGGCCTTGTCTGAGGGCCTCGGCGCTGCGTTTGTTGAAAAAATTGAGGGTCCACATGTGCAAGGTGTCGCAGACTTGCACCCCCTTGGCCAAATCGCTTGGGGCTCCGTCCGCCAGCGCCAATTCCAGGTTGAGATGGAGATATTGCAGTACCCGCTCCATCTCTGGCATGGCAAAATAGACGCAAGAAATCTCCAATCGGGCCAGTTTGCGATACCATTGTTCCTGGATAGCCTCGCCCCGGGCGCAGCATTTAATAAACTGCGGCTTCTCCTGCCCTTTCTTTTTGGTCTTTAAATAAACGTCAAAGAGAACTTCCCGCCTCCAGATCAAATTCTGCAAGGGCAGGGGCCCGAAGCCCTCCGCCTCTTCCAGGCCGGGAGTAATGAGAATTTCCTCCGTGCTTAACGGCAGAACATCCGTCATCGGCTGCTCAAAAAAGGTCTCATGTCATGTCGCAATCCAACAGCAATTTTTTGTAGGAGCGAACCTTGTGTTCCCCCGCACACATAGGGCGAATACAAGATTCGCCCCTGCAATTCCATGACTTTTGATTCCGAGATGATCTCAAAACCTTCAGGGAATCTGGCAGATGCCCGCCGCCTTTTTTCGCAGGATTTTATAAGCCAACCCCACGGATAACCCCACCCCGCCGAGGATCAGCCAGTGATGCATCTGCAGAAGATCGCCACTCCATTTTTCCCCTAGCAGATAACCCAACAGGAGGTAGCCCAGGGTCCAGAGGAGGCCCCCGGAATAGGTCCAGGCCGCAAACCGGGGAAAATTAAGAGCCGACAGCCCGGCCACCATGGGGGCGCAGTGACGCCATCCGGGCACAAAATAACTGCAGGTATAAACCCAGCCCCCCCAGCGCGCCAGCCATTGTTGCAGTTGATAAACTTGGCGGTATTGCCGGTGGAGCCAGCAATTCGGGCGGTGCAGCAGATAGTGGCCCACGGTCCGGCCCAACAAATAGTCCAGGGTGACCCCAGTGAGGCTGCCGCCTGCCACCACCACCACCGTGGGGATTATGCCGGTTTCCCCCTTAACCGCCAGGTATCCCAAAAAGAGCAGCAACAATTCATCCGCCACCGGCGGCCCGAAAATTCCCAGGGCCAGCCACAGGAAGACGCCCAGGTAGCCATAGTGGGCCAAATAATAATGGATGGTTTCCATAAAATTCGCCCTTCCCCACGCGGTGACTTTTAACTTTCCGGGCCTTTCAGGAGCCGGCCCCTTCGCAGACCTGGGGCTGTTGATGATAGGCCAGGAAGGAGGCCATTCCGGCCTGGCCCAAAAACCTCGCCAATAAATGCCGGGGAGCCAGGGCCATATCCACCAGGATCAGGCCGTCCAAGACATTATTGAATTTCGGGTCCCGGCTGAAAGCCAGGACCTGGCCCCCCAGCTTCAGATATTGTTTCAGGAGAATGGGAATGCCCCGGCTGTCATTCTCAATATCCGCGATTAAATCCGCCAGCCGGTCAATATCCCGCACCCTGGCGGAGGGTGGCCAAGAATCGCCTCCCCTGGCTATCTCCAGGTGCAGCCCATTTTTGGGTTTCACCAGCTTGCTCAAGGCGGAGGAATTTTCCGGCAGGCGCAGAGAAGTGGCAATGAGGTTCTGGGAAATGGTGTGGTATTGGTTATTGATGGAAACCGGGCCGAACAGATTACGGTACTGGGGATTTTGCACCAGCCAGGCGCCAATGCCCTTCCATAACAATAGCAGCGATGAGTAATTTTTTTGATATTCCCGCCTGACAAAGGAACGGCCCAACTCCAAAGCCGGGCTGATAAATCTCAGGAAGTCAAGATTATAAGTGAACAGTGTGCTGGTATACAGTCCTGTAATTCCCTGGTGCTTGACGATCTCATCGGACTGCCCCAGGCGGTAGGCGCCCACGACTTCGGCCCGGGTCCGGTTCCAGAGGAAAAGATGCAGGTAATAGGGGTCAAAGCGGTCAAGATCGATGGATTTCCCGGTGCCCTCCTCCGCCTGGCGGAAAGTAATCTCCCGGAGCCGGCCGATTTCTTGTAATAATTGAGGAACTTGCCGGGCCCTGGCAGAGAAGACCGCGTATTCACCGCTTTCCAGCAAGAGTTGGGACCGGGGGAGGGCCTCCACTTCTTGGCTGAGACTCCGGGCATCAAGGGGCGCAATGATGGGCGCCGCCCTCAATCTCCCCTTCCCCTGGAAGAACGCGGCGGCTCTTTGCGGCGGCCGGCCGCTATCCCGGAGGCCATAAGTCTTAACCCGCAGATAATCGGTCAAATCCCGGTCATTGGTAAAGAGGCGCATTCTTTCCCAGGGAATCGCCTGGCCGATTTTCAGGGTGACGGTTTTCCCTTGTTTGTTCAGTAATTCCCGGGGCAGCAAAGCAGTCCGGAGCAAGGGATGGATCAACCCCAGAATCTGGAAGAGATAACCATTGGCGCCATTAAAAAAGACTGGCAGTACCGAAGCTGCCGTTTTCCGGAGGAGCCGGGCCACGATAGTGCTCCAGGGAGGATCGGTTATCCCCTTTCTTCCCCACTGCAGATGCGAGACGGTCCCAGCCGGAAAGATGACCAGCATCTTCCCTTGGTCAACCCATTGCTTTGCTTCTTTCAGAGGTTTAATGTTATTGGTAATTGAACCATCTTTTCCAAAAGGATCTACAAAGAAAAATAATTCTTGTATTGGTTCAAAAACGCGCAACACATAATTAGCCATGATCTTTACATCCTGGCGGACTTCCGCCAGAATTGACGCCAAGACAATGCCTTCCAACCCCCCAAAAGGATGATTGGCCACCACAATAACGCCCCCATCGCTAGGTATTGGGGATTTGTCAGCGTTCATCATCCTTATGTTAATGCCCAGCGTTGACAGCAATTCATCGATAAATTGCTTGCCGTTATCAAGTCCCATTAAGGAAGCATAAAGTTCGTTTATTTTGTTTAGACCGGTTAACTGCTCGACAGGAGGCCTGAGAACCTGATAAAAATGCTTTATAAACCCAGTTAAGAAATTATTGCTACCAGATATATTATTAAATTTAATACCTTCCATAATGGCGACCCCGGATTCTCAAAAGTTTAACAAACCGGCATCAAAGATGTTGTCCTGATAGTACTAAAGGATTGTTAGGATATTTTTAAATTAAAGTTAATTTTTCATAAAAATGACGCTGCTTTTGACTGATAATTGGTTGCAGACACGGGGCTATGACGAAAGCAGAGAGCTTCAAGATTAGAGATTAGGCGCGACGGTTGAGGCTGGCTCCCGGGGGAGAGTCGGGTTTTCGGCCATACTCCCCGCAGAAGCAGGAATAGTAAGGTTTTCAGGTCCCTAATTCAGGTCTGAATTTGGCGCAGGCAGGGAATGAGCTCCATGGCAAAAACTCTGGCGGATAATTCTTAAATACCGGTTTTTCCTTTCCCACCGCGAAGTTATCGCCTGGATTTCTCCCCTATCATTACTCAGAAAATTTCATCAAAAAATAATGCTTTGCTGACAGAAGCCAAACAAACAGCGGTTACCCTAAACCAAAATTGCGGATGGAGTACCATATGATCCGGCTGGAAAACGTCAGTTTGAAATTTCCTGGCGGCGTGACCGCCATCCACCCTGCCTCCCTTGAGTTTAGGGGCGGACAGTTCACTGTGCTTCTGGGAGCCTCGGGAGCCGGAAAATCCTCTCTGATCCGTTGCCTCAATTTGCTCCATCGCCCCACCACCGGCAGCATTTGCGTGGATGGCCTGGGAATATTGGATCATTCCCAGGTGGTGCGCAGACACCGCCGTCAGACCGCCATGATCTTCCAGCAGCACCAGTTGATCGGCCGGCATACTGCCTGGAAAAACGTTCTCCTGGAACGTCTCGCCCATTACTCCACTCTGCGGAGCTATTGCCTTTACCACGGCTGATATACGCCACAAGACACAGGTTTGCATTGCTGGCCCTGGCTGCCGGCGAGAACCCCCTATGGGTGGCGAAGATGTTGGGTCACCAGGGCGCAGAGCAGCTCTATGAGAGGGACAAGGCTCAGGCTTTAAGGCAGCTCTTCTTGAGCTATGCTGATCATCTACCAGGGGAGGTGAACGACGGGGACAAATTCTTGAAGCTGCTCTTGGGAAGGGAGACGTTCTTGACCGCGGTCAAGTGATTCTTGATTCTTCAAGAATCAAAAAAACGGGCCTGCCCCAACTTTCGGCCCCAGGGCAGGCCCTAAGAGATCACCAGCTAGCACCTGGTGATTTCAAGACTTGGTAGCGGGGGTAGGATTTGAACCTACGACCTTCGGGTTATGAGCCCGACGAGCTTCCAGGCTGCTCCACCCCGCGTCATGTGAATTTTTTTTATACCAATTCTTCCCGGATTAGTCAACGGTAAAATTGCCTTTTCAGGCTGATAATAGCGCCCAGAGCGGACTTCGTAACCGTGGACCGGCCTGCCGGGCTAGTCTGTCAGCTCCCCCGCGGCCTTCAGATCCCGGGATAAATGGGGCATGGCTTTGAGGATCAGGACCGCGCCAGCCAGGAGGGCCACCAGGGTCAGAGACACCCCCCACTTCAGCTCCCAGAGGTCGGCAATCCAGCCGATGAGGAAAGGGGAGGGCACGTCCCCCACCAGGTGGATGACCACGATATTCAGGGCCACGGCTTGGGCCCGGCGCTGGGGTCCGGCCACGCTGACCACCACCGCGGTGAGCACCCCGGGATTTAAAAAGAGCAGGAAGATGGCCCCCGCCAGCCCGGAAATATACAGGGCAGGGGCCGTGGCAAAGAAAGCCAGCGCCACCAGCGGGATGGACAGGGCCACCCCCAGTCCGCTCACCAGGAGCGGGGCTTTGAGGGTGTATTTGAGGAGGCGGTCTCCTAAAAACCCGCCCGTGAGGATGCCTAGGCCTCCGGCCACGGTGACCGAGCCGAAGAGCAGATAATTGGCCTGGGCCATGTCCAGGCCCTTGGCCGCCTCCAGGTACCGGGGCATCCAGAAGGCCAGGCCCCCGGTGGTAAAGGTGACCATGCCGTAACCCAGGGTCACCAGCCGCAGCGTGCGCAGACGCCAGAGGTCCCGGGCCCCGGTCCAGAGACCGGTCAGATGTTGGCTGATGAGGGAAGGGGGGACAGGTTCTACTGCCTTCCCGGCCACCTCCCTTCCCCCCGCCCCGGGCAGCCACAGCACCAGGGCAGCCAGGAGCATGCCCGGGATGCCGGCGAAGAGGAAGGCCGGACGCCAGCCCCACTTGCTGCCCACCAGTCCCCCCACCAAGTAGGCGGCCGCGGAGCCCACCGGCAAGGCCAGATAGAAGAACCCCAGAGCCCGGGAGCGGCGGCGCAAAGGGAGCAGATCCGCCAGGTAGGCGGGGGCCAGGGTGCCGAAGGAGGCTTCCCCCACCCCCACCAGGCCCCGGGCCAGCACCAGGGCGGGGTAGGAGACCACCCAGAAGGTGAGGCTGGTGGCCAGGCTCCAGAGCACCGCGCCCCCGGCCATCAGACGGATGCGGCCGAAGCGGTCCCCCAGGTAACCGAAAATGGGGGAAGACAGGAAATAGACCAGGAAAAAGGCGGTGCCCAGAAACCCGAAGGCCCTGTCGCTCAGGCCCATCTCCCCTTTGACCAGGCTGCCCAGCGAGGCGATGAGGTACCGGTCCAGGTAGTCCAGGAGATTAAGCGCGGTCAGGATGAGGAGGGCCCGGGTTGCCAAGCAAGAATTCCAAGGGAAAAGCTATTGGTGGGAAGACGATAACACAGTTTGCTCAGGAGGCCAACCTCCGGTTTTTGAAATGTCTGCAAATGAAGAAGGCCGAGATCGAAAGGATCACTATGCCGGTGGCGATGAGAAATCCCAGACGCAGTTCGGGGGAGAGCTTGGGCAATTCTTCCCCCAGAAAATAGCCCAGATAGACATAGGACAGGGTCCATAAAAAACCGCCGGAGTAAGCGAAAAGCGCGAAGACTCGAAATCGCATCCGGGAGGCGCCGGCCGTCAAGGCGGCGAGGTGCCGCACCCCCATGATAAAATACCCGAAGAAAATGGCCCATTTGCCCACCCGGTGGAACCAGGCCTGCGTCCGGGCCAGTCTTGCCAAGGAGATATGGAGATAATGCCCGTATTTTTGGAGGAAATAAAAACCCGCGGAGCGTCCCAGGCTGTAACTCACCGTGATGCCGCAGAAGGTGCCGAGCAAGGCAGTGGCCGCGGTGGGCACAGGCTGGAAGGAACCCTTGAAGATCAGGTAACCTGCGAACATCAGGATGATTTCATCAGGGATGGGCAGGCCCACGATGCCCACCATCAGCAGCAGGAAGATACCCAGGTAGCCGTAATGGGAAAGAAATTGGGGGATGCTTTCCAAGGCGGTATCCCGGCAAATGGAGGGTGGCTTTTATACCAAGTTCGTTTTCTGCTGCAACAGATCAGATGGATAACTTATTGATAATTATCTATCTTTTAACCGAAAACTGAAAACCGGAAACCGAAAACGGTATTAGCTCCCTGCCCGGAGTTTGGCAAAATAATCCCAAAACTCGGGAAAAGACTTGGCCACGCAGTCCGGGTCGTTGATGACCGTGCCCGGGGCCTTAAGCCCGGCCACCGCGAAGCTCATGGCCAGGCGGTGGTCCTGGTAGGTGTCGATCACCGCCCCGTGGGGCTGGCCGCCGGTAATGACCAGACCGTCCGGGGTCTCCCGGACGGCGATCCCCATCTTTTGCAGCTCCGCGGCCACCGCGGCCAGGCGGTCCGATTCCTTGTGGCGCAGGTGGGCCGCATTGGTGATCACCGTCTCCCCTTGAGCGAACGCGGCCAGGACCGCCAGAGTGGGGACCAAATCCGGCATCGCGGCTATGTCCACCTCCACTCCCTGCAAGGGCCCGCCCTCCACGGTGAGGCCGGCTTCTCCACTGCTGATCCGGCAACCCAGGTCCTCCAGAACCTTGACAAAACCCACGTCTCCCTGGATAGAGTCCCGGGAGAGGTTGGCGATGGTCACCCGGCCATGGGTAAGCGCGGCCGCGGCCCAAAAATAGGAGGCGCTGGACGCGTCCGCTTCGATGGCGTAATCCAGGGGGAGATAACATTGACCCCCGGGAAGATGGAAATAGCGGTAGCCTTCCCGGTAATAGGAAATACCGAAATCCCCCAGCACGTCCAGGGTCAGGTCCACATAGGGCCGGGAGACCAGGTCCCCGGTGATTTCGATCTCCGCCCCTTGGGGGGACAGGGGTGAGATAAAGAGCAACGCGGAGAGATACTGGCTGCTGATGGCCCCGGACAAAATAGCCTTACCGCCCCTAAGACCTCCCTGGACGATCACCGGGGGGCAGCCGTCCCCCCTTTCAGAATGAGCCGTTACTCCTAATTGGGCCAAGGCTGCCAGCAGCTCCCCCTGGGGCCGCTCACATAAGCGGGGGCTGCCGCTGAGGCGGTATTCCCCCTGGCCCAGGGCCGCCAGCGCGGTGAGAAAGCGCATGGAGGTGCCGGAATTGCCCAGGTAGATGGGCTCCGTCACCGGCTGCCAGCGGCCCCCGGTCCCCTGCACCCGCACCCCGTCCTCCCGCCAGTCGATCCCCGCGCCCATCTGCGCCAGGGCCTGGGCGGTGAGGCGGGTGTCTTCCGCGTCCAGGGCGTTGGTGAGGAGGCTCTCCCCCTGGGCCAGGCTAGCGGCCACCAGAGCCCGGTGGGTGTAGCTCTTGGAGCCGGGAAGGGTGAGGGTCGCGTGGACACTATCCACAGGTTTAATTTCTTGGATCATCGCCGGTTCCCCAATCAGGGCAGGTGAGGGTTGTCAGTAACACTTTTCTCCAAAAATACCATCGTCAGTTTCTCTGAAACCCGGTCCATGCTCACCTGCCGGTAGCCCAACTTTTCATAGAGATACAGATTGCGTTTGCTCAAATGTCCGGTGAACAAGGCGAAGCACAGGGCCTGGGGAAAGCACTCCTCGATTGCCCCCATTAATTTCCGGCCCAATCCCCGGTTTTGCTGATCCGGGTGGACGATCAGGCGGCCGATGTAACAAGTTCCCTGCTGCAGATAAGCCCTCACGGAGCCGACGATCTGTCCTGCGGCTACGGCCTTGAGAAAAAGCTGGTTTTGCAACTCCACCTTCATCTCCGGCAGCGTCTGGGTAAGGGGCGGGATGGTATAGTCCTGGTAGATAGCCGCCTCGCTTTGATAAGCCAGTTTTTGCAGGTCCAGTATCTCCTGGGCGTCACTAATTGTGGCCCGGGTGATGACCAAGCTCAAATCTCTTGATTTGTCCAAGCCAAATAAAGTGATTGTGCCCGCCCTACATTTAATAAGAACAGGGGAAGGGCAAGGGTCGTAGGGCGGGCGTCCCCGCCCGCCTGTAACTTTTAGCCCTTTCCCTCAGAAATCATCCCTCCTCCTCCAAGGCCGCGTATGCGGCCCGGGACATGGTCTCCAGGGACGCGGCCTGGCCGGTCCACAGCTCGAACTGGGCCGTGGCCTGGTGGATGAGCATCTGCAGGCCGTCGATGGTGCGGGCGCCGTGGGCCTGGGCCTCCCGGAGGAGCCGGGTTAACAGGGGGCGGTAAACAATGTCCATCACTAGATTGAAGTGGCCCAGCAAATCAGGCTCAATGGGAAGACCTTCCAAATCCGGAGCCATGCCCACGGGCGTGGCGTTGATGAGGATGGAGGCCGGGCATTGATCCAGGGCGGTGAGGGGGATAGCGTCCACGGCCAGTTCCCGGGCCAGGGTCTCGGCCCGGGGCGCGTCCAGGTCGGTGATGCTGACCTTACCCCCATTTTCCAGGATGCCGAAGGCAATGGCCCGGGCCGCGCCCCCGGCCCCCAGGAGCAGGACATGTTCTCCGGAAATGCTGGTTTCGGTCTTCAAGGCGGTCACTGCGCCCAGCCAGTCGGTGTTGTAACCGGTGAGCCACCCTTCCCGGTTGACCACGGTGTTCACCGCGGCCATGCGCCCTGCCAGGGGGTCCAGTTCGTCCAGCAGGGGAATGATTTCTTCTTTAAAGGGAATGGTGACGCTGGCCCCGCGGATGGCCAGGCCCCGCATCCCGGCCACCGCCCGGGGCAGGTCGGTCACCGGAAAGGGCACGTACACGGCGTTCAGGCCCAGTTCCCGGAACGCGGCATTGTGCATGGCCGGGCTCAGGGAGTGGGCCACGGGGCGGCCCAGGATGCCGTAGATTTTGGTATGGCCGTTGATCATAGTGAGCCGTGAGCAGTAAGCAGTGAGCAGTTATAAGATGCCCTGCGTACGCCGCTTGATGGCGGACACTATCCGCCTCATGTCAAGCAAGTAAATTACTTCAGCATTTTCCAGAGCCGTCTAATCTCATTTACCGTCAACTGCCCCGGCGCGGAGGCCCCTTTTTTGCTGAAGGGCGCGAAGGTCAGGAAGCTTCCTAAATATGGGGCCACCAGCCGGGACCATTTTCCTAAAGGCCCCATGCAAAAGGCGATGATCTCCCGGCCCGCAGCCCGGGCCTGGGGGATGAGGGAGAGGACCCGGAGATTGTCCGCGGGCTCCCGGGCCTGGGTGACGATCTTCAGGATATCCGCGTCTGCGGCCAGCATTTCCTGAAGCACCACTTCCAGGTGGGATGACTCGGGTGTGCCGGACAAATCATGCCAGGAGAGGATGATCCGGGTTGAGCCCTTGCGGCTCGCCAGTTCCCGACGCCAGGTAGCGTCCGCGGCCAGTTCCACGTCCAGAAAATCCACCCCTAAAGCCAGAGCCTCCTCTAAAATCCGGCGGCGGTCGGCTTCGCTCCCCCGCCACCGCCCCCCTTCGCTCGCCAGGCGGTTGGTGGCGATGACCTTGCCGGGCCGGGTGCGGAAGAGACGCGGCAAGTCCGGCTGCTCCAGATAATCCAAGCGGAGCTCTGTCCAGAAGCCCCGGCGCGCGCTGCGTAAATACAGGCTGCGGGCCCGGCGGACGCTGCGTTCCACTACCGGCACGCAGATGCGCAAAGGCGGTTTTCCGTTTTCAATACTTGAGGGTACCACAGTAGTCCCGCTTCTGAAAAGTAGGGTGCGTTTTACGCACCACTCATGCTGATTAAAGGATTTCTTTATTCCCCCCTTTGAAAAAGGGGGGTTAGGGGGGATTTGGTAAGCGCCTGAAATCCCGCTAAATCCCCCTTTTTCAAAGGGGGACTTTAGACATCTTGGCTTTTAATTGGCCCTGAATTCCCATACTAATGATAATTGTTCAACAAAATATTACGGTTCAGGGCAGCACTGTCCGGTTAGGAAATTGCATGACAACCGGTAAACATCATTTGAAAAAAATTCTCCCGGAGGCGTTTTTTTCCTTGACAAATTAGCTTGTGAACAAGTGCGGTTTTCGTAATATCCTAA
>JBFLXM010000052.1:0-73277 GCA_040757175.1 Thermodesulfobacteriota bacterium
TCGAACGCTGTCAACGAATTAGTTGGCCACTACATTTTAAAAATTCCCCGAAACCAGGGTTAATAATTTCAATAACTTATGCCCTAAAAAATACCTAAAAACCGTACCCAACTGTCGAAGATGAGTCTGAATGAGTATATCGTGGCCGGGAGATACCCTAGTGATTTGGCCCTGGAAATCATCGGCAGGCTTGAAGCTGAGGAGGCATTGGCAATAGTGGAACAGATACGAGGATTGGTGCAGAAATTATTAGAATTCGCTTAAGTAAATAAAGACCAACCGATTAGCTTTTTGAGTAGGGGGAGAGTCATTGATCTACTGGACCTCCCCTCCATAAAAAATTACTGGAGGGAACTCATGAAAAACAGGCTGGCAATAATTCTGGCAGTGGTGTTGGTGGGCGCCCTGGTGTTCTCAGCCCCGGCCGCAGAAAAGAAAGAGCCCATCAAGATCGGCGCGTTCTTCGCCCTTTCCGGGCCCGGCGCGCCCATCGGCACCCCCACCAAGCTGGTGGCGGAAATGGTGGTGGACAAGATCAACAAGGCTGGCGGCATCAACGGCCGCAAAATTGAGCTGGTCATGGGCGACACCGAATCCGACCCGGCCAAGGCCGCCACCATTGCCAAGAAATTCATCCACACCGACAAGGTGGCGGCCATCATCGGCCCCACCGCCACCGGCGAGGGGATGAACGTCAAGAAGATCGTGGAGGAAGCGGGCATCCCCACCTTCATGACCGTGGGGGGCGACCCGGTGATCATGGGCGGCAAATTCGGGGCCTATACCTATGTCTTCAAGTCCCCCCAGCGCTCCTCCACCGCGGTGGAAAAGCTTTATAGCTACCTAAAGGAGAAGAAGCTCACCAAGGTGGCCCTGCTCACCGCGTCCGACCCCTTCGGCAAGGACGGCGCCAAATGGCTGGAGGAGCTGGCGCCGAAATACGGGCTGACCCTAGTGGCCAAAGAGTCCTTCGGCCCCAAAGACATTGACATGACCGCGCAACTGACCAAGGTGAAAAACACCGACCCCCAGGCCATCGTGGTTTGGACCATCGGCCCCGCGGGGGCCATCATCGCTAAAAATAAGGCCCAGTTGGGCATCAAGATCCCCTTGTTCCAGTGTCACGGCCAGCCGGGTCCGGAGTATATCCAACTGGCGGGCAAGGCCTCGGAAGGGGACGCCATGCCCGCCACCAAGTTGATGGCTGCGGCCCAACTGCCGGACAACGACCCCCAGAAAAAAGTGATCCAGGAATTTATCAAGCTCTACCAGGACCAGTATAAGTACGATAAGCAGTTCCCCCTCAACACCCACTCCGGCTACGCCTGGGACGCCATCTACATCGTCACCAACGCCATGAAGAAGGCGGGGACGGACCCCAAGGCCCTCAGGGCGGCCATTGAGGGGACCAAAGGCTACGTGGGGGTTTCGGGCATCTACAACCTGACCCCGGAAGACCACAACGGCCTGGGTGTGGATTCCATGGTCATCGTCCAGGTGAAAGACGGCAAGTTTGCCCTGGCGAAATGAAGGCGGAGGGACAGGGAGGGGGCGACTTGGGCAAGTAGAGGTAGTCAGCCCAAGATACGCCACCCCCACCCCGACCCTCCCACCTCAAGGGGGAGGGAGAAAAGGCCCGGACTTATGTTAGGAATCTCGGGGATATAACACCGGGGGCGACGTTAAAAGCGCCCCAGAGAAAGCTTCTTAACCCGCATATTTGCCGGGAAGTCGGGCCGGCCCCGACTTCCCGGGTCTTTTTTGCAGAAATTTAATGATGGAGTCATTCTTTTTAACTGCTCACTGCTCACTGCTCACTGCTTACTGCTTACTGCTTACTGCTTACTGCTCACATTCAATAAATCACTTCCACCAAAAATAAGCCCTGGGCCGGGGCGGTGGGGCCGGCCCCGGCGCGGTCGCCGCTCGCCAGCAATCCGGACAGGTCTTCCGGGGGGCGTTGGCCCCGGCCGATTTCCACCATGGTGCCCACCAGGCTCCGCACCATGCCCCGGAGAAAGCCGTTGGCGGTGATGGAGAAACGGAGCCGCCCCCCCTCCCCCTGTTGCCAGGCCGCGGCCTGCACCTGTCTCACCGCACTCCCGGGTCTGCCGCCACTGGCCCGGAACGCAGAATAATCGTGCTCCCCGGGGAGCACGGCCGCAGCTTGGGCCATGGCTGCCATATGCAGGGATTGCCGCACCACCCAGGCATACCGCCGGTTTAAGGGCGAGGGCTCCTTGCGGTTCAAAATCCGGTATTCATAAGTCTTGGCCCGGGCTGACTTGCGGGCGTGGAAGTCCAGTGGAGCTTCCGCCGCGTCCAGCACCGCGATATCCCGGGGCAGGAGGGAATTTAGCCCGGCGTAAAAGGCTTTGAGGGGAATATGGCTGGCAGTCTTAAAGTTGGCCACCTGGCCCCAGGCGTGCACCCCGGCGTCGGTGCGGCCGGAGCCCAGGACCTTGACCGCCTCCCCGGTAAGTTTGGCCAGCGCGGTTTCCACCACTTCCTGGATGGTGAGGGCGTTTTTCTGTCGCTGCCAGCCGTGATAGGCGGTGCCGTCGTATTCCAGGAGAAGGCGGATGTTGCGCATTCTAGGGAACAAACGGCGCTACATCCAGCGCCATGGTCTCCGGGAAGCCCAGCATCAGGTTGAAGTTTTGCACCGCCTGGCCCGCGGCGCCCTTGGTGAGGTTGTCGATGACCGAGAGGACGATGACCCGCCGGGATTCCGGGTCCACCCGCAGGGCCAGGTCGCAGAAATTGGCGCCCCGCACGTCCCGGGTGTCCGGCAGCCTCCCCGGGGGGTGGAGGCGTACAAAGGGGTGTCCCTGGTAAAACCGCCGGTAGAGTTCCCGGAGTTCCTCTTCCGACCGGGACTCGGTCAAGCCCGCGTAGAGCGTCCCCAGAATGCCCCGGCTCATGGGCACCAAGTGGGGGGTAAAGGTAACTTTTACCGGGGCGCCCGCGAGGGCGCTCAACTCCTGCTCCATCTCCGGGGTATGCCGGTGCTCCAGCACCTTGTAAGCCCGGAAGCCGTCGTTGACTTCGCAGAAGGTAATGCCCAACAGGGGCTGGCGCCCCGCGCCGCTCACCCCGGATTTGCAGTCGGCGATCACGGAATCGGGCTGAAGCAACCCGGCCTGAGCCAGGGGAGCCAGTCCCAGAATGACGCAGGTGGGGTAGCAACCGGGGTTGCCCACCAACCGGGTCCGGCGTACCTCTTCCCGGTGCAGCTCCGGCAGGCCGTAAACCGCCTCCGGCAGCAAATCGGTCGCGGAATGGGCCTGATACCACTTCTCATACAGGCCCGCGTCCTTAAAGCGAAAATCCGCGCTCAGGTCCACCACCTTGCACCCCCGCTCCAGGAACGCAGGAATCATGCCCATGGCGGCCTGGTGGGGCACCGCGGTGAAGACCACCTCGGCCCGGGCCCCGATTTCTTCCGGGCCGGCATCGCTGAAGGGAAGCTGGACCATGCCGGCCAGGGCCGGGAAGACCTGGTCGAAGGACCGGCCCGGGTATTCCAGGGAGGTGAGGGCCACCAGGTCACAACCCGGATGGCGGGCCAGCAGCCGCACCAGTTCCAACCCGGCATAGCCGGACGCGCCGATGATCGCGACTTTGATCTTGTTCATTAGGTGCTCCTTGCCCGGTGGTAAAAGGTCAAAAGGGGAAAAGGGAAAAAGGGGAAAGGCAGGGCTGAAACCCTTTTCCCCTTTTCGCCTCTTCCCCTTTTAACCCCGTGCAGGGCAAAGGCCCGGAATTTTCCCGGGGGTAATTTACCGTTTGGAATACTGGCAGCCGCGGCGGGCGCCCCGGCGTCCGTATTTTTTCCGTTCCTTGATCCGGGGGTCCCGGGTGAGGAAACCGGCCTTTTTCAGAGCGGCCCGGAATTCCGGGTTGAGTCCCACCAGGGCCCGGCTGAGGCCGTGGCGAATGGCGCCGGCCTGGCCTTCCAACCCCCCGCCCAGGACATTGATGAGAATATCCAGTTCGGCGCCGGCGTTGACCACGTTCAGGGGCTGGCGCACCAGGTTGCGGGTGGTCTCCATGGGGAAATATTCTTCAAAGGCCCTGTGGTTGACGACGATGCGGCCGTTGCCGGGCCTCAGATAGACCCGGGCCACCGCGGATTTGCGTTTGCCGGTGGCCTGGATGCTGGTAGCTGCGCTCATCAATCCTCCCAAGTTAAAGAAACAGGCTGCTGGGCCTGGTGGGGATGCTCGCCCCCGGCATAGATTTTCAATTTTTTCAGCAGACTCCGGCCCAGGCTGTTTTTCGGCAGCATGCCCCGCACCGCGTGGCGCAGGATCTCTTCCGGTTTCCGCTGCAGCAATTGGCGGGCCGTAGTGGTCTTCAACCCCCCGGGGTAGCCGGAATGCCGGTAGTAACATTTCTGATCCAGCTTCCGGCCGGTCAATCTTACCTGGGCGGCGTTCACCACCACTACAAAATCCCCGGCGTCGGTATGGGGAGTGAAGTTGGCTTTGGTCTTACCCCGGAGCACCATCGCCACCCGGCTGGCCAGGCGGCCCAAGACCTTGCCCTGGGCATCCACCACATACCACTGCCGGGGGACTTCCATTTTCCGGGCCATATAGCTTTTCATGGGGAAAACTCTCCTGAATGATAACCGTATATTTATATCCGGGGCTTAATATGGTTGTCAAGGGGGGGTGGGCAGCATTTTTCCCGCTCGCCGCTATTTTATCCCCTAAATTTTATCTATACCGAAAACCTTGACCGAGTTTCGTTCCCGGAGACAAGTTTGATTATTCTTTGCTTTATCCTGGGAATGTGGTAGAAATTTTTGAGAAATTTTGTCAAATAGAGAAGGGTATGCCTTATTGTAACCAATGTCAATTAATCCATGGTGAAGAACACCGGTTCTGCCAACGCTGCGGGCAATTATTGAAGAGCTCCCAGGCTGGGGCCAGATCCTGCACCCGTTGCGGGACCCTGACCTATCCCGGGCAGAAATTTTGCACTGACTGCGGTCTGCCTTTGCGGGTGGCCCGGGTAGTCACGGAAGATGAGCCGCCCGCCACCCGGCCTCCCTTATTTTATCCCCGCAACGCCGACCCCCGCAACCGCCGCCCCCGGAGAAGGCCCAAGTTGGCCGTCTATTTCCTGGGCATTATCTTGCTGGTTCTGGGGGGAGTTTATATGTGGGCCCGTCTGCCCCGGGTCGTTTCCACTCCCCGAATTCCCGCGGTCTCCACTCCCCAAGACGATATGCGCCGGGAAGTGGAAAGGCTGGCGGAAAAGATCCGCTCCGCCCATCTCAACAAAGACATCAACAAGTGGCTCGGCTGCTACCATGCCTCCTATCCCCATCTGGGCCGCCTGGAAAGCCAGATCCTGGAGCTGTGGAAAAATTATGATGTCCGGGAAGTATCTTACCGCATCGCCAATGTGCAGCGCCAGAACGACCGCCAGGCCAGCGCCGACCTGGTGTGGAATATCCAGGTTTGGGATCACCGCACCCATGACTACACCCTGCTCCGGCCCAGTTACAAGATAATGCTGGAGAAAACCGATGGCGACTGGAAGATCCGGGATAGCAAAGAAGAGGGAGGGGGACCTTCTTAAGGTGAAAACCGTGGCTGTGGAAAAACTTCCCTGGATGCGGCTGGTGGGATGCTGCCTGGCCCTGGTGCTGGCCGGCTGCGCCCCCACGATTATTGAGTCTCCTTATACCCCGCCCCCGTTGCCGCCGAAGCCGGCGCCGGCTCCTGCGGTCAGCCGCCAGGTCTTCTACGTCGCGGTCAACCGCCTGAATCTCCGGGGCTGCGCGGGTATGGATTGCCCCAAAATTTCCGTCCTGGATCAGAATGAAGTCGTGGAAAAACTGGGGGAGATGGACGACTGGTACGAAGTGATAGTGAAACGGGACGGCCGCCGGGGTTGGGTCAATGCCCGCTATCTCTCCCCGGAGCCCGTAACCCCGGCCGTGGAAGCGCCGCCCCCCCCGGAAGTGGCGCCGCCTCCTCCTCCCCGGGTAGCCCCGCCGCCGGTGGAAAAGCCGGCCGCGCCGGCCAAACCTCCGGCAGTGGAGAAGCCCAAGCCCGCCAAGCCCGGGGAAGCGCCGCCTCCTCCCAAAAAGAAGCCGGAAGAGGCCAAACCCGCCAAACCGGCCAAGCCCGGGGAAGCTCCTGCGGCACCCAAGCCCGCCAAACCGGCCAAGCCCGGAGAGGAACCTGGCCGCAAGCCTGCTCCGCCTCCGGAAAAACCTGCTCCTCCCCCGGAAAAGCCTGCTCCGCCGGTAAAGAAACCGACTTCTCCGGTAGAGAAGCCTTCCACTCCCCCCGGGGAACCGGAGCAGCCCAAGAAGATTCGGATTATGTGATAAAGCTGTCAGCTTTCAGCTTTCAGCAAAAAGAAAGGAACCGCCTCATTATGGTAAGGCGGTTCCTTTTTTTCTTTTTTTTTAGCTGACTGCTGATAGCTGAGAGCTGACCGCTTATTTCCCCCACTCCACCAAGGCCGCGCCCCAGGTGGCGCCGGCCCCGAAGCTCACCAGGAGCACCTTATTGCCTTCTTTGATCTTGCCTTCTTGCACAGCCTCGTGCAAGGCGATGGGCACCGAGGCCGCGGAGGTGTTGCCGTATTTATCCACATTGACGAAGACCTTTTCCATGGGCACCTTGGCAAACCGGGCCCCCGCGTCCAGGATGCGCCAGTTGGCCTGGTGGAGGATGAGAAAGTCCAGGTCCTCCCGGCTGATTTGGGCGGTCTCCAGGATGCGGCGGATGGACTCCTTCACCGCGCCCACGGCAAACTTAAAGACCTCGGGGCCGTTCATCCGCAGAAAATGGCGTTCCGTGTGACTCTGGGGCGGCAGAAAGGGGCTCACTTCCTGGTTGAATTCCGTTTCGCAATAGAGGTTCATGTTCAGCTTGGAGGCGATAAAGGAGGTGATGATGCGCCCTTTCCGGGCCGGTCCCACCACCACCGCTCCCGCCCCGTCCCCGAAAAGGATGCAGGAGGAGCGGTCGGTCCAGTCCGTGAAGCGGGAATTGGCGTCGCTGCCGATGACCAGGGCGTATTTTCCCTCCGCCGCCACCATGCGCTCCGCCACATAGAGGGCATAGTTGAAACCGCAGCAACCGGCCTGGAGGTCAAAGGCCCCCAAAACACCGTTTAATCCCAGGATGTCCTGCACCCGGATGGCCGCCGCCGGATAGAGGTAATTGGGGCTGTTGGTGGCCAAAATGATGTAACTGAGCTGATCCGCTGCCAATCCGGCCGCGTCCAGGGCCAGGCGGGAGGCCGCCACCCCCATGGACACGATATCTTCCTCCGGCGCGGCGATGCGCCGCTCCCGGATGCCGGTGCGCTCCATGATCCAGGTGGACGAGGTGTCCACTATCTTTTCCAGTTCCTCATTGGTCAGGACCCGCTCCGGCACATAGGCCCCGGTCCCCAGGATGCTGATATTTGTGGCGGCCAATTTCACTCCCTGATTGCAGCTAAGGATTTGCCAGCATTTATAACTCAGACGGGGGGAAAAGGCAAACGGAATGGGAGCAAGCGAGCCCAGATTGTCCCCGGGCCAGCCCGGTTTTTGCCGGGGGTGCAAGTTCTTTCTTTTTTGAATAAAATTCAATTTAGAGGCAATTAAATTCAAAACCAGATAAACTCATGCGGCCTTGTGCATTTTTCCCAAATTCTTTTGACTTTTTTCCACCATTTAGTATAATGGATTCATTCATTATACAATATATTGTATTATAAAGAGAATTAAGCAACCCCTTGAAAGAAGGAGGAGAACGATGGGCCAGCTCGCAGAATCCAGGACCATAGCCGGTGAACTCCCCTTAAGCCCCAACGCCGTGGTGGTGCTGAAACGCCGCTACCTGAAAAAGGACGACAACGGGGAAGTCACCGAAGGGGCCCAGGAGATGTTCCGCCGGGTGGCGGAGACCATCGCCCAGGTGGACCGTGACTATGATCCCAAAGCGGAGGTGGCCGCCACCACCCGCAAGTTCTACGAGCTCATGGCCGGGCTGTACTTCCTGCCCAATTCCCCCACCCTGATGAACGCCGGCCGGGAGCTGGGCCAGCTCTCCGCCTGTTTCGTCCTGCCGGTGGAGGACTCCATCGAAAGCATCTTCGACGCCATTAAGTACACCGCCATCATCCACAAATCCGGGGGCGGCACCGGCTTCTCCTTCTCCCGCATCCGCCCGGAAAACGACGGGGTGCAGTCCACCAAGGGCGTGGCCTCCGGACCCATCTCCTTCATGAACATCTTCGACGTGGCCACCGAGACCATCAAACAGGGGGGCACCCGCCGGGGGGCCAACATGGGCATCCTCCGGGTGGACCACCCGGATATCGAACGCTTCATCACCTGTAAGAACGACACCAAGCGCCTCACCAACTTCAACATCTCCGTGGGCCTCACCGACGCCTTCATGGACGCGGTGAAAAACAAGGAGGACTTCCCCCTCATCAACCCCCGCACCGGCGAGGAGGTGAAAAAGGTCAAGGCCCACGCCGTCTTCGACCTCATTGTCGAGAGCGCCTGGGCCACCGGCGAGCCGGGCATCATCTTCCTGGACGCCATCAACCGGGACAACTCCCTGCCCCACCTGGGGGAGATCGAGTCCACCAACCCCTGCGGCGAGCAGCCCCTCCTCCCCTTCGAGTCCTGCAACCTGGGTTCCCTGAACCTGGCCAAGGTGGTCAAGGACGGCGCGGTTGACTATACCCTGTTGAAAAAGATGGTGCAGACCGCGGTCCACTTCCTGGACAACGTCATCGACGCCAACAAATTCCCCCTGGAGGTCATCAGGGAACGCACCCTGGACAACCGCAAGATCGGCCTGGGGGTCATGGGCTTCGCGGATATGCTGATCCAGATGGGCATCCCCTATAATTCCGAGGACGCGGTGGCCCAGGGGGAAGAGGTCATGGCCTTCATCCAGAAAGAGGCCCGCCAGGCCTCCGCGCTCCTGGCCGACCGCCGGGGCAATTTCAAATATTACGCGGGCAGCCGCTATGACGGCAACGGCGTGGGCCGCATGCGCAACGCCACCACCACCACCATCGCGCCCACGGGCACCATCAGCATCATTGCCGGCTGCTCCAGCGGCATCGAGCCCCTGTTCGCCATCTCCTACGTGCGCCGGGTCCTGGAGGGCACCGAGCTGGTGGAGGTCCACCCCTATTTCGAGGAGCTGGCCAAGCGCCGGGGTTTTTACAGCACCGAGATGATGCGCCAGATCGCCCAGACCGGCTCCATCCGGGAGTTCAAGGAGATTCCCCAGGACGTGCGCCGCCTCTTCGTCACCGCGCACGAGGTGTCGCCCCAGTGGCACATCCGCCTCCAGGCCGCGTTCCAGAAATATACCGACAACGCGGTCTCCAAGACCGTGAATTTTCCCCACCAGGCCACCCCCGACGATGTCCGGGAAGTCTATCTCATGGCCTTCGACCTGGGCCTCAAGGGGGTGACCATCTACCGGGACGGCTCCCGGGACCAGCAGGTCCTGAGCTTCGGGGCCAAGCTCAAAGAAATGGAGTACATCACCCCCCGGCCCCGGCCCGAGCGCACCACCGGGGCCACCGAGCTCATCAACACCGGCTGCGGCAAGCTCTACGTCACGGTGAATAAAGACGAGCTGGGCTTCTGCGAGGTCTTCGCGCAGATGGGCAAGACCGGGGGCTGCGCCTCTAGCCAGATCGAATCCACCGGCCGCCTGATTTCGCTCGCGCTCCGCTCCGGGGTGAAGATCGACTCCATCATCAAGCAGATCACCGGCATCCGCTGCCCCAGCCCCATCTGGCAAAACGGCCACCAGGTGCTCTCCTGCCCCGACGCCATCGCCAAGGTCCTCTCCAACGTGGCCCAGGTGGAAGCCCCGGCCCCCACCATGTCCATGGCCTCCTGCCCGGACTGCGGCGGGGCCATCGAGCACGAGAGCGGTTGTTTGGTTTGCCGTAGTTGTGGATTTTCGAAGTGTAGTTAAGTGGAAAAAGCTAGTTTGCAGAAAGGAATATTAAAATGGCAGAAAATGAAAAAACATCACCAAAAGCCGCCAAAAAGGCCGCAAAATTATTGGCAAGCAAGAAGACCCCAAAAACCGTAAAATCCGTTGCCGCCAGCGATTTAACTCAGGCACCTGATAAGAAAAATAAGAAAAAAAAGAAATAATCCATTCTTAAGATTTTCTTTCCAACTAATTCAGCCTAATCATTAGGTAAACAGCTCTTATTCTATAAATTATTTAGATTTCATAGATCGAAGGCGGTTTATGGGCTAATAATATTTTTATTAAATTACCAACTCTTATAAATAAAAATGAGCCTTCCTAATCCTAAGCCTGGTAATTCAATACCTTTTCAAAAATATCCCAATGCGGATAGCGTTTTTACATTAGGAAACCCTGTAGATTTAATTTGGGCATCAATTAAGCACTTATGTGCAAGAGATGTTATTAATAGTCTTTTAAAATCAACTTATAATATTACAGATAGAAAAATTAGGAATGATGTTGCTATTAATGTTAAAATTTACATCAAACACGCCTATGAGTTTTACGAAACTGGCAAATCTGCCAGATCTAATACAGCACCACTCTTTTATTATTATTCTTTTTTAAACTTGGGAAAGGCACTCTGTGAGATTAAAAATCCTCTATTTCATAAGCAAAGAGAAAGCTATAAACATGGAATTAGTTGGAAACCTAATCCTGATTATTTAGTTAATATCTTCAAGGAATCGGTATTCCTTAATATTCGAGGAGTTTGGCATGTTTTATGGGAATCAATATCAAACAACCGGTGCTTAATTCCTCAACAACTAAATTTACCAATAATAGAGTTATTTAGCTTCTGCCCGGAAATATCAGATGAATTTGAAAGAACCACTGATTTAAATTCTAAGTTAATAAATTTGATAAACCCTTTTATTATCGTCAATGAATCTGATAATGAAATACATATTAGATTCTCTGTTTCGCCTAATGATTTAAAATACTTACGACTTTCCAGAGCTAATTTTATAAAATACATATCTTTTGGAACTATTCCATATCATCAAGTAAAAAGCGATTATGATAATATTTGGACATTTGAATTTAAGGATGCAATAAATTACGACCCTAATTATAGAGGGGAAGTTATTGATCTGTTAAAATATGAAATTAAAGCATTGAATTTATTTGCATCATTAAACAAAGATGGCACATCTTACTCTATTGCGTTACAAGATAAATTGCCATTAACTATCTCGCAATTAATGATATTATATACATTACTTTTTTGGCTTGGATCACTTGTCCGATATGACCCTCATAGTGTTGAATATTTACAAGAATCAGAATGTTGGATACTAATTGAAGGTTTTATGAATCAAAGTATAATATGGCTTTTGGAGTTGTTTGAATGGGAATTTTACCAATGGGAAACTGTATTACAATTTTCTAGATAAAGAACAAAACTTTCCCCCTCGTTCCCAACCTCCGGCCCTGAAAAGTTCCAGGTTCCAAGTTCCTGGTTTCAAGTTGGTGGGGCGGCCGTCCCTGGCCGCCGGAGGCATGGCGGGCACGGAGGCCCGCCCCACCAGTCTTTTCATGATTTATGGGTGAGCCAACGGCTCATGTTCAACTGCTGGGGAACGCCGGTTGCCCGACGCAGCTCTGCTTCGCCTCCTTTGCGCCCCCTGGACCCCCGATACCAAGTCGCAATCAAACGACGAGGAATAGTAGGGGCGCACCCGCGTGTGCGCCCTCTCCAGGGCAGACACGTGGGTCCGCCCCTACAGAAAGATTGCGACTTGGTATGAGATGCCGCCAGACGATTAGAAGACCTGGCGTACTTCCCGGTTGATCTTTGCCACCAGGCGGGTTGCCGCGGCCATTCCCCCCTCGTTCCCAAGCTCTGCTTGGGAACGCACTTGGCCGCCAAGCTCCAGCTTGGCGAGAGTCAGGCGGCACCGGGGCTATCCGGGTTCCAGGGAGAAACTATTTATTGTTTCTCGCAAAGGCGCCAAGGACGCCAAGAAAAGATAAAAAAACTTGGCGATCTTTGCGTCTTTGCGAGAAATTTTGGCTTGTTCCCAAGCTCTATCTTGGCCTGGGAGGCTGGATGGGTGAGGCGATGATTAAGCCAAAATTGGTGCGTGAGACGCACCCTACATCCTACGTGGCCAGGCGCACCTCCCGGTTAATCTTTTCCACCAGGCGGGTTTCTTTTGCCATTTCCAGGTCGTAGCGGGCCTGGAGGTTGAGCCAGAATTGGGGGGTGGTGCGGAAATACCGGGCCAGGCGCAGGGCGGTGTCCACGGTGATGGCCCGTTTCCCTCTAATGATGTCATTGATGCGCTGGGCCGGCACCCCCAGGTCCCGCCCTAACTTATTCTGGCTGATGTGCAGCGGCTTAAGATACTCTTCCAGCAGAATCTCTCCCGGATGCACCGGAGCCAACTCTTTCCTTGCCATAGGGCCCTTCCTTTAGTGGTAATCCACGATTTCCACGTCGTAGGCGTCATTTTCCCGCCAGACAAAACATATCCGGTATTGCTCATTGATCCTGATGCTGTGCTGCCCCGCCCGGTCTCCTTGCAGCGCCTCCAGCCGGTTTCCCGGGGAACTGCGCAAGTCCTCCAGGATTTCCGCGGCCTCCAGTATCCATAATTTCCGCAAGGCCGCCCGGCAGAGGTCCGGCGGCAGCCTCCTTGCTGCCTGGCGCGGGAACAACTTTTCAGTTTCCCGGCACTTGAAGGACTTTATCATCAATAAATATTTATCATGTTATTAATGATACGTCAAGCATGTTAATAATAAACCCCTTAAGGGATTAGGGGAGGGAGTAAGGGCCTCTGGCCCTTAGCCCCCTCCCCCACCCTTCTTTAGCCCATAGCCCCTTCCCCCACAAACTTCCCCTTATTCCCTCCGGCCAGGTTGCGCCGGCCCTCATCGATCCTTATCTTTTTTTTTACAAAAAGTTTGGGTAACAGCAGCCCCGGCATTAATGCTTCCGGCGGCGGCGGCCGATATCAGGTGTAAGCTGCGGCCCCTGCCGCGGGAGCAAACTCGAAGCTATGGCAAAACCTTCTGATCTGCCAAATTGTCATTCTGAGCGAAGCGAAGAATCTAGTAATTTCAATGACTAGACCCTTCGCCTGCGGCTCAGGGTGACAAGAAAAATCGGTTTTGCCATAGCTTCTCGAAAGTGGATGAGTCCAGGGCTAAGAATATCGGCGCCAATACCAAATAGGTGAAAACTTATGAAACCCATACTTTTGTTGAGTGGCGCGGTAATTTCCTTGTTGCTTTGGAGTCCGGCAACTCAAGCTCAAGGTCTGGAGCCAAATAATCCCATTTATCGGGAACTGGCTGCCCAGGGTAGGATGACGACAGGCGAGATAGAAATTGTCTATGGCGTGCCTTGCGTGGAAGTCAGGCTGGAGAGTGGGGAAAGCATAAAGACCTTGGTTGCGTCCCTGCCTTCTTTAAAGCAAAAGGCCCTGATGGCCCAGGACCGGATTGCTCTCATCAATAAAACCCATTATCTCTTGGTCGTGAATGCGCCTGGCAACATGAGCACCGATAAGGAAAAGATGTTCGTGCCCCTGGACTATGCCCTCGAGCCGGAAATTCTGCCGGGATTTTTAGAGGCTGCGGCCAATCAGGAAAAGTACATTCTGATAGATCGCCGCCAGCAATATCTGGGCCTTTATGAATGGGGAGAATTGAAGCATTGTTTTCCCATTTCTTCCGGAGCCTCGAATTCGACGCCAATAAGAAAATTCGTGGTTAATGGCATGGATCAGATTCATTTCTCCAGAAAATATGACATGGCGCCCATGGATCATGCCCTGAATATTGGCGGTGATTATTTCATTCATGAAGGCATAGTGCCTGGATTTCCCGCGTCCCACGGCTGTGTCCGGATATTTCCCCTGCATGCCCGTTTCCTTTTTTATGAGTGGGCCAAGTTGGGAATTCCCGGGAAAATTGTAGGTTGAGTCCGTTGCCCAAAGGATAATTTGCGGCGTTTCGTTTTTCCGGAGAGACCCCGCAGCTCCGGCTGGGGAACGCCTTGGCCCGCGCCGCGCTGCTTCGCCTCCGTTTCGCCCCCTGGACCCCGAAGAAGCCCCCCGACTAAAGGCCTAATTGAGTTGGCTGCCCTAGCCCAAAAGTGGTAGACTGCAGGCGGGCGGATGATGACGTTACCTAGCTGGAGCCGGGAACCGAAGAGGAAACTGTAACTTTTCCCCCCCTTAGGAGTGGACGGCCACCATGAAACAATTTCTCTTGATTTTCGGCACCATCTTCCTGATCAGTCTGGCGTTGACAGGATTATTGTTTCTCTTGCGCAAAATTTTCGGGGAACCCCAAAAATCCGAGGAACACATCAACCCCTCCATCTTTACCTTTTTTACTTCCCTCTACGCCTTTTTTCTGGGTTTTGCCATCGTCACCCTCTGGTCGGCCTTCCTCACCGCCAAAACCAATGTCACCCGGGAAGCCGACTCCCTGATGATTTCCTATCGCCTTTCCCGGGACCTGCCGAACTCCCAGGGCTTTCAAAAAGCCCTGGCGGACTACGTGAAAATTGTGGTGGAGGATGAATGGCCCCGCATGGAAGAAGATGTTATGAGCGGGCCGGCCCAACGGCAATTCGAAAAGGTCTGGGAGCAATTGCGTCTGCTGCGGCCGCAAAGCAGCGGGGACATCGACCGGTACCTCAATCTCAGCAACCACTTGAGCGAAGCCAGCAAACAACGGTTTTCCCGGGAGCTGCTGGTGGGCGGCAACCTCTATCCCCCCATCTGGGTGATCATCGTCTTCGGCTTTATCTCCGTGTGCTACGGTTTATATTTCTTCCACATCCAACAGAACCTGGTGCGCCTCATCTTTGATTTCATGGCCGTCTTTGTGGTCCTG
Source organism: Thermodesulfobacteriota bacterium (assembly GCA_040757175.1). Classification (GTDB taxonomy): domain Bacteria; phylum Desulfobacterota; class Desulfobaccia; order Desulfobaccales; family 0-14-0-80-60-11; genus SURF-52. The sequence continues at coordinate 14,904 of JBFLXM010000052.1, forward strand.
GCCTGCATCTTTTTCATTTACGATATCAGCACCCCCTTTTCCGGCTATATCGTCGTCAAACCCGAGATCTTTAAGGCCGTGTATGCCAGCATGCAGCAGTTGCCGTGACCGCAGCCGCGGCGCCTCTTTCTCCATGACCGGCAAACAATCCGGGGGATAATCGCTTCCCCTCGTTCCCTCTATCCGGCTGGGGAATGCCATGGTCCGGCGCCGCTCTGTGCCGCCTCCTTTTCGTCCCATGGCCCCGGGAGAAGCCGCCAGGCCAAGAGAGCCGCACAGCATGTGCCCACCCAGGGGAACAATATTTTTTCAGGGAAATTCATGTTAAACTGCGGGTAATGGGGAAGTAGCTCCGGAGACGCCAGGCTACCGCTTGATCCCTGATACAGCCGATATCCCGGCACCGCAGCCATAATTCCCTCTGCGGTTTGGAGGCTAGCGATGCAAAAAGCCGTGGGATTTCTGGCCCTAGTGGTCTTGGGCTGGTGCCTGCCAAGTTGCACCACGACCTATACCATCAAGGTAAACGGTTACACCGATCCCGGCACCCAGGCGCAGGTCAGACCCGGGGGCTTCTTCTTCATCATGGAAAACCCTGAGGCCCCAAACCCACTCCTGGACAAGGAAATCAAAGAAAAACTGAATAAGCTCCTGTTAACCCACGGATATCCGGTCACCACTTTCGATAAGGCTGATTTTTACCTGTTTTTCCGGTATGGCATGGGAGAACCTCGGAGCGTCAGCGTCACCGCCCCGGATTATTATGGCGGCATCGGCTGGGGGGTGGGCTATGGCGGGGGCGGCTGCGGCTGGGGCTGGGGCGGCCCCGCCTTTTACGTGGGCCTGCCGTTGGCGGGCTACTCCGCCGACGTCACCCCCCTTTATGACCGTTGGCTCCAGCTCACGGTGGTGGAGGGTCCGGCCTACCGGACCCAGAAGCTCTCGCGGCCGGTTTGGGTGGGGGAGGCCCACAGCCTGGGCGCCTCCTCGGACCTCCGCACGGTGCTCAACTATCTCCTGGTGGCGGGCTTCAAGGAGTTCGGCAAGAATACCGGCAAAGCCGTCACCAAGGAAATAAATGCCCAGGACCCGGAGGCTGCCTCCCTTAGCCGTTAGCCGGGCCTGGAGTTTCAGCCGGAACTGGGGGGGGCGGAAATACCGGGCCGGCCTCCCCTTTTCCTTCCTTCTCCCTCCCCCCTTGATCTTGGGACCTCTTTGGCCCATCCCTTGCAAAGATTTCGGTGGAGTCTCGATAATGCGGCTTTGCTGATGGGTCCTAAGTATCTGCTTCAGGACCGTGCGCTTTGCCCGCCGGGCATCTTTGGCCAAGCCGGTAACCAAAGCTTTGGAACCCATAGAACCAGGAGTAGAATGATAGTAGGGAAACTACCGAAAACCGTTCTGGTGATGCTAATCTCCCTGCTTTGCCTCCCGGCTGGACCTGCATCTGCCTTGGCCGGTGCGGCAAAATCTTCCCTTTCCCTCCGGGGAAGCAGCAGCATGGGCCGGACAATTCCGGGCGCGTCTTTAAGCCGGTCCCTGTCCTCGTCATCTAATCCGGCCCCGGGCCCGCTGCGAAGAATATCTGCCAGCGCCGTTCTCCCAAGAACTCCGGCCACGAGAATCAAACCCCAAAGAGGCGGACGCGACTTGTTGGCGCCCAGAAGTCTCCGGGGCCCCCTGGCGCGCCTGCCGCACTCCTCCTCAACGCCCCCAAAGGGTTCGCCGTCGGCAAGGCCGCCGTCTAACCGGTCTGGATCAAATAATCCCACAGAGCGGATCGTGGCCCAAGCCCGCCATTATTTGGGTACTCCCTACCGGCTGGGCGGTTCCTTGGAGAACGGCCGTGCCACCGATTGTTCAGGATTTGTGCAGTATATCTATCAAAAATCCAATATTGACCTGCCTCGCTCCAGTTCCGAGCAGGCCCGGGAAGGCAAGGCAGTGGCATACACCCTGGATTTAGCCAAATTGCGCCCTGGGGATCTCCTCTTTTTCGCCCCCAGGGGTCGTCATATCAACCATGTGGGAATTTACGCGGGAGACGGCCAAATGATCCATGCCTCCAACAGCAGCGGCCGCGTGGTTATTAGCGATCTGCACCAACCCAAGCTTGAAGGCTCCTTCGTAGTGGCCAAACGCCTCTCTGAGGTGTAATCCCTGCAATAGTCTTCATCCGGGAACTCCTCCATAGCGGGAACCTGTGAACCGGAAAAGTAAAACGCTTTCCCCATCGTTTCCAAAGTGCAGTTTTCTGAAAAACAGCCATTAACTTTCCGGGGGCTGCTCCAGTCTAAATAGGCAAAGAGGCCCAGAGGGGTCAGGGAGCTTTTTCCCCTTTCCGGCCCCTCCAGTATCCCAGATGACGCTTCCCATGGGGAAGGAATGATGATGAGAAGAGGAAGAGCGAGACGCGCGGTAAAAATCCTTGTGGCCGTGGCCCTCATTATGGCTTTGGCCACACCGGCCATGGCCAACTGGCAGTCATTAGGGTGGGCCTTTTTCGGTTTGGCCGCCTTCAACTCCCTGTTCGCCGCCGCCACTTATGCTTCGGGCTATCCGGGTTATGCGGGCTATCCGGCTTATCCCGGTTACTATGCTCCCCCGGTGGTTTACTATGCTCCGCCCGTGTATTACGGCGGTTACTACCCGTATTATGGCGGGGGCTACTACGGGGGCTATTATGGTCGCCCCTACGGGGGTTGTTACCGGCCCTACGGCGGTTACTACCGGGGCGGCGGCCCCTATTACCGAGGCGGCGGCCCCTATTACCGAGGCGGGGGGGGCTATTACCGGGGTGGGGGCAGAGGCACCCGTGGCTACGTCGGCGGCACCCCAAGCGTCGTCGGCGGCCCCCGGGGGGGCTACAGCGGCGGTCCCCGGGGCTATGTTAGCGGCCCCCAGGGCGGCGGCGGCGCCCGTGGCTACGTTGGCGGCCCCCAGGGCGGCGGCGGCTTTGCCCGGGGTGGAGGCGGCAGCCCCCGAGGTGGGGGCGGCGGCCCCCGGGGTGGGGGATTTCACCGCTAATATTGCCGGTTAACCCTCCCCTTCTTTCCCAAGCTCCAGCCGGCCAATGCTATTTTCAGGCGAAGCTCTGCTTCGCCTTTTTTTCGCCCCGTGGAGCGGCAGCTTGGGAACCGGGAAATATCCCCAGCGGCAGTTTTCCTTGGAAAAGTTTGCTGGATTTTCTAAAGTAAAGTATGAGCCAAGGCTATCTCCGGATCAGGAATGAATATCTGGTACAGGCGTGGGCCAGGTCACCGGCGGAACTGGCAGTGTGTCTTCCTGCCGAGATTGAAAATGACTGCCTCATTTTCCAGGCTTTTGGGGAGAAATGTATCCTGAGCCGGGAAGAAATATTACTTTCCGGTGAATCCGCGGCCGGGCCGGTGGGATTGCTGGTAGCCCTGTATGCCAGCCGTGTCCCTGACTTAACGGTACAGCTTCATCCACTCAAGTCTTTCAAAGAGCTGCCCCACAGCATGCCCTATCATGCTGCTTTTGCAGCCAATGCCGAGCAAATTCTAGTCCCGCAGGTAATCAAGATAAATCGCCACCAGGAAAAAATCGTCTCTGCCCTTTCCGGCTATATCAATCAAGACGCCATGAGTGGAGACTTCTCCTTCACCCTATTGCCCTTGCCCCGGATACCCCTTTATTATATTTTTCATTTACTGGATGATGAGTTTCCTGCTTCGGTGACCTGCCTATTTTCTAATAATGCCAGTTTATTTATGCCCATTGACGGCCTAGCGGATATTGCCGAATACACTGCAAAAAAGATAATAAATATCATTGACAAAATGTTATTTATAAACTAGGATGCTAAAGAAATGGCTGAAAGTTGTTTAGTAAACCACCAACAGTAAGGAGGAAATGGGCGCGGAATGTTCAGGTGTACCAATGGTTACGGGGGAGAGATGCCGTTCAGACCAACCTACCACTTGCGCCGCGTTAAGTTGGGGGTGGAAATATCACCTCCAACCCGGGAGCTTCCGGGATAATTAAGGTCGCGGCCAGAGGGCATAATGTCCTGGGGGGGATGTTATGACTAAAAAGAAGGCTGTGGAAATGTGCATGGAAAGTCCGCTTTACTTTACCATGCCCTTGAGATTGAGACTGGAACTGATAAAAAGACGGGAACGGTCTCATCGTGGCAGTGGGTTGCGTGAGGATCTGCTGAATTGGGTAAAAACGGGTAACTTCACTTCCTCAGCCAGGGACAGAAATCGTCATTCATAATCCATCATTCTGCGCCTTTCTCCGAAGGCGGCCGACAGGCCGCCTTTTTCATGCAGGGAACTCCGGGAACACTTCCTTTTCATCTTTCCAAACCATCATTTTTGCCGTATATTGCCCTTGATTCCCGGGAAAAAAGTAAAAGTCCATGACCGAACCTGAACCCCAAGGAACGCAGCCGCCTCCGGGAGAACCCCCCGCGCCGGCTCCGGAGCCAGCGGCAGTCTGCCCGCCCTGCCCCCCGGCGGAAGAACGGGTGGCCTTCCCCAGCCAGTTCGCCCGCCTCTTTTTCGGGGCCATTACCCTGCTGGTGTTATATTTCTCTTACCTGGTGGTCAAACCCTATCTTCTGGACATCTTCATGGCCATGGTGCTCTTTTTCACGGCCAAACCGTTGCACCGGGCCCTCACCCGGGTCTTTTACGGCATGCGCACCTTGGCCTCCCTGGTCACCTGCCTCATCCTGGCCCTGGTCATCATTATTCCCCTCATCAGCCTGGTGTCCATCATCGCCAATCAAGCCCTGGAGTTCTCCGGGGTGGTGCGCCAGGGAATACAAAACGGCCAGCTCTGGCAGTGGGTGGACACCAAGGCCAAGGCCTTGCAGGGCTGGCTCCTGCATCTGAATCTGCCCCTGCCCCCGGAACAGATCAAATTGGATCAGATCGTCCTGACGGTCCTGACCAAGGCCAGCGAATTCGTGTACAGCAACGCCATCGGCCTCCTCAAAGGCTTCACCTATTTCTTTCTGGACCTGGTGCTGGTGCTGTTCATCGCGTTTTTCATGTTCATTCAGGGGGACGATTTCATCGAGGAAATAAAAAAACTCTCCCCCCTGGATGCCATGCATAATGACGAAATTCTCCACGAGACGGAAGTCACCATCAAGGCCACTCTCTGGGGCACGGTGATAGTGGCTTTTGTCCAGGGCATCCTGGGGGGGGTGGGGTTCTGGATCTTCGGCCTGCCCCAGCCCGCGTTCTGGGGCACGGTGATGATCCCCGCGGCCGTGATCCCGGTGGTGGGGAGCGCCATCATCTGGGGACCGGCCGCAGTTTATCTTCTCGTTACCGGGCACGTGGGCCCCGGGGTGGGGCTGATCATTTGGGGAGGGGTCCTGGTGAGCGTCATCGACAACCTGCTCAAACCGTTGCTCATGAAGGGCAGCCGCTCCACTCCCTCCATCTTCATCCTCTTCAGCATCCTGGGGGGCATCACCTATTTCGGCATGATCGGCTTCATTCTGGGACCCCTGATCCTCTCTTTCCTGCTGTCGCTGCTGAGCATCTACCAGAAGACCATTCTCCTCCGGCCCGCCCTGGCGCCCGGGCCGGCCTTGCCGGAAAAAGAAGGACCCACCGCCCCGGCGGGGGATGGGTCCTGAGCCCAAAAAAAGGACGGACACCCGGTCCGCCCCTACTCAACTTTATGGGCGCAACTTCGTAGAAAGCCCTCAGGCCGAGCCCAAGACTTCCCTTTTAAGTTCCGCCAGATCCAGCCCTGCCCGGGACTCGGGAGAGCGGCTTTCCAATTGTTCGATCTCCTGCTGCACCAGCTCCTTTTCCAGGTGCCGGTCCTCATGGATGAACTGGCAATATTCCTCAAAAAGCTCGGTTTTCAGTTCCGGGGAAAAACCCTTACCCTGGGGAAAGCGTTCCTCCATACCCAAGATATTGTCCAGGAGGTAAAAATAGATGGAGCGGGCCTCCGCCAACTGCCCGCTTTGGGCCAGCCGGTCGGCCCGGGCCTGGGCCCGGTGCAGCTTGGCCTCCGCATCGTTGATGGAGGTGGAGTCCCCTGAAACTTCCTCCACCACATGGTCGATGGACTCCAAGATATCCTCGAGGCCTTCTTCTTCCTCCTTGAGTACTTCCCGCACTTCCGGGGTCCGGGCCGCCAGGTCCAGGATGATCTCTATCAGTTCCTTTTTGGAGTATTTCTTCAGCTTTTCCGTGAGTTCCGCCCGGTGCAGGAACTTGCCGGAGTCCTCCACCCAGGCCCACAACAGGGCCAAGACATGGGAGCAGATTTCCCCGCCCTCCACCTGGGGGCAGGAGCAGACATAGGATAACTGGTCGTTTTGAATCCTGACCTCCACCTGGATGGGCTGGTCATCCCAGACCACACCCTGGAGACGGTCGGGCAAACGATAGCCGTGCAACAGGTGTTGACCTTGAACCATCTCTTTGGCCTTAGCGGTGGCTTCCGGCGTGCCGATCTGACTCAGGGTTTGGGCGTCCAATTCTTCAAAGCGCATGTCATACCATCAAGTTAAAGGATTTTCTATAAATTTAACATATTATGCCCCTTGGGGGAACTATTAATACTGTCCGCGTCCCATTTTATGTTGATTTTTTAAAGGGAAAAATATTGCTGGCTCTGGGCGAAGAGGAGATTGAGGCGGGTTTCCAATTCCCGGCGGCGGTCCTCCAAAAGCCGGCCCCGGTCTCCGGGGCCGATATAAAGGGGATCGCCCACCAGCACGGCCATGCGGCTGAAAGGCAGGGGCAATTCAAAGCGGTCCCAGGTATTGAAGGTGATTTTCCGGCGGCTGGCCACCGCCAGGGGCACCAGGGGAGCCTGGGTCTCCCGGGCCAGATACAGGGGTCCCTTTTGGGCCACCCGGGCCGGCCCCCGGGAGCCATCGGCAATCAGACCGCAACTGTAACCCTGGCGGAAGTAGTCCGCCAGCTTTTTCAGGGCCTGAACCCCGCCTTTGCGCCGGGACCCGAAGCAGACCGTAAAGCCCAGACCTCGGGCCACCTCCCCGATAAATTCGCCGTCCCGGCTGGGGCTGGCCATCACCACCAGGGGCGGCAGGTGGGGAAAGTAGCGCCGGACATAATAAAGGGGAAAGAGGAGGTGGCAGTGCCAGACCGTGAAGATCAGGGGCTGGCGGGAAAGCAACAAGTTGTTCATCTCCGGACTGATGCGCATATCCGGGGAGCAGGTACCCAGGTAGGCCCGGACTAAAGTCTTCGCCAGGGCCGGAGCCCGGCGCCGCCAAAGGGGGTTATCCCAACGGAGCTTCATTTTGCCGGTTCAAACGCGCCTCGTTTCCAGACGCTCCAGAACCTTGGGAGTATAGAGGTCGTGCTCCAGCAATTGGGGGGAAACGGCCCGGGTCATATTCAGCTTCATCACCAGGAAATTGAGGCGGCGCATCTGCGCGAGCTTCTCCGCTTCATCCGGCAGGGAGGCCACCAGGTCCTGCAACTGCACGATTTCCTTGCGCAAATGCAGCTCCGGGGGGAGGCAGTCGGCATTTTTCAGAATCTTGTAAGCCATGCGCAATTCCGGGGGGATGTGACTGTCATCTTCAAACTTGAGGGGCTTTCCCCTCCCCCGCAGATTGTCAAAGAGGCCACTGTCAATGGCCTCCAAAATGCGATTCTCCGCGATCCTCTGAAAAAATTCCACAGTGTTTCCTTGCTTGTTTTATTACTCATCGCCGCCGTTTGCGGGCCCGGTCTATTTCCCGTTGTTCCTCCCGGCGGCGGATGGCTTCCCTTTTATCGACTTTTTTCTTGCCTTTGGCCAGGGCCAGCTCCACTTTAGCATGTTCATTCTTGAAGTACAGTCTTAATGGCACCAGGGTGTAGCCCCGTTCCTGGAGTTTCCCCAGGAGACGTTTCATTTCCCAGCGGTGCAGGAGCAGTTTCCGGGGACGCTCGGAGTTGTGGCTGTCCAGGGCGGCGTGGGAATAAGGGCTGATATGGGCGTTATAGAGAAAGATCTCTCCATCCCGGAAGCGGGCGTAGGCATCATTGATATTGGCCCGGCCCTCCCGCAGGGCTTTGACTTCGGTCCCCGTCAAGACCAGACCGGCCTCATAAAAGGCGTCAATGACAAAGTCAAAGTAGGCCTTGCGGTTGCGGCAGATGATCTTGAGATTGTCTTCCTTATCTTCTTTCATGGTTCCAGATTGGCGCCCAGGGCGTGGACGAACCGGAAAATTTCCGGAAAGCGGCGATTCATTTCCTGGGCCACATAGTCATTAACTTCCTCCACCGTGACCAGGCGCAAGGCATGGCGGGCGATCTTCCGGGCTTCGTCAATGGTGATCATCCGGATAATGTACTTGGCCATGGGGATGGCCATGGCATTCATGGATAATTCCGCTACTCCCAAACCTAAAAGCACCGGGATATAAAGGGGGTCTCCAGCCATCTCCCCGCACATGGCCACCGGGATGCGGGCCACCCGGGCGGCGTGGACCACTTCCCGGATCATGCGCATCACCGCCGGGTGCAGGGGTTGGTACATGTCGGCCACCTGCTTGTTGCCCCGGTCAATGGCCAAGGCATATTGTATCAGGTCATTGGTGCCAATGCTAAAAAAGTCTGCCTGCTGGGTTAAGAGATGGGCCAGGGTTACGGCCGCGGGCACCTCGATCATGGCCCCCGCCAGCATCTGGGCGTCAAAAGGCACCCCTGCCAGTTGCAGTTCTTGTTTTACCGTATCTAAGAGGCGCCGCGCCTCCTGCAATTCCCGGACGCTGGAGATGAGGGGAAACATGACCCGGACCCGGCCGTAAGCCGAAGCCCGGAGGATGGCCTTCAACTGGGTGCGAAAGATGTTCTGTTCCTTAAGGCAGAAGCGAATGGCCCGGAGGCCCAGGGCCGGGTTCATTTCCGGGGCGTATTCCAGGTGGGAGAGAAATTTGTCCCCGCCGATGTCCAAGGTGCGGATGGTCACCATCTTGGGGGCCATGGCCGCCACTACCCGCCGGTAATCCTCAAACAACTCCTCTTCGGTGGGCAGATGGCGCTGTCGCAGATAGATGAACTCGGTGCGCAAGAGGCCCACGCCGTCGGCGCCGTATTTCAGCCCCAGGTCCACTTCTTCCGGCAGCTCGATATTGGCCAGGATCTGGGTGGGGAACTCATCCAGGGTGATGGCGGGCTGGTTGCTGGATAGGGCCACTTCGCCCTTGAAGGCTTCGAAATCCCTCTTCCGGGTCTGGTAAGAGCGGCTCAAGGCCTCGTCGGGTTCCAGGATTATCTGGCCGGTGAGACCGTCCATGATCAACTGGTCGCCGCTGGCAATCTCCCGGGTGGCAAAGTCCACGCCCACTACCGCCGGAATCTCCAGGGATTGGGCGATAATGGCGGTGTGGGAAGTCCGCCCGCCCCGTTCGGTGATAAACCCCAGTACCTGGGATCTGGTCATCTGGGTGGCTTCCGCGGGGGAAAGGTCCCGGGCCACGATAATCACCGGCTCCTCCGCAGACAGGTTCCAGGCCTCTTTGCCCGCGAGATGGCTCTGGAGGCGGCGATAGACCTCTTCCACATCCTGGATGCGGCCTTTGATGTAAGGGTCGCCGATGCCCTGGAACAGCTCCCGCACCTTCTGCCAGGCCTGGAACAAGGCCCACTCGGCATTGTAGCGCTCTTCCTGGATGAGCCGCTGGGTTTCCTGGAAGATCATCCGCTCCTTGAGCATCAGGATTTGCAGGTCCAGGAGGTGGGCGTGTTCCTGATACTCCTCTGGGAGGGAGGCTTTCAGGGAGATGAGGTCCCCTTCCGCCTGCTCCACGGCTTTGAGGAAGCGGCCGATCTCATTATTGATCTCTTCCGGAGAATAAAGAAGGCAATAATAGGGCTGGGCCTCCACCCGCTCGGCCAGCACCTTGGCCCGGCCCAGGACTATACCGGGAGAAGCGGGGATACCCTGGAGAAGCCGGTTGTGGGGGGTCATTTTTCTCCGAACTTGCTGGCAAACAAGGAAATCAAAGCGGCCGCGGCCTCCTGGGCCTGGGGGCCGGCGGCCCGGATCACCAGGCGGGTGCCCTGGGGACAGTCCAGGGCCAGCAGGGCCAGCAGATCCCGGGCATTGGCCCGGGAGCCGTCCTTTTCCAGAACGATCTCGCCGTCGAACTTTTGGGCCAGCATGGTTATCTGGGCCGCGGGCCGGGCATGGAGGCCCAGGCGGTTTTCCACCCAGAGTTCCTTTTCCACTACCAGGATTTTTGCTTTACGATGTGACATGGATAGCTTAGACATAGACAAAATTCATTTGCAGGGGGGCTGTAGGGGCGGGTTTAAAACCCGCCCCTACGGTCCCTGGCCCTGCCTCCACAAATAACTATTTAAGCCGCGCCTGGGCTTTCAAAGCCAGATAAGCCTGGTAAACCCGGCGCCGGGGCATCTTCAACTCCCCGGCCACCAGGTCGGTGAGCCGCCGTCCCTGGAGGCGGCTGGCCTGGGCCGTTTTTATCAGGTAAGCGGCCAGGTCCACTTCCTGGGCCTCTTCCCCTTCGGGACAGGAGAGGACCAGGGTGCATTCGCCCTTAATTTCCCGGCCGGCCAGTTGACCGGCCACTTCTTCCACCGGCCCCCGCCAGGCTTCCTCGAATTTTTTGGTCAGTTCCCGGACCACCAGCACCAGGCGGTTGCCCATCACCGCGGCGATTTCCTCAAGGGTGGCCAGCAGGCGCCGGGGGGATTCATAAATTATAACCGCCCGGGGCTCATTCGCCAAGCCGTACAAAAATTCCCGGCGCTTTCCCTCCCGGGCGGGGAGGAAACCCACAAAGGTGACGTCCCCTTTAAAGCCGGACATGGACAGGGCCGCCACCCCCGCGGCCGGGCCGGGCACGGCTTCCACCTTGACACCTGCGTCCCAGGCCCGGGCCACCAGGTCGGTCCCCGGGTCTGAAAACCCGGGAGTGCCCGCGTCGCTCACCAGGGCGATATTTTGGCCTGCCTCCAGGCGGCGGATCAGCTCCGGGCCCCGGGTCTTCTGGTTATGGGCATGGTAGCTGCTGAGGGGGGTTTTAATGCCGTAGTGGGTGAGGAGCTTGCGGGTGTGGCGGGTATCCTCCGCGGCGATGAGGTCCGCCTCCTTGAGGACCCGGAGGGCCCTCAGCGTGATATCCTCCAGATTGCCGATGGGGGTGGCGACGATGTAGAGCATTGAAAGTTGAAATTTCTTTTACATTTAGCGAATAATCGGGGGCAGTGTCCGCCCGGCATACAAATCAAAAGGCATTCTGAATAAGCTCCACCCGGGGGTCGCCTGCGGCCATGGTAATGGCCACCACGTCAAACCGCACCGGCACCTCCCCCAGACGTTTCTGTTTTAAATAATAATCGGCCAGCCGCCGCAGACGCGCCTGTTTGGGAGGAGAGACCGCGTCCTGGGGTTCCCCGAACCGGAGGCTTTTCCGGGTCTTGACCTCGATGAAGACCACCTCGCCTCCGTGCCGGGCGATGAGGTCGATCTCCCCCAGGGGGGTGGTATAATTGCGCTCCAGGATTTTGTAGCCCTGCTTTTTCAGGGCCGCGGCCGCCAGGTCTTCGCCGGCATCGCCTAATTGTCGCCGAGGGTCTTTCATCTAAGATAAATTTCACGCAAAGACGCCAAGAACGCAAAGGAAAAAATACATCGTTTTTCGTTTAGCGTTTTTCGTTTTTCGTTAAAAGATATGCTATTTATAATTAATTGAAATTATAGATTCTTTTCTCGAAAAACGAAAAACCAAAAACCAAAAACAGTATTATTCCCGGTCGGCCAGCCACTCCTTCACGCCGCTGAAGGTGCGGCGGTGGATGGCGCAAGGGCCCCAACAACGCAGGGCCTCCAGGTGTTCCGCGGTGGCGTAGCCTTTGTGCCGGGGAAAATTGTATTGGGGATATTGGCGGTGAAAGGAGGCCATGAGCCGGTCCCGGTGCACCTTGGCCAGGACCGCGGCCGCGGAGATGGAAGGACAGAGATCGTCCCCCTTGACCACCGGCTGCTGGGGATAGGCCAGGGGCAGGGGGTGGGGCCCGTCCACCAGCACCATTTCCGGGAGGAGGGAGAGGGCCTTAACCGCCTGGGCCATGGCCTTGAGGCTGGCGGCCAGGATGCCCAGGGTCTCGATCTGCCGGGGGCCCACCTCCCGAACGGCAAAGGCCAAAGCCTGTTCCCGGATCTGTACATCCAGGAGCAGCCGCATCTCCTGAGTAAGGCGCTTGGAATCCTTCAGGCCGGGAAATACCGCGTCCGGCGGCAGAATCACGGCCGCGGCCACCACCGGCCCCGCCAGGGGACCCCGGCCCACTTCATCCACCCCGGCGATGAGGGGAAGTTTCTGCAAGCGCCAATAGGCCTCCGGGTCAGCAAAGACCTGCTTGCCGGCCCGGAGCTTTTTCATGCCTGGGGGGTCCGCTTTTCTTTGATCCGGGCCGCTTTGCCCATCCGCTGGCGCAGGTAGTAAAGGCGGCTGCGATTGACATCGCCCCGGGTGAGAACCACCACTTGCTCGATGTTCGGAGAGTGTAAGGGAAAGATGCGCTCCACGCCCACGCCGTAGGATACTTTCCGCACAGTGAAGGTGGAGCCGGTGAGCGCGCCTCTTTTACGGATGACCACCCCTTTGAAGACCTGGATGCGTTCCTTGTCCCCTTCCACGATGCGCACGTGCACTTCCACGGTGTCTCCCGGGCGGAAAGGGGGCAGGTCCGCCCGCATCTGTTCCCGGGATAATTGGTCTACGCGTTCCATAGTAACCACCTAATCTTTCTTTCCAGAATCGGATAATTTTAGCAAAAACTCCCGGTCCCGGTCATCCAGGACCGCTTTTCCCAGTAAATCGGGGCGCTCTGCGGCGGTGCGCCGCAGGGCCTCCTGCCGCCGCCAGCGGTTGATGCGCTGATGGTCGCCGCTGAGCAGCATCTCCGGCACTTCGTGCCCTTCAAAGTCCCGGGGCCGCGTATAGTGGGGGTATTCCAGCAACCCGGTTTGAAAGGATTCGTCCTCCACGGCCCCTTCGCCCCCCAGGACCCCGGGAAGCAGCCGGGTCACCGCGTCCACCACCACCAGGGCCGGAATCTCCCCCCCGGTTAAGATATAATCGCCGATGGACAGCTCGGCATCAATATAAAAACGCAGGCGGTCGTCCACCCCTTCATAATGGCCGCAAATCAGCAACAGATGTTTTTGTTCAGCCAGTTCCCGGGCCTGGTCCTGGGTGAACAAAAAACCCCGGGGGCTGAGCAAAATGACCCGCACTTCCGGGTCTTCCCGCCTTACCGCCCGGATGGCCCGCACCAGGGGCTCGATCTTCAGGACCATCCCCGGGCCGCCGCCAAAGGGGCGGTCATCCACCACCCGATGGCGGTCGGTGGTGAAGTCCCGCAGGTTCAAAATCCGGAATTCCACCGCGCCCTGCCCTTGGGCCCGGCTAAGCATGCTCTGGCTGAGGGGGGTTACAAAAAACTCCGGGAACAGGGTGAGCAGCTCAATGAGCATAAGCCTCCAACAGTCCCGGAGGCGGCGTGACCTTGATCCACCCCTCCTCCAGGTTAATTTCGGCAACCACCTCCTCCACCGCGGGCAGGAGCAACTCCGCCTCCCCCCGGCGCACCACATAGACATCGTGGGCCGGGGTGGCGATGATCTCCCGGAGGTGCCCCAACAAAGCCCCATCCCCGTCATTAATGACGGGTAACCCCAAAACCTGGAACCAGTAAAATTCTCCTGCAGGCAGGCGGGGAAAACGCGCCACCTCCCCCCTGACTTCCTGGCCGATGAGGGCTTCCGCCTGGTCCCGGGTTTTTATGTCCTCCAGATAGAGGAGAACCTGCCCTCTCTGGCGGCTGGCGCTGGCCACCCGGTGGCGTTTGTCCCCGATTTCCACCTCCCCCAAGGCGATGATCACCTCGGGGTCGGTGGTGGCCGTGGCGGCATCCGCTCGCACTTTCAGGGCGCCCCTGAGTCCATGAACCCCGGACACCTTGCCCAATCCTACGGTTGAGGGGACGGTCCCGTGCCCTTTACTCAAGGATTTCCAGAACCGAACGCTTGCGAATCTTGGTGGAGGCCGCACTCAGAATGGTGCGTATAGCCCGGGCCGTGCGTCCCTGCTTGCCGATTACCTTCCCCAAATCTTCCTTGGCCACTCTGAGCTCGATGACGGAGGTCTGCTCCCCTTCGATTTCGTTGACCTGCACCTGGTCAGGATTATCCACAAGAGCCTGTGCGATGAACTTTACCAAGTCTTTCATTGTCGCCACCTCGTCGAGGATGGGGTGGACTCCACCTTTTTAGGGTCTCCCGGGTAGGGCGCGCTTCAGGCTTCTGCCGCGGCCGCGGGAGCGGGGGCTCCCCGCCCCTTCAAAAGACTGGCCACCGTGTCCGTGGGGGTTGCTCCCCTACTCATCCATAAAGCCAGGAGCTCATCTTTTACCGTAACCGCAGCCGGATCTTGACGGGGGTCATAAGAACCCACAATCTCCAGAAACTTGCCGTCCCGGGGGGACTCACTATTGGTTACCACTATGCGGTAATAAGGGCGCTTCTTGGCGCCGAAACGGGCCAACCGGATACGTAATGCCATGGGGCCGCTCTATCCTCCTTTTAGTTTGGTATGGGGGAGGAGAAGGCTGGGGCGCCTAATCCCCGGCCCTCCCCCACCGCCATCTTAAAAAAACTTCCCCGGGAAGAAGGGGCGTTTGCCCTTCTTGCCTCCCTGGGTCATTTGCTTGATCATTTTCTGGGTGGTGGCGAAATTTTTCAGCAGCCGGTTGACATCCTGGACGGTGGTGCCGCTGCCCAGGGCGATGCGGCGGCGCCGGCTGCCGTTGATCATCAAATGATCGGCCCTCTCCTTGGGCGTCATGGAATTGATAATGGCCTCCACCCGTTTCAGTTCCCGGTCGTCCGGCTTCAGGTCCTTGAGGGCCTTGTTCCTTCCCAAGCCCGGGATCAGGTCGAGTAATTGTTCCATTGTACCCATCTTTTTAATTTGCCGCAATTGGTCCCGGAAATCTTCCAGGCTAAATCCCTCTTTCCGCAGCTTTTTTTCCAGGGCCAGGGCCTGGTCCGCGTCGAAGGTCTCCTGGGCCTTCTCGATGAGGGTGAGTACGTCCCCCATGCCCAGGATGCGGGAGCTCAAGCGGTCGGGATGAAAGACCTCCAGGGCGTCTAATTTCTCCCCCACCCCCAGGAACTTGATGGGCTGGCCGATCACCGCGCGCATGGACAGGGCCGCGCCCCCCCGGGCGTCTCCCTCCATCTTGGTGAGGATGACGCCGGTGAGGCGCAACAGGTCGTGGAATTTCTGGGCCACCTGCACCGCGTCCTGGCCGGTCATGGCGTCGGCCACCAAAAGGATCTCTTGGGGCTCCGTCTTGGCCTTGATGGCCTTGAGTTCGTCCATCAGGGGCGCGTCGATATGGAGACGGCCCGCAGTG
Source organism: Thermodesulfobacteriota bacterium (assembly GCA_040757175.1). Taxonomy (GTDB): domain Bacteria; phylum Desulfobacterota; class Desulfobaccia; order Desulfobaccales; family 0-14-0-80-60-11; genus SURF-52. The sequence goes on from JBFLXM010000052.1 coordinate 30,323, forward strand.
TCCAGAATGACGATATCATGGCCCGCGGTATAGGCCGCCTCCATGGCCGCGTTGGCGATGACCACCGGATTCTGGTCCGGTTGTGTGGGGTAGACGTCCACGCCGATATCCCCGGCCAGGCGTTTCAATTGCTCAATGGCCGCGGGCCGTTGCACGTCCGCGGGCACCAGGTAAGGCTGGCGGCCCTGGCTTTTCAGGCGCCGGGCCAGTTTGCCCGCAGTGGTGGTCTTACCCGAGCCCTGGAGGCCCACCAGCATCAGGGCCACCGGGGGCTTGCCGCTCAAGTCCAGGCGGGGGGATTCGCCTCCCAGAAGCCCGGTCAACTCCTCGTGAACGATTTTGATCACCTGCTGTGCGGGAGTGAGGGACCGCATCACCTCTTCGCCCACGGCCCGGACCTTGATGGCCTCAATGAAGTTTTTTGTAACCTTGTAGTGGACGTCGGCCTCCAACAGGGCGAGCCGCACCTCCCGCAGGGCCTCTTCCACCTGGGCCTCGGAGAGCTTGCCATGGCCTTTGAGTTTCTTGAAGATGCCGGCCAGTTTATCGGAGAGTCGGTCGAACATATTTTTCTCACGCAAAGACGCAAAGGCGCCAAGACGCCAAAATTCACATATCTCGTTCCCAAGCTGCGCTTGGGAACGTTTTATTACCGTCCAAACTGAGCTTGGACACCACTGTAGGGTGGGCATGGCCCACCATTTCTTTTATATCGTTCTAGAACTTCTGCTCGGGAACGCCTATCAATCCTTAATTCTTATAATTAGACTCAATTAAATCCGCAAGCTCAAACCAGAAACTCTTTAATGCATCAACATAATTGGAAAAATCATCAAATGTTACATACACATTTTCTCCGAACATAGGCTTTAATACAGGCCCAGGTTTGCTCCTAAGAGAACGTAATCCAGCAAGCTCTGGATTATAAAAAAGTTTTGGTTTTGTTTCCTTCAATTTTTTAGACGACTTTCCGTCAGCATGTTTCACAGTATTAGAAATAAGTCGTAATTCATCAATAAGCATCCATGCTTTCATCTTCTTTATATTAATGCCTACTCGGTCTAAAAATTCTTTATGAATTATCTCTAATGTTAGATTCTCTTTAACTTCTTTCCCAATTCCTAATATCTCCAAACGATAAATATTGAATATATGTTGTTCAAAAAGATGATACAAGCCAGCGCAAAACATATTAACTATGCCCTGGCGCATAGAGCTAAATCTCGTATAATGATCTTGCCCTGCTTCACGAGCTTGTTTAGCAATAGTTTCACCATCATCATCAGGACCGCTCAGCATACAAAGGCGTTCATTTTCTTTTTCCTCAATCTCGCTTGCTTCATCCTCTAACTTGTTGAATGTTGGCAGGATTCTATCAACCAAGCATTGGGCAAAGGTTTCGATTTCTGGAATATAAATTGAGCGGAAATACTCGGCCCAAAATAGTCCTATCTGTGGCATCTATAACTCTCGAACATATTTATCAAAAGCCGGTGGGCCATGCCCACCCTACGGTTAACCCTTAATAACCCCCAAAGGCTTCAACTTCGCCACTTTCTTGCTGATGCCCGCGCCGTGGGCCACTTCCACCACGGTCTCCACGTCTTTGTAAGCCTCGGGGATTTCCTCGTCCACCGTGGCCCGGCCCGCGCCCCGGACGATGATGCCCTGGGCCTTCAATTCCTGGATGATGGACCGGCCCCGGGCCGCCTTCAGGGCCGCCTTCCGGGACATCTCCCGGCCCGCGCCGTGGCAGGTGCTGCCGAAGGTTTCGGTGAGGGCTTTTTCCGTGCCCACCAGGACAAAGGAGTAGCGCCCCATATCTCCCGGAATGAGCACCGGCTGGCCGGTCTTCTGGTAAGCCGGGGGCGTCTCCGGGTGGCCCGGGGGAAAAGCCCGGGTGGCGCCCTTGCGATGGACGCATAATTTTTTCTTCTTGCCGTTTACCAGGTGCTCTTCAATTTTAGCAATATTATGGGCCACATCGTAGACCAGCTCCAATCCCAGGTCCCTGGGGCCCTTCTGCAACACCTGTTCAAAACTCTCCCGCACCCAATGGGTGATCATCTGCCGGTTGGCGAACGCGAAATTGGCGGCCGCGGCCATGGCCGCCAGGTATCGCCGGCCTTCCGGCGAACTCAAAGGCGCGCAGCAAAGCTGACGGTCCGGTAGTTCAATGCCGTATTTCTGGGTGGCCTTAAGCATCATCTTGATATAGTCATCGCACACCTGGTGGCCCAAACCCCGGGAGCCGGTGTGGACAATGACCGTGACCTGGCCTTGGTACAGCCCCAAGGCCGCGGCCAGCTTGGCGTCATAAGTCTCCTGAATATAGCCCACTTCCACGAAGTGGTTGCCGGAGCCCAGGGTGCCCAACTGGTCCTTGCCCCGGTTCATGGCAAAATCGGAGACCAGCTCCGGATCGGCTCCGGGAATTTGGCCCTGGGCCTCAATGTGGGCCAGGTCCTCCTGATCTCCAAAGCCGTTTTTCACGGCCCAGCCGGCCCCCAGGCGCATGACTTCCTGCAGCGTGGGGACCGTGAGCTTCAAATCCTTCCGCCTCGAGCCCAGGCCCGAAGGGATGTTGCCGAACAGGGCGTTGACCAGCTCCTCGATGCGGGGCTCCACCTCCGGCCTGGCCAGATTGGTGCGGAGCAGGCGCACGCCGCAGTTGATGTCGTAGCCCACGCCCCCGGGGGAGACTACCCCTTCCTCCAGATTAAAGGCCGCCACCCCGCCGATGGGAAAGCCGTAGCCCCAATGGATGTCGGGCATGGCCAGGGACGCGCCCTCAATGCCCGGCAGGGTGGCGACGTTGGCCACCTGCTGCAGGCTTTGATCCTCCTGGATCTTGGCCAGCATCTTCTGGGAGGCGAAGATCAAACCCCGGGTGCGCATCTTCCCCTCCCGGGGGATCTCCCAGCGATACTCGTCCACCTGCCGCAGCTTGACTTGTGGGGTCATGATAGTGGTTTGTGGGGGGAGGGCCAGGGATCGTAGGGGCGGGTTTAAAACCCGCCCCTACAACCCCCTTCTCCGCCATCCTCTCATAAATCCAAAATCACCGTGGCCTGCCAGCCGCCGCGGCCTTTAACTATTGCCAAATGGTGATAAGTGGCGGCCTTGACCGCGGTCCGGGCCACGTGCCGTTCGGGGTCGTAGGTTTCCCCCCGGGCCCTGGCCGCCAGACGCTGGGGGGATAACGCCAAGACTTGGAATTCCCGCCCCAGAAAGGCGTCCACGTCATAAAGATAAAGCAGGTGGTTCAGCCACGCAACCAGGAGGGCCTCCAGATCGGGGGCCTCCACCAAAATTTCCACGTTTTTTCCCAGCCGCAGCCGCCGCCGGTCGGTGAGGACCGCTGTTAGCGCGGCCCCGGCGTTTTCAAAGAGCTCTTCCCGGGTGGCCCCCCAGATGCGCAGGCCCAGGTCCGCGGTGTGGGCCAGTTGCCGGTATTTTGTTTTTCCTCTTTTCCGGGAAGCAGCCGGTTCCATGGCCCAAACAGTCTTGCCGGGAATTTTTCCAAAACTTTAAAAATTGTCATTCTGAGGGAGCGGAGCGACCGAAGAATCTAGATCCTTCGCTCAGGATGACAAAAGGCTAATTAGGCAGCACCCTCTTCATTGTCAATTTAAGTTAGTAACGCTGCCCTCTCAATGCCAGGATTGGGGCCTTTTTATCCAGTTTTTCTCCACTCCGGCCGCGTCCGCCCCGGATTGGAAGGCGAGGAGGTTGGCCTCCAGGAATTTGGGGTTGGTGCGGGTGCGCAGAATCCGGCGCAGGTCCTCATCGCTGAAAGGCAGGGAGGCGCTGGCGGCCAGGGCTCCCAGGAGCACCATGTTCACCGCCAGGGGGCTGCCGGCCCGGCGGGCCCGGTCCCCCGCGTCAAAGGCCAAAAGCCCGCCCACCTGCTCCGCCAGCAACTCCATTAAGCGCGCCACCGCGGGGTACTGGGCCTGGCCGATGGCCACCGGGTAGGGAGGCATAGCCGCGGTGTTGGCGATCACCAGGCTTTTAAGGTGGCAATAATTTAGCGCCCGGAAGGCCTCCAGGGCCTCGAACCCCAAGAGTATATCCGCCTCCCCCGGAGAAATAATGGGGCTTTTCAACTCCCCCAGGACCACGGTGGAGACGACGATGCCGCCGCGCTGGGCCATGCCGTGGGTTTCGCTCACCAGGGGCGAGAATCCGGCCTCCAGGGCCGCCTCCCCCAAAACCCGGCTGGCGAGCAAGGTGCCCTGCCCGCCCACACCGGTGAGGAAGATGCGCAGCCTGATTTTTTCCGTATGGTTTTTCATGGTCTCTCTGTCATTCCCACCTTCACCGGCCGGATGGCTTCGCACCATTGGACGCAGAAGGCGCAGCCGGAGCAGATATCAGGGTCGATGAGCATGCGGCCCCCTTCCGGCCCCTGGTTCACTTGCATGGCCGGACAGCCGAAGTAATCCAGGCAGTGGCGGCAGTCCTGGCACTTATCGGTGACCCGGAAGCGGGCCTTGCTTTTCCGGCCCTGGACCCGATGCACGTGGAGAGGACAGGGGGCCTCGGCAATGAGGACCCGCACTCCGGTAGTATTTAACGCCTCTTTGGTGGCCGCCAGGGTCTCTTTATATTTAAAAGGGTTGACCACCCACAGGTTTTGTACCCCCAGGGCCTTGACCACCCCCTTGAGGGGCACGTGTTCGCAGGGGTATCCGGGAGGGGTGAGGGTGACCCCCGGGTGGGGCTGGTGGCCGGTCATGGCGGTGGTGCCGTTGTCCAGGATGACCAGGAGGAAGTCATGATTCTGGTGCACCGCGTTGGCCAAACCCGGCAGCCCGGCATGGAAGAAAGTGGAATCGCCGATAAAGGCCACCACCTTCTGATTGGTGGCCCGGGAGATGCCCGCGGCGGTATTGATGGAAGAGCCCATGCAGATGAGAAAATCGGCCATGCTTAGTGGCGGCAGCAGCCCCAGGGTGTAGCAGCCGATGTCCGTGGGAAAGACCCCTTCCAGCCCCAGGTCCTTGAGGGCGATCTTCACCGCATAATACGTGGCCCGGTGGGGGCAGCCAGGACAAAGGTTGGGGGGCCGGTCCGGGAGAGGTGCCCCCAGGACCTTTTCCGGGTCCTGGGGTTCCGGGGCTTTGCCGGGCAGGCCGAAATAGCGGGCCGCGACCTGGCGCACCAGGGCCGGGTGATATTCATAGAGGCGGGAGAACAGGGCCGGGCCTTTCCCCTGGATGGCCAGGGTCAGTCCCTGGGCCTGGGCCATGGCCCGGAGGCCCTCCTCCAGAAAGGGCTCCAATTCTTCCACCACCAACACCCGCTCCAGGGGGGCCAGAAATTTGAGGATGAGATTGGCCGGCAAGGGGTTGGTAAAACCCAGCTTGAGGACTCGCACCCGGTCCTTCAGCCCCAGTTCGGCCACCGCGTCCTCCACGTAGCTGCTGCTTACCCCGCTGCTAACGATGCCCCAGGTCCCCTGGCCGGAAATCTTATTAAAGATGGAGACCTCGGCCTGGGCCGCGGCCTGGGCCTGGGCCTCCAGCAGCCGGGCGTGGGCCAGGCGGGCCACGGCCGGGACCATTACTTTCTGGAAAGGCTCTTTTGTGAAAAAACCGGGGCCGGCAGGGGAAGCCAGTTCTCTTAAGGTCACCGCGCCCCGGCTATGGTTGATGCGGGTGGTGGTGCGGAGCAGCACCGGCAGTTTGAGTTCCTCGGAGAGGGCGAACGCGGCCCGGGTCATCTCCTTGGCCTCTTGGGGGGAGGCCGGCTCCAGCAGGGGCAGGCCCGCCATTTTGGCGTAGTAGCGGTTGTCCTGCTCATTCTGGCTGGAGAACAGGGAAGGGTCATCGGCGCTGACAATGACCATCCCGGCCTTGACGCCCACGTAGGCCAGGGTCATGAGCGCGTCCGCGGCCACGTTGAGACCCACGTGCTTCATGGCGCAAAGCGACCGCCAGCCCGAAGCCGCGGCGCCCGCGGCCACTTCCAGGGCCACTTTTTCGTTGATGGAATATTCAAAATAGAGGTCCGTCTGCCGGGAGATGGCGTAAGCTCGATCCCCGATCTCGGAGGCCGGGGTGCCGGGGTAGGTGGTGACCAAGGCCACTCCCGCCTCCAGCGCGCCCCGGAGGATGGCCTCATTTCCCAAATATAGACGCCGTTCTCCCGGCTGGCCTGTGAGCAATGCGGACATGTAGAGTTAGTACCGTTTTTCGTTTTTCGTTTTTCGTTTTTCGTTAAGATAAACCATGAATATCAATAAGTTGTAAGTCGTAAAAGTTCTCTTGAGAAAAAAGTGAAAATTCTACGCCCATCAATCTCGGTAAAACCTTTTATAATTAACATATTTCCAGATTTTGCCAAGAAAAAACGCCGGGTATTATAGATAAAAATTAGAGAAGAACAGCATGGCCTCAAAAGGTCAGTTAATGCCTATGGGGGCGAATACCAGATTCGCCCTTACGGGCCACGGCCCAGATGACTTCATAGGTCGCGGGGACGCTGCCGTTTTGCCGGAAGCGGGCCTCATAGGCCTGGATCAGGGCGTGCAGCAAGCGGGGAGAAAAAGGCCGGGGCCTGGGGTTCGTAGCTCCCATGGCCTTTAAAGCCCGGAGAAAATCCGGCACGGTGGGGAAATGGGCGGTGATGATTTGTCTGGCCATTTGGACCCGGGAAAAACTGGCCTGGGTCAGGAGATCTTCCCAATTCCGGGAAGTGAGAAATCTCCGGGCCGTGATCTCCGGCGCCATCTCCAGGCCCATGGCGGCCGCGGCCTGTTTTACAGAGACATCCAGCTCCCCGAAGGTTTCCGGACCTAGGGAGGAAAAGGCCAAATACCCACCCGGGCTGAGGGCCTGGAAATAGGCCCGCAAAGTTTCTCCGGGGTTGGTGAACCATTGGAAGGTGGCGTTGGCAATAATCAGGTCGAAGTCTCCACGGCTAAAGAATTCGCCGTCCGCCACCAGCCAGGATACCCGGGAATCCGGCCCCAAGCGGCGGCGGGCCTGCTCAATCAAGGCCGCGTCCAGGTCCAGGGCCACCAACTCCCCCCCGCCATGGCTCCGGCTGAGCAAGGCGGTGAGATAACCGGTGCCGCAGCCCACCTCCAGGATGCGCCGGGGGTGGGCCAACTCTCCCTGCACCCTGGCCATCAGCCCCCGGGCCATGAGGCGCTGCACGTCCGCATGCCGGTCATAAGACCCGGCCCCCCGCGCAAAGTTCCGTCTAATGCTCTGTTTAATATTCATGCTCTACCGTGTGCTCAAGAAAGGTGGAACAGCCGCCCCCGGCGGTTATTGAACAGGCGAGGGCGCCTGCTCCACCTTTCCCGGGCCTATCCCTCAATCATTTCTTTTAAAATCCTATTAAATGTCTCTCCTTGCGTCCAAAAAGGAAGATGCCCTGCGCCCGGCAGGAGGCGCAGGCTGGAGGCAGGGAGGCGCTCCTGGAGAAACCGGGCTTGCCCCGGGGGCACAATGCGGTCCTGGTCTCCCTGGATAATGGTGGCCGGCGCCTTCAGCTTAACCAACAGGGGCCGCAGGTCCCGGCCCCATAAATAATCCAGGCCGGCAGCCAGATTGGCCCGGTTGGCCGCAGTGAACAGAGGGGCGACCTCATCCTGAAACGCCGTCTCACCTGGGCTTAGGCAATTCCCGGCAAAATCCCGGAGCACTTTCCGGGAGTCGCTTTTGAGGCCCAGGCGCATGGCCCGGACTGCGGCCGGGGGCTGCCCCCAGGGGTGGTCCGGCCGGGAGCAAAAGACCGCAGGCGCGCCCGCCAGGACCAAGCCGCCCGGGGACGCGGTTTGCCGGGCCAAGACCTCCAGCAGCAGCATCCCCCCTAGGGACCAGCCCACCAGGAGGCAATCCGGCAAAGAGAAATTATGCAAATAATCCCCCAGCCAGGCCGGGTCCCAGACAGGAATATGGGGGTTCAAGACCTGCACCCGATCCTGAAAGGCCTGGGCCTGGCGGGCCCAAACCGAGCCGTTAGCGCCCCAGCCGTGGAGTAAGATCAGGGTCTTCATGCCACCAACCCCATCTCCTTGCCTGTCTGCACAATGGTTTTAAGGGCCTGGGCCAGGTCTTCCGCCCCATGGGCCGCGGACAGGGAGAAACGCACCCGGGACCGCCCCGGCGGCACCGTGGGGGGCCGCAGGGCCACGGCCATCAACCCCCGCTGCCGGAGGGCCGCGGCGAATTTGAGGGTGGGTTCGTTTGGCCCTACCAGCACCGGCACGATCTGGGTTTCGCTGTCCAGGGTGTCGAAGCCCGCGTCCTGCATTCCCCGGCGGAATTTGGCAGATTCCTGCAGGAGGCGCAGCCTTTTCTCCGGCTCTTCCCGGACAATGGCCAGGGCCGCCTGGATGGCGCCCAGGACCGGGGGCGGCATGGCCGTGGTGTAGATGAAGGACCGGGCCTTGTTATGCAGGTAGTCGATGAGCCGCCGCTCCCCGGCCACATAGCCGCCCAGGGAGCCCAGGGCCTTGGAGAGGGTGCCCATCTGGATGTCCACTCCCGCGGTCAGGCCCAGGGCCTGGGCCAGCCCCGCGCCCCCCGGCCCCAGGACGCCGGTGGCGTGAGCCTCATCCAGCATCAGCCAGGCGCCGTAACGTTCCTTTAAGGCCACCAGATCCCACAAGGGCGCCAGATCCCCGTCCACGGAAAAGACGGAATCAGCAATGATCAGCCGTCTTTTACCCCCCGGAGTCTGCTGCAGGATCTTCTCCAGTTGGTGCATATCCCGGTGGGGAAAACGGTGGAGAGCCGCGCCGGAAAGCTTAATGCCGTCCATGATGCTGGCATGGTTGAGCCGGTCGCTGAAAATGACATCCCCCGGTCCCAGCAGCTCGGCAATCACCCCCAGGTTGGCCATGTAGCCGGTGCTGAAGAGCACCGCGGCCTCCGCGCCCTTGAACGCGGCCAGTTCCGCCTCCACGGCCTCATGGAGGCCCAGGTGCCCCACCACCAACCGGGAGGCCCCGGCTCCCACGCCCCAACGGGCCGCGGCCTCCTGGGCCGCGGCAATGAGCCGGGGGTCCCGGGCCAGCCCCAGATAATCGTTGGAGGACAGATTCAGCAACACCTGCCCCGCCACCCGCACCTTACCGCCGGGCAATACCTCCTCCACCACCTGGAGGCGGCGACGCAGGGCCTGGGCTTCCAAAGCCGCTAATTCTTGGTCCAGTTCTGGGAACATAATTTAAGAAAATCTGCCTGGGAGCAAATTTCGGTCATCACGCTTAAAAAAACCCTCTTCCCCTCCGGAGTTTCCAGGCCGGGGATTTCCGGCACCTTCCCCAGGATGGGGACGCCGGTAAGGGCCTCGATCACCCCGGGATTGGTCTGCTCCGCCAATCCCGGAGAGGCGGAACCCCGGTTCAGAATCACCCCGGCCACCGGCAGCCCCGCCTGCCGGGCCGCCAGCACGGTGAGGGCCGTATGGTTGATGGTCCCCAGCCCGGCCCGGGCCACCACCAGAAGGGGGAGCTTAAGCCAGCGGGCCAGGTCCAGGACCAAAAATTTCGTGTCCACCAGGGGCACGTACAGACCGCCTGCGCCCTCCACCACCAGGAAGTCATAGCGCCCGGCCAGCTCCCGGAAGGACCCGGCCACCCGCTCCAGGTCCACCTTTACCCCTTCCCGGGCCGCGGCCACTCCCGGGGCCAGGGGCAGGCGCAAGGCGATGGGAGTGAGCAGGTCCAAGGGCTCCGTCAGGGCCGCCAGGTCCCGGACCAGGCGGGCGTCCGTGGGGATCAACTGTCCTCCTTCCTCTGGACAGCCGCTCTGGACGGGCTTAAAATACCCGGCCTGAAGGCCCCGTTGCCTTAAGGCCGCGGTGATTCCCCCGGCAATCAACGTCTTGCCCACATCGGTGTCCGTGCCGGTGACGAAAAGACCTTTAACTGTGGGGATGTCAGGTAGTTTCAAGTTCATTCGGTCTAAAAAAAAAGCCTCTCGCAAAGACGCAAATTAAGACGCAAGATATTGTTATGCAGCATTCAATTCATTTGGGGTGGGCCATGCCCACTCTGCATTCGGCCAATCCCTGGCCCCTGATCCCTGGCCCCTGTTCCCTGCTCACTGTCCCCTCCTGCACCAATTCCAGGCCCAGGTCGGCCAACATCTGCCGGTCATCTTCGGGAAGACGGCCCTTGGTGGTGAGGTAGTCCCCGGTCATCAGGCAGTTGGCCCCCGCGGCGAAGATTAAGGGGGCCAGGGAGCGCAGAGTCACCTGGCGGCCGCCGCAGATGATGAGGGGCCGGTCCGGAAAAAGGAGGCGGAAGGCCGCAATGATCTTAAGGGCCTCCAAGGGGGACATTAACGGCCGCCCAGCCAGTCCGGTGCCTGGCAAAGGGTGGAGAAAATTGAGGGGGATGGCGTCCACCGCCAATTCCTGCAGGGCCTGGGCCAGTTCCCAGCGTTGGGCCACGCTTTCTCCCAATCCCAGGATGCCCCCGGCGCAGACGGCAAGACCCGCGTCCCGGGCCGCCTCGATGGTGGCCACCCGCTCCTCATAGGTGTGGGTGGTGCAAATTTGGGGGAAAAAAGAAGCCGCGGCCTCCAAGTTGTGGTGATAACGCGCCACCCCCGCGGCCTTTAACTCCTTTAAGAAACCCCGGTCCACAATGCCCAGGGAAGCGCAGACTTGAATGGGGACCGCGTCAACCATGGCCGCCACTGTTCCCAGCAGGGCCTCTTGCTCTCGCCGGGAAGTGAGGCCCCGGCCGGAGGTTACCAGGGAAAAGCGGGAGGCCCCGGCCTTGGCTGCCTGGGCCGCGGCCGCCACCAATTCCTCCCGGGGAGGCAGGGGATACCGGGGAATTTCTCCCCTGGCGCCGGCCGCCTGGGAACAGAAGGCACAGTCCTCGGAACATAGTCCGGATTTGGCATTGGTGATGACGCAGAAACTGACTTGCCGCCCGAAATGGTGTTCCCGGAGGCTGCTGGCCGCGGCCAGCAGGGGCCACAGGTCCGTCCAGGAGCAGCGAAAGATATCGGTAAAATCTGCTTGGCTAAGGGAAGACATACGGGTTAAGCATCCCCCAAAAAAAAATAATTGTCAACCATGAAACCGCATTACGTTTACAATCAATCCCCCTAAAAAATTTCCCGTAAAGTAGTAAATGTCCAAAGAATGGTGAGGGCTGGGCTTCAGGACCCTTGGCCCCCTCCCTGGGAATCCCTGGAGAAGAGATTATCCCCTTAATATTCTGGGACATACGGTCGATATATAATTGATGGAACTTAATTGATCCTAACCGCAGGGCCACACCAAATGGGGCGTCACTTGGAACCCAAGACATTGAGCCAAAATCCGGAAGATGCTTTTAAAACCAAGGCCCCAGCGACTCCCCTGCGCCGCTACACCTGGCTGCTGGTGATCGCCTGGACGGTGGTGGTGCTCATCTTCCTGGCTGGAACTCTGTACCAGGAAAACCAGGCTACCCTGAAGATTGCCCGGGCTGAGGCCCGGAGCCACATCGAACAGATCGTCCTTTACCGGCAATGGAATTCACTCCATCAAGGAGTGTACGTGCGGGTGGATGAACATACGGCCCCCAATCCCTATCTAGCCGCCTTGCCGGAACGGGATTTGCATACTCCCTCGGGCCAGAAATTGACCTTGATAAATCCCGCATACATGACCCGGCAATTATATGAGCTGGCCCAGCGGCAGAATAAGGTGGAGGGGCGCATCATCAGCCTTAGACCCTTACGCCCGGAAAATGCCCCGGACTTTTGGGAGAAAAAGGCCCTTAAGGCCCTGGAGCAAGGAGCCCCGGAATTCAGCGCCGTGGAACATATGCCGGACCAGGATTACCTGCGCCTGATCCAGCCTTTGAGCATCGACAAGTCCTGTCTGCAGTGCCATGCCTCCCAGGGTTACAAAGTGGGCGACATTGGGGGCGGGATTAGCGTGGCCGTGCCGCTGGAGCCGCTCCAGGCCGTGAACCGGGAGCATCTATCCATGGTCTGGATAAGCTATGGTTTTTTCTGGCTATTAGGACTGTTATGTATCGCCTTTGGCTCTTCTCACCTGGGGAAGAGTCTGGCCCAACAGAGGCGGACGGAGATAGACCTCCAGGAAACCAGACAAGCCTTGGGAGCGTATATTAAGGCGTCGCCTCTGGCCATTATGACCCTGGACCCCCAGGGCTGCGTGCGCCTCTGGAACCCGGCCGCGGAAAACATCTTCGGCTGGAGGGCCGCCGAGGTGGTGGGACAACCGCCGCCTTTCCTCCCCGAAAACCCGTCCCCGGAGTTCCATGATCTGTACTCCCGGGGTTTGCAGGGAGAGCCGGTGCGCGGTGGCGGGGAGTGCCGGCACCGCAACGGCGCGATCATGGATTTCAGCTTCTCCATGTCCCCCTTCTATGGCCCCCAGGAGGAAATAACCGGGGTAATGGCCGTGCTGGAGGATATCACCGAACGCTTGCAGATGGAGGAGGAACTTTTTAAGGCCAACGAAAAGCTCAAGGTCTGGGTCTATGAATTCAGCCGCCGCAACCGGGATATCACCCTGCTCAACGAAATGGGGGACCTGCTCCAGGCCTGCCATACCCTGGAGGAGGCCTATGCGGGCGTAGGCCAATACATCCCCATGATGTTCCCTGATGGGGCAGGGGCGTTGTTCGTATACCATGAAAAAAAGAATGCCCTGGAAGCAGTGGTCCATTGGGGCAGCTCTCCCGTGGGGGCCACGGTGTTCTCACCCGATGAATGTTGGGCCTTACGGAAAGGACAGGAGCACCTGGTTCAGGACCCTGCCTCGGGTTTGCTTTGCGGGCATTTGGCCGGAGTAGCCGCGGCCAATTATTTCTGCGTCCCCATTGCCACCCATACTGATAATCTGGGGCTTCTCCTTTTGCTCAAGAAGTCTCAGGAAAGCTCTACGGAAGAGCCCCCGAGCGAAGCCAAAAAGCGGCTGGCTTCCACCGCGGCCAAACAGATTGCCTTGTCTTTGGCGAACCTGAACCTGAGAAACTCCCTGCTGCAGCAGGCCATCCACGATCCTTTGACCGGTTTGTTCAACCGGCGCTACATGGAGGAAACCTTGGAGCGGGAGATCCTGCGGGTGCGGCGCAAAAAAGGTCCCCTGGGCATCATCATGCTGGATATAGATCACTTCAAGAGATTCAACGACTCCTTCGGCCATGAAGGCGGGGACACCTTGCTCCAAGTCCTGGGCAACTTCCTGCGGGCCCATATCCGCCAGGAAGACATTACCTGCCGTTATGGGGGGGAGGAAATCATCATGATCCTGCCGGAGACAACTCTGGAGGTCGTCCGTCAACGGGCCGAAGAGCTGCGCCAGGGAGTGGAAAACCTCCAGGTGGAATATCAAGGCCAGCCCATGGGACCGGTTACCGTGTCTTTAGGGGTGGCGGTCTTTCCGGATCACGGCGACCACGGGGAGGCCCTCATCCGGGCCGCGGACACCGCCCTCTACCGGGCCAAACAAGGGGGCCGGAACCGGGTGCTGATTGCTGAGGAGGCAGGTTCAAGAACCGCGAGATAAAAAGGCAGTTTCCTGTTTTCGGAGAAAATCGAAATGTCAAATATTCCAGTTTCTAAAAGTTGTTCCCCCCCCTTATCCTAACTCTCCCCCCGCTGTTTGGCGAGAGGGTAATGTCCTAATTTCATTTTTAGGTCGAAAGATTTTTGCAATTGATTGCAAACATTTGATAAGGAAATTGCATCCAATATATATCCGATTTTCAAGCTATTCGGTTTCGTGCGATTTTCCTTTGATATGGAAATAAGTTATGGTATAAAAAATTTAATGAACACAAAGCGGTTGACCGAAAAGTTAATAGAATTTGAAATATTTCCCTTGACAAAGGGACAGGAGATGAACTAGGTTATATCTGTATTGAGGCCCATCGGCAAAGCCTGCCCCTCGGAGTGGCAGGAGGAACTTTGCCGATTATGGTAACCCCAGGGAGCGCCAGAGGTTTGGTTGCTCCCTGTATTTTTTTTGGCAAAACCAAAACATAGATCCCTCGTTAGGGACGAAGTATCTGCGACCTATCAGGGAATACATCAAAAGAAGCCCAGCAAGCGGTAGCCAAGGCCGTGCCTTTAGGCGGAAAGCCTGCCTGAATCACTCGTTTCCCTTTTTGCTGAACAAATTTAACTGCTGGAATAAGGTCTGCATCTAAGCTTGCAAGGACTGCAATATCGTATGCCTCTTGCCAAGCTAACGTGATCATATCGGTTACTATTCCTGTATCTACACCTTTTTCTGTCGTTGCGGTAATCGGAGCCTTGCACCCCTGGTGAGGGCAATGGGTAATAAGTTGATGGCATTTTGTACATCGCGGCAGGGATTTTACTGATCGTTTAAAGCATTGTGCAATTATCCCAGGCTGCCGGTTAAGGGTATTAGTCATCCAATTATAGAATTTTTCATCAGCATTATAGGACGCATAGATGTGACATCCGCCAAAATCTATTTGGCTTGCCCCTACTATTACCCTTCCCTTATCAGCAAGCCATCTGCCCAAACCGAACCAATCTAAAGAAAATCGGAAGTTGTCAACCCCTCGAAATGCAGCTTCGCGCTCATTCAGGGTTAGCTGGAAGTTCCAATAATCAACAAAAACCCTAATAACCGGAAGGCCTCTGGCGGGAATGGTTGTCATATGTTCTCCTTACCTATCTTAATGATCATGAACAATTGCCGCCCTAAATGATTTCTCCGGTGAATCTACTGTAATAATATGGAGCAGGCATAATATTCCGGCGGTTTGTGCTCCCTTATAATTGCTTATATAATCCCCTCTACCCTCTTTTATAAAAGGGGGGTGATGCTTACCGCCGGGGGATATAGACCTCCCGGGGTTTGAGGCCGTCGGAGGGGCCGATGAGGCCCTCGTTTTCCATGGTCTCGATGATGCGGGCCGCGCGGTTGTAGCCGATGCGCAGCCGGCGCTGCAGCATGGAAATGGAGGCGTTGCGGGTTTCGGCCACCAGCTCCACGGCCGCGTCCCATTTCTCATCCCTCTCCCCCATCTCCCCTTCTTCCACTTCCTTTTCCTGCATCTCCAGGATGCCGGTCTCGAACTCCGGCGCCTGTTGCTCTTTCAGGAACTCCACCACCCGGTTGACCTCCGCATCGGAGACAAAGGCCCCATGAATCCTTTTGAGCCGGGAAGTGCCCGGGGGCAGGAACAACAGGTCGCCCATGCCCAGGAGCCTTTCTGCGCCCACGGTGTCCAGGATGACCCGGGAGTCGGGCTTGGCGGAGACCTGATAAGAGACCCGGGTGGGGAAATTGGCCTTGATGAGGCCGGTGATCACGTCCACCGAGGGCCGCTGGGTGGCCACCAGGAGGTGCATGCCCGAGGCCCGGGCCTTCTGGGCCAGGCGGATGAGATATTCTTCCGTGTCCCGGGAGGAAAGCAGCATCAGGTCCGCCAATTCATCGATGACAATGACGATATAGGGCAGGGGCCGGAGGGGCTCTACCCCTTCCTGGGGCTTTTCCTGGGCGTTCTTGGCCACTTTCTGGTTGAAGCCTTCGATATTCCGCACCGCCAGGTCGGAGAGCAGGGCATAGCGCCGCTCCATCTCCGCCACCGCCCAATGCAGGGCCACGGTGGCCTCCTTGGGGTTGACCACCACCGGATGCAGCAGATGGGGGACGCCCTCATAGGTGGAGAGCTCAATGCGCTTGGGATCGATGAGGAGGAAGCGCACCTCCTGGGGGGTGGCCTTAAACAGGATGCTGAGGATCATGGCGTTGAGGCCCACGCTTTTGCCGCTCCCGGTGGCCCCGGCAATGAGCAGGTGGGGCATCTTGGCCAGGTCGTTGACCACCGGCTGGCCCATGATGTCTTTGCCCAGGGCGATGGTCAGGCGGGAGGCAGACTTGCGGTAGGCCGCGTCCGCCAGGATTTCCCGGAGGCCCACCACCTGGCGCTTGGCGTTGGGGACCTCGATGCCGATGACCGCCTTGCCCGGCACCGGCGCGACGATGCGGATGGACAGGGCCTTCAGGGCCAGGGCCAGGTCGTCGGCCAGCCCCGTGACCTTGCTGATTTTCACCCCCGGCGCGGGCTCCAATTCAAAGCGGCTCACCACCGGGCCGGTCATGATGGACGCCACCTTGCCCTCCACCCCGAAGTGGCGCAGGGTGTCCTCCAGCTTTTCCGCCTGGGCCACCATCATGCCTTCGTGCACCTGCTGGTCCCAGGGGGGAACCTGGTCCAGGAGTTCCAGGGGCGGCAGGGTGAAGCCTTTGGCGGCTGCGCCCCGCCGGGGCTTGGGAGCCGCGGCCCCGGGGTCGGGGACCGGCGCGGGTGGGGGTCCCATGACCACTTCCGGGGGTTCGCTGCCGGCCCGGGTGACCAGGGGCCGCTCCGGCGCGGGCCGACGGGGCCGGGACGGCGGCGCGGCCGTCTCCCGGGGCCGGGGCCAAACCAGGGACCAAAAGCCGGCTACCATCCGCCCCAATAAAGATAAGAGGCCCACGAAAGAGAGGCGGGTGGCCCCCATGAGGCACAACAAGAGGATCAGGCTCAGGGCCAGGGCCGCACCGGGAGGATTGAGGTTGGCCAGGAGGCTGCGGCTGAAAAATAACCCCACCACGCCCCCCCCATTGATATGGCCGCCCTCCCAGGGCACGAAGGGCCAGCCCAGGGTCAGTAAGCCAGCCGCGGCGGCAAAGACGCCGAACCCCGCCAGGAACTGCCAGGGGGCGAGGGTCTCCAGGCCCCCGCGGTGTGAGGTCCAGGCCAGGCCCAGGAACACCAGCGGCAGCCACAGCGCGGCCAGCCCGAAACCATTGACGCCAATTGCGGCCAGCAGGGCTCCCGCCTTACCCATCCAATTCCGCACCGCCGCGGCTTTCCAGGCCTCTATAAGGCCCTGGGGATCATGGCGGGAATAGGTCACCAGGGCAAACAAGGAAAACAGGGCCAGTCCCAGGAACACGAGCGCCAGCATTTCCTGGGCCAGACGCCGGGGCCGGGGAGGCGCCGGAGCCGCGGCGGCCTTGGACCCGGCCTTGCCCTTGCGGCTGGCGGTGTTATTCTTTTTGGGTTTGAGGGTTTTGCCCATAGATCTTCGTTAATCCATCTCCACTGCGCCCGGCAGGGGTTGGGGCGCGTTGGCGGCCCCGGTGGCCGCCAGACGCCGGGCGGAAGTAACCCCCTCCAGGCTCGGTAAGATAGCGGCCAGGCTCTCCGGGGTGATGGTCAGGTGTTCATAGACCTCGATGCCCGCGTCTTTGACTGCGTCCCGCCAGAACGCGTCCCGGGCCCGGTCCCGGGACTCATAGGGCATTTCGAAATAGACCTGGGTGATCTGGGCGGTGGCCAGGAGTTTTATACAAACAAAACAGGGCTCCAGGGTGACATAAAGGGTAGCCCCCTTGATGGCCACGCCGTAGCGGGCCGCCTGGGCGATGGCGTTGGCCTCGGCGTGGGAGGCCCGGCAGTAATTGTACTTGTCCACGTCCGCGATTCTTAAGGCCCGGCGGTGGCAGTAGGGCGAGCCGTCGGGCATGGTCTGGTCGCTGCAGTGGGGCGCGCCGGGCATGGAGCCATTATAACCGGTGGCCAGGATCTGCCGGTCCTTGACCAGCACCGCGCCGGTGGGCCGGGAGTTACAGGTGCTGCGGGTGCTCACCAGCTTGGCGATGAGCAGGAAGTATTCATTCCAGGAAGGTCGCATAATCTTAATTTTTTACCTATCTATCCTATCAGATTTTTAATTCATTCAATATTTTTTGAAAAAGATTTAAATACATTTGCTTAATTTGTAAGTTACTAAGTCCCTTATTTTTCTTTGCATCCTTAATTAAGGATAGAGCAATTTCAATATTATGAGGAAATTTAGGTTTTTTAATAATTAATGGTAAATTAAAAATAAATATCCCCAAAATAATAAATCTCATTGCACCTATTTTAGTAAAATCTATGAAATTTGAATAATTAATAAGAAATGGCTTGAAAACCTCTGATAGTCCATCAACTATTAACCCAAATAATATCCCTAAACTTGTATTTTCTGGACTTGATATAAATAATGTATCGATAGCTTTTCTTAGATACCCTGTAGCATTATCATAAAATTCATCTTTTTTCAATCCACGGGTCCCCTTATTTTATCTATATTTTCCCCTAACAGTTCTCCTACTCTATCCTCCTGAATTTGATATAAATTCTTAAATGCTGCGCCGTTTCTAAAATCGGTGTTAGATGGCAACGTTAAGATGAAATTGATAATTTCCCTGGCTTCATGATCATTAGATCCATAATAGCCTTTACTTATTCTATATTCAAGAATACTATTATTTATAAATAATATCATCATCACAAATAATATAAAAGCAGTTACCAAATTAAATGATTTTGAAGGATAATAAGTATGAACCAAAATAAATACAATGCAAGATATAAATAAAATAAAATAAGTTACCGCACTTTTTCTTAATTTATTATTGGATATTATCTCATCTATTGATTGCTCTATAATATATTTATCTAATGACTCAACCGAGTTATATATATTACTTGTTCTTAAATTAAGCTCTTTTAAATAATTATAAATTATTACAATGAGCAATAGAATTACAATAGATATTATCAAAAAGGTTAAACCAATGCTTTTTGTTGCCATCAGATGAACAAACCTTACTAATATAACAACAAATAGGATTCCAATCCCTAAACCTACCAATATTATTCTAAGTTTTACCCATTTATCTAATTCCATTTTCAACCCCTAATGCTAACAATATAGCTATAACGCAATTAACCAATTTTATAAACAACATCGATAGTAAATTATTTTTACTCGTTTTGAAGCTTGGCTTGGGAACGCTTTTGCCCGCCAAGCTCAGCTTGGCACCAATTTCCGTTCCCAAGTGCAACTTGGAAACGAGTTGAAAAAAGGAATTGGAAAAATCAATGTAGGGTGCGTCTCACGCACCATTTTTGGCGCGTAAGACGCGCCCTACGAAAGACATTTTCAAACCAGTCGAATAACACCCCGGCATTTGCCAGTGAGGGAGGTTTCTGACAGTGATTTTAAAAGAATGCACAGGCGAGACGCCTGTGCCACCAGACTTTTTCCTTTTCGATTTCTCCATCCCAGCAGTCCAGATTCTATTATTTTAGGCTAACATAAAGCTAATGGAAAGCCTCTTTACTTCTTACTCATTCCCCAGCACTCCCCCTACATGGCCTCCGGCTCCAGGGGGGCTTCTGCCGGTGGAGGCGGCGGTTTGGGGGCGGCGGGTTTCTTGCGGAACTTTCTCTTGGGTTTGAGGGGCGCGGCTTCCACCGGCGCCGACTTAAGGTCCTTAGCCGCAGCCCAGCCTTCAGCGCCGCTTGAGAGGTGGCGCACCTTGAACCAGTCCTTGCCGTGCTGGACCAGGACTTCCAACTTCTCATTGAGGGGCACGGACTTGACGACCTTGGAGCTGAAAAGGGGCAGGGAATGGAGTTCGGTAATGGCTGCGGCCGCGTAAAGATAGGCTTTCTCTTCGGCCTCGGTCTGAAGGGGCGGCTGCTCCGGCCGGTCGCTGAGCTGGGCCAGGGGCACCCAGCCGATGCTGGCGTCTTTCTCCACCAGCACCCGGAGCCAGCCCTGGTCGTTCTCCGCGATCTTTTCCAGCCGGTCGCCCTTTAAGAGGATCTTCCGGAAGGGACAATCCGGGCTGGGGCATTCCCGCAATTCCAGGCTGTCCACGGCCACGTAATAATTATCCAGGGGCACGGGCTCGGGGCTGAGAAGTTCCGGCCGCAGCCAGCCTTTGAGATGGTTGCGCTTGGTCAGCACCCGCCACCAGCCGTCTTTGGCCTCCAACTGCTCCACCTCGTCCCCCCGGTAAAGCGCGCCCACCGCCCGGCAGTCATAGCCGGGGCAATCTTTGAGGTAGGTGATTACCGGGGTGGCGTAATAAGCGGAGGGTTTGGTTTCCAGGGGTTTGGGGGTACAAGCACTAACGACTAAGGCCAGGCCGAGGAGTAAAAAGATACAGGACCAATGCCAGCGGCTTGCCATAGGGTTCTTCCTTTTCAGCCCGATTTTCGCATCATCTCCAGATTGCTGATCCGCCAATGGCCCCCGTCTTTGGAAAACCACACCTTATAAGTCTGGGACTCGGATTTGGCGATTTGCGTCTTTTTTTCCCGGACCGTGAGGTTCCAGGTCACCTGGGCCAGGGCATGATCCGCATCCTGGAGCATGACCTCGGCCAGTTCGAAGTCCAAACCGGGGTAATCATAGGCCTCCCAGACGGCCAGGGTCTTTTGCCGCCGCTTGTCAAAATCAGGGAAGTCGGGGGAAAAGGCCTGGCTATAGCGGCTGATGTCCTTCTGGAGTTGGGCCTCCCGCAGTTGGCGGAGCACATTCGCCAATTGATCCTTGACGGCCGCCGCGGTCAAGGGGGTTTCCGAGACGGGGGGCCCGGCGGGTTTTCCGGCCTGGGGAGAGGCGGGTGTAGAGGCGGCGGGCGCCGGGGCAATGGGAGCCGGCTTTTCTTGGATGACTTGGGGCACCGGGGGCGCGGGCCCAGGGGGCGGGGGGGCGCCGGAAATAAAGATCCAGGGAAGCAAGGCGATAAGCAGGCCGGCCCCCACCAGGAGGCCCCAGACCCAGGGATTCTTCCAGGCTGCAGGTTTGGCCGGGGCAGGGAGGGGAGATTTCGGACTTTCAGCCGGCGTCGGCGCCGGGGCCTTTACCAGGGACCAATTGCACTCGTGGCAGAACTCCTGTTTGGAGCTGACCCGGCCGCCGCAGTGGGGGCAAAAGGCCCGGTCATACTCCGGAATCCTCAGGCTGGCCCCACAAGACCGGCAGAAAAGGGCGTTTCCCTCAACAGGCTCCTGGCAATAAGGGCAGTCCGTCATCTGCATCCTAAATTAAAAAAAATTTCAGTCCTTTTCAATATATCTTTTTATTACTTTAACTTCAAGGCCGGGGGCCGGGCTTGGCGGAGGGGGGTGGGGCGGGGAAAAAATCTCCTGCGGGCCGGGATTTTTCACACCGAGTTTCAATCAAAGGGTAGCCCAGGCTTTCCATCCTGGGCTGGCGCAGGCTAATACCAAGTTCGCAAGGGGCGGGTTTCAAACCCGCCCCTGCGAGTGATGTCAATATGCTAGCGTGTTAGTTTGTTTCATTTCTAAGCGAACAGGGTATAAAGCCTGCGGCTACCCAATAAAGCCAAATGAATGCAACTCGGCATCACTTGTACCATTTTCTGGTAAGGGCCACCCAGGTGTGCGCCCAAAGAGGGTGGAAACGCGGGTCCGCGCCTAAAGTTTGATATCCTGCAAAGGGGAAACGGTATTATTCGTGCTTTTTTAAGAAGTCCTGGATCAGCCGGCGGGTCTCCAGGGGTTCCTCTTCCTGGGGGATATGGCCGCATCTGGGGAGGATGACCAGTTCCGCAGCCGGAATATCCCGCTTAAAATTCCGGCCTATCTCCAGGGGTATCACTGCGTCCTCCTGCCCCCAGATGATCAGGGTGGGCACCCGGATGGTTTTGTATTGGGTAATCATGGCCTCCATATTGGCGGGGACGATTTGCAATGCGGTCTGCCGCACCGCCTCCCGGGCCCCCGGCAGACTGCCATAATAGGCGTAGGTATCGATGGCTGCGTCAGTAATCTTCTCCCGGTTATAGTAACTTTTTCTCAGGGCCATGCCGGTGAGGAAGCGGGGCGACAGGAGCCTGGCCCCCCAGGTATTGAGCACGGGAATCCGGGCCAGGCGGATGAACCAGGGGAGCTTCTGGGGGTAGCCGGCGCTGTCGATGAGCACCAGGCCCTTGATGGAGGCGGGGGTTTCTGACCGCAACTGGAAATAGGTCATGAGGGCCACCGCGCCCCCCATGGAATTGCCGATGAGCACTGCACCCTGCAGGTGGCGGTCCCGGATGAACGCGGCCACCATGTCGGCCTGGTCGCTGACCGCGTATCTGCCGTCCCGGGGTTTGTCCGAGAGGCCGAAGCCCTTGAGGTCGATGGTGCAGACCCGGTGGTCCGCAGCCAGGGGCGGGATCAGGAACCGCCAGGTATAGGCGCTGGCCCCGAAGCCGTGGAGGAGGAGGAGGGGCGGGCCCTGGCCCGCCTCGTAGTAGTTGATTTTTACGCCTTGATAATCGAAGGTCTTCTGCTCACCCCAGGATTGGGACAGATTGGCGGAGGGCGCGGGGATGTGGTGGCAGGACGCGACAAAGAGGAAAAGGAAGGAGATAAAGATGGATTTCTTTAAGAGACGCATTTAGAGCAATTATTGTCTCGTTCCCAAGCTGTGCTTGGGAACGCCATAATAGCCAAGCTTAGCTTGGCATCCATTGTCGTTCCCAAGTGCAACTTGGGAACGAGGTGAGATGAAAAACTCACTTCCTTAAATCAATCACCAAAGGCGAGGTCTCCTGGTCCCTGCTGATGGAGCGGGGCTCCACCAGTTTCACCCGGGGCTGGACGCCGATGCCCTGGGCCAGCTTGCGGGTGAGCTGCTGCAGAAATTCCCGCTGCAGGGTCATTTTGTCGAAGAAGAGCCCCTCCCGGACCTCAATCTTGATCTCCAGGAAGTCCAGGTGGCCTTCCCGGCCGATGACCAACTGATACACCGGTTCGTGCTCCTGGAGGGCCGAGAGAATCTGCCCTATCCGGCCGGGGAAGATATTGATGCCCTTGACGATGACCACCGCATCGGACCGGCCCTGGATGCGGCTGATACGCACCAGGGTGCGGCCGCAGGGGCAGGTTTCGTACAGCAGACGGCAGAGGTCCCCGGTACGGAAGCGCACCAGGGGCGCGGCCTCCTTGGAAATGGTGGTGAGGACCAGTTCCCCCAACTCCCCTGCGGGTAAAAGCGCGCCGGTGCGGGGGTCGATGATCTCCGGGAGAAAATGGTCTTCGTGGAGATGCATGCCCCGGCGGTGCTCGCACTCTCCGGCCACCCCGGGGCCCATGGCCTCGGAGAGGGCGTAGTGGTCCAGGGCGGTGAGGTAGAGGCGGGATTCGATCTCCCGGCGCTGGGCCTCGGTCCAGGGCTCCCCGGCGAGCAAGGCCAGCTTCAGGTGCAGGCTTTTGGCGTCCACCCCCAGGGCCTCCATCTGGTCCGCCAACACCTGGGCGTAGGAAGGGGTGGACACCAGCACGGTGGTGCGGTAGTCCCGCATGATCTGCACCTGCCGGGCGGTGCCCCCGGGGCCGGTGGGGATCACCGAGGCACCCAGGAGTTCCACCCCATAGTGGAGGCCGAAGGCGCTGGTGAGCAGCCCGTAACTCAGGGTCACCTGCACCACGTCGTCCCGGTCCACCCCCGCGGCAGTGAGGACCCGGGCCGCGAGTTTGGCCCAATGACGGAGATCCCGGGCGGTGTAGCCCATGACGATGGGCTGGCCGGGACTGCCCGTGGAGGAATGGATGCGCACCACCTCCCTTAAGGGCACCGCGAACATCTCATAGGGGTAGCCGGCGGCCAAATCCTGGCGGGTGGTGAAGGGGAGGCGGGCCAGGTCTTCCAGGGATTGGCAATCCTCCGGCACAAACCCTGCTTCCGTGAATTTCTTTTTATAGAATTTGACGTTTTTATAGACCCGGTGCAGAGTGGCCTGGAGACGCTCCAACTGCAACTGCGCCATGTCCCGGCGGTCCATCAGTTCCGCTTCTTGATCGAAGATCGCCATTTTATACCCCGTTTTTATACTGAGCGACTTAATTAACCGCGGTTGACATTCTCTGCGGCCTCTGCGCCTCTGCGAGAAACCTTTTTATCTCGCAGAGACGCAGAGAGCGCAGAGATTAATAATGCGCAATTATTTATGACGTTATGTATAGTTTTTAGTTTTTAGTTAAAAAAAAGGGTGCCATCGCCCAGCCTCGTTCCCAAGTGCAACTTGGGAACGAGTGAACTCAATAACCAAAAACCCAAAACTAAAAACTAAAAACCGTCTTTAATCCTCCCGGCCCAGGTAGGCCTCGATCACCAGGGGGTTCCGCCTGATTTCCCGGGGGGGGCCGGCCGCGATCACCTGGCCGTGGTCCAGCACCACCACCCGCTGGCAGAGCCCCATGATCAGGGTCATGTCGTGTTCGATGATCAGCAGGGTCAAGCCCCGGTCCCGGAGTTCCTCCAGCAGGGCCATCAAGTCTTCGGTTTCCCGGGTGTTGAGGCCGGCCGCGGGTTCATCCAAAAGGAGCAGCCGGGGTTCCTGGGCCAAGGCCCGGGCGATTTCCAGGCGGCGTTGCTCCCCGTAGGCCAGGGCCTCCGCGGAAAAATCCTCTTTCCCGGCCAATCCCACCAATTCCAGCAACTCCCGGGACCGTTCCCGGGCCTGGGCCTCGGCCCGGCGCACCGCCGCCCCAGGCCACAAAGCCCGGAGCGCCCCCACCTCCTGGCGCTGATGGCAGCCGGTGAGGATGTTTTCCAGGACCGTCATGCCCCCGAAGAGCTGGATGTTCTGGAAGGTGCGGGCCAAACCCCGGCGGGACCGGTAGTAGGGGGCCAAACCTCCCAGGTCCTCCCCCAGCAGGGCCACCGCGCCGTTGGTGGGGGGAAGCAGGCCGCTGATGAGGTTGAAGCAGGTGGTCTTGCCCGCGCCGTTGGGGCCGATGAGGCCGGCGATCTCACCCTGGCTGACGGCAAAGGAGACCCCGTCCAGGGCCTTCACCCCGCCGAAGTATTTCGTGAGACTATGGATTTCTAACAGGCTCACTAAGACTTCCAAATCGCAAATTTGCATGACATTGCACTAAATTGGGTGAAAAGGGAAAAAGGTCAAAAGGGGAAAGGGAGTGGAGTATGGTTTTCCTTTCCCCTCTTCCCCTTTTTCCCTTTTCATCTTCTATATCATTCCCACACTTCCCGGTACCCCTTCCCCAGATAAGCCCGCTGTACTTCCGGGTCTTCCTGGAGTTCCCCGGCGTCCCCATCCAGGATGATGCGGCCGGTCTCCAAGACGTAGCCCCGGTCGGCCAGCTTCAGGGCGGCCCGGGCATTCTGTTCAATGAGGAGCAGAGTGGTGCCTTCATCCTTTAACTCCCGGAGAATCTGGTACACCAGGCTGACCATGCGGGGGGCCAGGCCCATGGAAGGTTCGTCCAGCATCAAGAGCCGGGGCCGGGACATCAAGGCCCGGCAGATGGCCAGGATCTGCTGCTCGCCGCCGCTCAGGGTGCCCGCGGGCTGGGCAGCCCGCTCCTGGAGGAGGGGGAAACGCTCCTGGATCGCGGCCAAATCCAGGCGCACCTGTTTCTGGTCCTGGCGGTGAAAGGCCCCCAACTCCAGGTTGGCGGTAACGCTGAGGCTGGCAAAGACCCGGCGGCCCTCCGGCACCAGGGCCAGACCCAGGGCGACAATGCGTTCCGGAGGAAGGCGGGTCAAGTCCGTGCCGTCAAATTCCACCGCTCCCCGCCAAGGCGGCAGCAGGCCGGAGACGGCCCGCAAGGCCGTGCTTTTACCCGCGCCGTTGCCGCCGATCAGGGTCACCACCTCACCGGGACGCACGTGCAGGGAGATGCCCTTGAGCACCGTTAATTTGCCGTAGCCGGCCTGGACGCTTTTTAAAGTTAGCATTGCAAAAGATAGTTTTTAGTTTTTAGTTTTTAGTTTTTAGTTCTTAGTTCGCCGCCCCCAAGCTAGTGCTGGGAAAATCAGAGAAATGCGAAAAACCCGAGACGAAAAACGCTTCCTTATTCCCGGGTCAAAAACTTCAAGCTCAATTTGCCCCGGCCCAGGAGGCCCTGGGGCCGCCAGATGAGGAGACCCACCAGGAGGGCGCCGTAAATCAGGTCCTGGTAGGCCTTGAATTGCCGGAGCACCTCCGGCAGCAGAGTGAGGGCCAGCGCGCCCACCACGGCTCCAGCCAGGGAACCCATCCCCCCCAGGACCACCATGCACAGGATGAGAATGGAGGTATGGAGGCCGAAAGACTCCGGGTTGATAAAGGTGATGTAATGGGCATAGAGAGAGCCGGCCAACCCGGCCAAGGCCGCGGCCAGAGTAAAGATGGCCACCTTATAGGCCGGAGTGTTAATCCCCATCACCTGGGCCGTGACTTCGTGGTCCCGAATGGCCCGCAAAGCCCGGCCATGATAGGAATGGACCAGGCGGTAGGTAAGGCCCAGGGTCAGAAACACCGCCGCCAGGGTCAGTAAGAGATATAGGCCCGGAGACCGGAAACTAATCCCCAGGAAGCCGGGCTTGGGAATGCCCGGCAGGCCATCCGGGCCGCCGGTGATTTCCAAGTTAAGGAAGACCATGTCCACGATCACCCCGAAGCCCAGGGTGACAATGGCCAGATAGTCCTCCTTGAGGCGCAAGGTGGGCAGCCCCAGGAGCAAACCGCAGGTCCCGGCGAACAGGATAGCGCTTAAGGCCGCCAGGGGAAAAGGAAAATGCCAGAGAAGGGAGGTAAGCGCGGAAATATAAGCGCCGATGCCATAAAACGCGGCGTGACCCAGGGAGACCTGGCCCGCGTAGCCGATGATCAGGTTGAGGCTGATGGCCAGGATAATGTATATCCCCCCCAGAATGGCCAGGTGCAAAAGATAGGCGGACATCTCAGTCAGTCTCCCCGGCCCTTCAAAATCCCCTGGGGCCTGAAAAGGAGCACCAGGATGAGGATGGCAAAGGCCACGGCGTCTTTGTAACCGGAGGAGACATAGGCTGCGCCCAAGCTCTCCGCGACGCCCAACAGCAGACCCCCGAAGATGGCCCCGGGAATACTGCCTACTCCTCCCAGGATGGCGGCGCTGAAGGCCTTGAGGCCGGGCAGCAGGCCCATGCGCGGGTAAGTGGCATTGTAGTAGATGGCCATCATGATCCCGGCGGCGCCGCTCAAGGCGGAGCCGATGAAAAAGGTGAGGGCCACCATGCGGTCCACATTGATGCCCATCAACCGGGCGGTATCCCGGTCCAGGGCGCAGGCGACAATGGCCTTACCGTACCTGGTATAGCGGACAAAAACCACCAGCAGGGCCATGAATCCCAGGGCCGCGGCCAGAATGGCGCCCTGCAGGGTGGAAAGAGGCAGCCCGGCAATGGTGATGGTGCTGAAAGTAAACTGGATGGGAAAGGGCCGGTCATCGGGGCCGAAGAGAAGCAGGGCCAGGCTCTGGAGGAAGATGGAAGCGCCGATGGCGCTGATCAGGGGGACCAGGGGGTGGGAGCCCCGCAAGGGGCGAAAGGCCACCCGCTCCAGGACCACCCCTAAAAGGGCCGCAGCCCCCATGCCCGCGGCAAAGGCCACAAAAAAATTGACCTGGCCGGTCCCCAGGAGCAGGACCGCGACAAAGGCCCCGTACATGTAGATCTCTCCCTGGGCGAAATTGATAAGGCCCAGTATGCCATAGATCATAGTATAACCCAGGGCGATGAGGGCATACACCGCGCCTGAGGTCAGGCCGTTGAGCAGTTGCTGGAGGAACATGGATATCGGCTGCTGTGTGGTAGGGGGTGAAGGCGCGGCGGGCCTTTAGCCTCTCCCCCGCAGCCCTTCCCCCAATCCCCTAGATTTATTTATACTCGTTGCCAAAAGTCTTTTCTTATCCACCCCCTCACCCTGGCCCTCTCCCCCGCTGGGAAGAGAGAGGATAAAAGGAAGAAACTTTTGGCAAAAGCTAGAACTTGATCGTCCCCCAACATATCAAATTGGGTATGGGGAGACAAGGGTATCGGCTGGTGAAGGGTAAAACCCAGGCAATAAAAAAAGGCGGCCCGGAGGCCGCCTTTCGAGTTTAACACAGGTTCAGGTTAGAAGTGGTAAGCCGCACCAACCTGTCCGCTGAACAGATTATAGGTTGGTGAAAAAGTAAAGCTTTTCCGCGCCCCATCAAGAGGATCGGTAAACGAGTAGCTGTAGCTGGGCTGAGAATAACGGTATTTAAAGGAGACATCCAGGGACACGTTCTTCAAGGCCATATAGCGGAGGCCAGCCTCTACCGCCAGACAAATGTTCACACTCGAGGCTGATCCGGGGACGGCCGATTGGTTGAGAAAGGAGGCCACGCCCAACCCGCCACCAGCGGTGGTATACGGCCGCATAATCAGAGTCGGTTGCTGGGAAGAAAAGAGAATGGCCGGCCCTACACCGATGTAAGGCTGGAGGCGCCCGAAAGGCACTTCGGAATCAGGTAAGAAACCATAGCGGGCAGCAAACATAAAGGCTAAAGTGGCTGCGGTGCCTTCGCTATCGAATTCGTTACTGGTAGTTCCAACTGAAGGACCGAGGGCACCCAAAGTGTGGGATATCGAAGTGGTGCCTTGCTGCTTCCGGAAATCCAGACGGTGATAATTGAAATCCAGGTAAAAGCCCAGGTATTTCATCCAATCGGGATAGTTAAAGCCGAGGAATCCCTCTTTAACAAACCAGGTGCCGATCTTCAAGCCGCCCATGAAAAAGGGATTATTAAATGTCCCGGGAACAGAGTGTCGATAAGTACCATTCAAGCCAGCAATGCCAAAGGTGTTAGCAGTGGTATCGGTGAATTCATGTCCACTGCTGGATGCGAACACTCCGCCCAGGTATGCTTCCACGTACATCTCCGCCTTGGCCCCCACAGGCAGGATCAACAAGACGGCTGCCAGAATCATCACTCCGGCAAAAGCATAGGTTTTTTTCATTAGATTATCCCCCCTTAATCGTTTGAAGAGTTTGATTTCGGTCTTGAATTAAACCTGTTTACAGTTTCCCCCAATCCTCCTTTCTAAATTTTTCAAGACCAATCCTTTCTCCCTTTTCAAGGCACCCCCATTTTAAGCGCCAGCCTTTTTTTTTGTCAAGGATAAAATTATATTCGGCAGAAAAAAGAACAAAGTTTAAGAGATCAGGCTGATCCAGGTGGCCAGACCCAAACCAATGCCCACCAAGCCATTGAGAGTAAAAAAAGCCGGGGGCAGGCGCAGAGGTCCACGGAGGAAGAGAAGGAAGTGCTGGCCGGCCAGCACCAGGGCCCCTAAAAGCGCGGCCAGAGTGTACACTCCTTGCAGTCCTGCCAGATAGCCGGTAAGCAAAAAACCGCCGGCCGCGACCAGGTGGCACCCGGCAGCCAGGCGGCGGGCCCAAAGGGCGCCTACCCTGGCCGGCAAAGAACAGAGACCCGTCTGCCGGTCGAACTCCTCGTCCTGGAGGGCATAGAGGATATCAAAACCTGCGACCCAGAAAAGCACGGACATTGACAGCACCAGGACTTGCGGGCTCAGGTCGCCTCGGACCGCCAGCCAGCCCCCCGCCGGAGCCAATCCCAGGCCCAGTCCCAAAATAAAATGGGTGGCGGCAGTGAATCTCTTGGTAAGGGAGTAGCCCAAGACCACTGCCAGGGCCAGGGGCGAAAGGGCCAGGCAGATCCGGTTAAGCTGGCTCGCGGCCCAGATGAAGAGGAGACAGTTCACCACCACAAAGATCAGCACCGCCCTCTGGGTCAGCCGGCCTTGGGGTAAAGAGCGGCCGGCAGTCCGGGGGTTGGCGGCGTCAAAGGGCGCGTCAACCAGGCGGTTGAAGGCCATGGCCGCACTCCGGGCCGCCACCATGGCCACCAGGATAAAAAACGTGGTTCGCCCGCCCGGCCAGCCCCGGGCCGCGAGCATGGCCCCCATGAAGGCAAAGGGCAAGGCCAGGACGCTGTGGCCGATCTTGATCATCTCCAGGATTTCCCAAATATTTCGCAAAAATTGCCGCATGGGCGCACCTTGAAAAAGATTCACCACCAAGACACAAAGACACAGAGAATCACAGAGGAAAAAAAATCATGATCCCGGCTCGGCCGGGATCATGATTAATCAATTTCTTTGTGTCTCTTTGTGTCTTAGTGCCTTTGTGGTTAATCACTTTTTTCTCCCCAACGCGAACCCAACTGATGCTCCAGGCCCAGGTGGTCCAGGATGCGGCCCACCAGTTGCCGGGCCAGTTCTTCCAGGGTTTGGGGGAGGTGGTAGAAGCCGGGACAGGCCGGAAAGATAGTGGCCCCGGCCGTCGCCGCCCGGGTCAGGTTTTGCAGGTGGATGAGGCTCAAAGGAGTCTCCCGGACCACCAGGATCAGGGGCCGCTTTTCCTTCAAAAAGACCTCTCCGGCCCGGTGGATCAGGTGCCGGCCCACACCCTGGGCGATGGCTCCCAGAGAGCCCATGGTGCAGGGGATGACCACCATGGCCCGGGCCCGGAAAGAACCGCTAGCGAGAGGCGAGGCAAAGTCGTCCACTTGATGCCAGATGGCCCGGGGGGCCAGGGCTGCCGGGGTCAGCCCCAGTTCCAGGGAGAGCACCTGCTCCCCGGCGGCGGAGATGACCGCGTGGAGTTCCAAATCCGGCCGGGTGGCGAAATAGCGGCAAAGCTCCCGGGCGTAGATCATGCCGGAAGCCCCGGTGACGGCCACCACATAACGGTTCATGCCAGTCCCAGTCGCGGCCACAGTTCATCCACCTTGCGTTTGACTTCCGGGTCCATCTCGATGACCGGGGGCCATTCCCGGGTAAAACCCTCCTCCGGCCATTTCCGGGTGGCGTCGATACCCATCTTCGAGCCGTAATGGGGCAAGGGCGAGGCATGGTCCAGCACGTCCACCGGCCCCTCGGCGAAGACCACGTCCCGCTTGGGGTCCACATTATTCCCCAGCCGCCAGAGCACCTGGGACAGGTCCTGGACGTCCACCTCCCGGTCAAAAACGACGATCATCTTGGTGAACATCATCTGGCCCAGGCCCCAGAGGGCGTGCATCACCTTGCGGGCCTGGCCCGGGTAGCGTTTGTCGATGCTGACAAAGGCCAGGTTATGGAAGACCCCTTCCACCGGCAGGTTGAGGTCCACGATCTCCGGTAGGGTCTTTTTCATCAACGGTAAAAAGATGCGCTCCGTGGCTTTGGCGATGAAGCAATCCTCCATGGGGGGCCGCCCGACGATGGTGGCCGGGTACACGGCCTCCCGGCGCCGGGTCAGCGCGGTGACATGAAACACCGGATAATCGTCGGCCAGGGAATAATACCCGGTATGATCCCCGAACGGACCTTCCCGGCGGCGTTCCCCCGGGGCGACGTAGCCTTCCAGGACGATCTGGCTCTCTGCCGGCACCATGACCGGCTGGGTGAGGCAGTTGACCATCTCCACCGGCTCCCCCCGCAAAAACCCGGCAAAGACGATCTCATCAATGTCTTCCGGCAAGGGCGCAGTAGCTGCATAGGTCACTGCCGGGTCAGGGCCGATGGCCACCGCGGCCGGCAGTATTTCTCCCTTCGCCTCCGCCACCCGGTAGTGCTGGGCCCCGCCCTTATGCCGGTGCCAGTGCATGCCGGTGGTGCAGGAGTCATAGACTTGCAGGCGGTACATGCCCACGTTGCGCTTCCCGGTCTCCGGATGATGGGTAAAGACCGCGGGCAAGGTGATGAAAGGGCCCCCGTCTCCGGGCCAACAGGTAAGCACCGGCAAACTCCGCAGGTCCACCTGCTCGCCGGTAAACACCAACTCCTGGCAGGGGGCCTTGGACACGGTTTTGGGGAACATCCGCCCCAGCCGCGCCAGCTTGGGGAGGAGCTGTAATTTTTTCATCAGGGTATTGGCCTCGGCCTCCAGGAAGCTGAGAATCTCCCCGGCAATATTGTCCAGGGAATCCACCTCCAGGGCCAGGCACATGCGCTTCAGGGAGCCGAAGGCGTTCATCAACACCGGCAGGTTATATCCGGGCAGGTGCTCAAAAAGAAGGGCCGGGCCTGAGGCCTTGCACACCCGGTCGGTGATTTCGGTGATCTCCAGGTACGGGCTCACCGGTTCCTTAATCCGCTGCAACTCCCCGGCCTGTTCCAGGCGCCGGATGAACTCCTGAAAATGGCGATACCCCATAATGTGTCCTTTTTTTAAGTGAGCAGTGAGCAGTAAGCAGTGAGCAGTGGTCAGTAGTCAGTAGTCAGTAGTCAGTAGTCAAAAAAATTTTGGGTATGCCTTCATATTCTGCTTACTGCTCACTGCTCACTGCTTACTGCTTACTGAAAATATGCCAGCTCCGGCATTTCTGCAAGTTCTCCCAGATTATGCAGATATTTAAAAAACTTAATCAGGCCCTTTTCATGTTCGGGACCCAAAGAATAATCCAGTTGCTGAAAATAGGCGAGAAGCTGCGACTCCGGACGGCCCAGGCTGGCCGCGGCCACGCGGCTCAACTCCGGTAAGGCCCCGAGGCCCCAATCCCGGGAACGGAGCAGGAGATAATGCATGGCCGCGGTCTTCTCCGGCCAGGCGGCCGCATAATCCCGGCGCACGGCCCAGACGCCGAAGACAAAGGGCAGGTCGCTCAACTCCTGCCAGGCCGCGCCCAGGTCCAATTGATGAGGCCAGCCTCCCTGGGCCTGGAGCTGCAACGCCTCGTCGCCGATGGCCAGAACGCCGTCATACTCAGCCGTGCCGGCGGAAACCACCGGGCCCTGCCGGTAAATGGGCTGGGCCCCGAAAAGCTCGGCCATCAACACCTTGAGCAGCGCGGCGCCGCTGGCGGAGTGGGCGCTGAGGAGCACCGGGCGGCCATCCAAGGCGGCCGCGGGCACCCGGCTGCACAGCAACACACTTCTTACCGGTCCCCGGGAACTGATGGACAGGCCGGGAAGCAATAAATAATCCCGGGGATGACGGCCATACTCCATCGAAGAGATGGAACCCGCATCCACCTGCCCTTGACGCATGCGGGCGTTCAGGTCCGCGGGCGTCCCGGACACCAACTCAAAGCCGTTCTCCCCGAAAAGATTTTCCAGGGCGAAGTATATGGGCAGCACGTTGAGATACTGGATGCGCCCGAAACGAATTTTAGCCGTCATATCCACCTCGAATCGCCTAACCAAGCCACCGCCATTCCCCGGCGGCGCCGTTAAGATAAAGTTCCTGCCAGAAGCCCTGCCCCCTTGATAAGGGGACAAAGCCCAGGACCGCCTTTTTTCCGGGTTCCAGGCTGCCCAGTTCGTTTTCCCGGTGCAGGGCCTGGGCCCCTTGGAGCGTTCCCAGATAGAGCCAAAGGTCTCCGGGGAATTGGGGGTAGTTTTGGTAGAGCCAGAGCATCTCCCCAAAGAGGTTCAGGTCGTAGTTGCCGGCCAGGGAATCCGTGCCCAGGGCCAGCGGCAAACCGGATTGCAGCAACTCCACCACCGGGGGCGCGCCCGCGGCCGTGTAGGCATTGGACCGGGGGCAGAGGATCACCCAGGCGCGGCTGCGGGCCAGAACGCGGCAGTCACTGGCATCGAGCCAAGCCCCGTGCACGGCCAGGGTGTCAGGACCCAGGAAGCCCAGAGAGTGCAGATAGGCCGCAGGACTCATCCCCGGGGGCGAAAAATCCGGTAACCAACGGCCCCGGGCTTGCAGCAGGTTTTTAAAAAAGCCGTCGCCCCGGGCCAAGAAATCCATTTCCGCGGCAGATTCACTTAGATGCACTGATTGGGGTCGATGCCGCGCCGCATTCCATTGGCTGACGGCCCGGAAAAGCGCGGGCGATACGGAATAAGGCGCATGGGCCGCGGCAGAGATATAGGGGTTATTAACGGCCCGGGAAGTGGCAAAGAAGGGAAACGCCTCCTCCAGCGGGCCCAGGTCCAGAAGGTTAAACCCCAGGCATTCATAAAAAAGGTGGTAATCCAGAGGCGAGGCATGCAGAGGGGCCAGGCTCTCCCCGGTATTGCTGATCTCCCCCACCAGGGCGGTGCCGCAGTCTCTCAGGTCCGTAATTCCTTGGAGGATCCCCTTTTCTTTCTCCGCCGGGCTCAAAGCCGCGGAGGCCGCCAGGGTCAGGTGCAGCCAGTCCTGCCAACGCTCCTGGGGGAGCACGCGGCCCGCCAGGGCCGAAAACTCCAGGTGCGTATGACAGTTGACCAGGCCCGGGAGAATGGCGCCAGCGCCGTGATCGCACACGGCCCCCTTAAAACCCCGGAGGATGTCAGAAGCAGGCCCCACCGCCTGGATCCGGCCCCCGGCCATCAGGACCGCGCCCTCCGCAATGGGGGGACTGCTCACCGGCAGCACCCAGCGGCTGACGTGGGCGGTCATCTCACCCATGTGCGCCAATCCTCGCCGATATCCCCCCGCCGGCGGTAGCGTTCCAGCAACCGGGGGCAGGGGCAGGCCCGGGGCGCGGCCGCCAGGGCCGGGATAATCTTCAAGATCACTTCCGGGAAAGCCTGCTCCACCGCGGCCACCCGGGCCATCTCTGCGGGGGTGGCCAGGCCCTCGAACAAGACCCCGGGCTGATAGGGACGGTCCAGGAGGCCTTCCGCATAATTCACCACATAGGTGAGGGCCGCATAACAGAGTTCCAGTTCCCGGGCCAGAAAGACCTCGGGCACCAGGGTCTGGCCCACCAGGTCTCCCCCCAGAAGGCAAAACTTCCTGATCTCCGCGGCCGTCTCCAGCCGGGGGCCGGTGGTGGCCACGTAGACGCCTTGGGGATGCACCTTAAAAGGGACGTCTGGCAGGCTCTCCAGCAGGGCCGCCCGCATCTCCGGGCAAAAGAGGGGGTTATGGCGGATAAAGCCCCAGCCCACGCCGCTAAAAAAGGTGTGGGGCCCGCCCCGGCCTTCATCCAGGACGTCGTGGGGCACCACCAAATCCCCGGGGGCCAGTTCCTGCCGCAATGATCCGGGGGCTACCCAGGCCAGTATTTTGTCCGCGCCCAGGGCCTTCAGGGCGTAAAGGTTGGCCTTGGGATTGAGGAAGGGCGCGGAGAGGTCGTAACCCGCCTCCCCATGGCGGGAGAGGACCGCGAAATCCAGGCCCTTATGCCGGAAAAAATGGACCGGGCGGCTGGGGCCGTAAGGTGTTTCTTTCACCTCGACCCCCAACCTCTCCAGGCCCAGGACCTCGAAAGGCCGATGCGCGGCTACCCGGGCGATGATGGCGATTTGAGGATTCATCAGGTTTTTCGAACTCTTATGGTGGGCCATGCCCACCCTACTGATTACTGATTACTGACCTGCACCCTTACGTCGCCCCGGATGCTACGGGGCGAACACAAGGTTCGCCCCTACAACAAACTATACCGATGGTCCCGCACCTGGGGCTCATAGCCCGCCTGGCGGACCAGGGTCTCGATCTCCTCCCGGGAGAGGCGGAAGCCCACCCCGGTGGCGGCCACCACGTTTTCCTCCAGCATAGTGGAGCCGAAGTCGTCCGCCCCGAATTTCAGGGCCACCTGGGCGATCTTGGGGCCCTGGGTGACCCAGGAAACCTGGAGGTGGGGGACATTGTCCAACACCAGGCGGGAGACGGCCAGGGTGCGCAGGTACTCCACCGCGCCCAGAGGCTCGCCGCCCAGGGCAGTGCCCCCGGGCTGAAAGGTCCAGGGGATGAAGGAAGTGAAGCCTTG
This sequence comes from Thermodesulfobacteriota bacterium, assembly GCA_040757175.1. Lineage (GTDB taxonomy): Bacteria > Desulfobacterota > Desulfobaccia > Desulfobaccales > 0-14-0-80-60-11 > SURF-52. The sequence continues at coordinate 65,607 of JBFLXM010000052.1, forward strand.
GGTGCGGTCCTGGAGGTCCCGGATCTTCATGAGGTGCTCCAGGCGTTCGGCTCGGGTCTCCAGGTGGCCGAACATCATGGTGGCGCTGGTCTTCAAGCCCAGTTCATGAGCTGCGGCCATCACCTCCAGCCACCGGGCGCTGCTGCCTTTGCGGGGGGAAATTTGGGAACGCACCCGGTCCGCCAGGATCTCGGCGCCGCCTCCGGGGATGGAGCTGAGCCCGGCCTCCATGAGGCGTGCCAATACTTCTTTTAAGGGCAGTCCAAAGCGTTGTCCCATGAAGGCGATCTCCGGGGGCGAAAAGCCGTGCACCCCGAGGCCGGCATTCTTAATTTGCCGGACCAGGTCCTCATAATAGGCCAGGGGCAAGTCCGGGTTCAGGCCCCCCTGGAGGAGAACGCCGCTGCCGCCGTGAGCCTTAAGCTCCGCCAATTTCCGGGCCAGCCCCTCTTCATCCAGGACATACCCCTCCGGCTCCCCCGGGGACCGGAAAAAGGCGCAGAAACGGCACCCGGAGGTGCAGATATTGGTGTAATTGATATTGCGGTCCACTACATAAGTTACCCGGTCCGAGGGATTGAGGCGACAGCGCACCTGATCGGCACGGTGTCCCAGGGTGAGGAGGTCCAGGTCCCAGAGGCCCTGGGCTTCCACCAAACTGAGGCGCACGCCGGGTTCCAACCTGGCTGCCGGAGACGCGGTCCGGCCCATCAGGCCGCGGCCTCCGCTACTTCCCGGTAGAGGGTGTCCCGCTCCACCGGCACACAGCCCGCTTCCCGGATCAGGCCTTCCAGTTGGGCCCGGGTCAGGCCCTGGGGGGTCTGGGCCCCGGCCATGTGGGTGATGCGTTCCTCCATGACCGTGCCGTCCACGTCGTCCACCCCGAAACAGAGGGAGAGCTGGGCCATCTTCGGCCCCAACATGATCCAGAAGGCCTTGATGTGAGGAAAATTATCGAGGAGCAGGCGGGAGACCGCCAGGGTCTTCAGGTCATCAAAGGCGCTGGGGCCCTGCAGGTGGTCTATAGCCGTATTTTGAGGGTGAAAGGCCAGGGGAATGAAGGATAAAAAACCCCCGGTTTGGTCCTGCGCGGCCCGGAGCTTAAGCATATGGTCCACCCTTTCTTCCAGGCTCTCCATATGGCCGTAGAGCATGGTGGCATTGGTGTTCATGCCTAAGCGGTGCGCGGTCTGGGCCACGGAGAGCCAGCCTTCGGGACCCAACTTCTGGGGGCAGAGGGCCTGGCGCACCCGGGTGCTGAAGACCTCGGCGCCGCCCCCGGGGAGGGATCCCAAACCTGCGTCCCGCAAGGCCCGCAAAGCGTCCTCCACGGAAGCGCCGTGCAACTCCGCCAGGTGGGCCACCTCCACCGCGGTGAAGGCCTGGAGATGCACTTGGGGCCGCCGGGCCTTGATGCCCCGGAGCATTTCCAGGTAAAAAGAGAACGGCAGGGTGGGATGGCAGCCCCCGACGATATGAATCTCGGTGATGGGTTCGGACCGCCTGGCCTCCACCTTGGCAAAGATCTCCTCCAGGGTCATCTCATAGGCGCCTTCTTCCTCCGCCTTCTTCCCGAAGGCGCAGAATTTACAGCCGTTGACGCAAATATTGGAGTAGTTGAGATGCTGGTTATAGATATAAAAGGCCTTGCGGCCATGGAGCCGCTCCCGCACCAGGTTCGCCAGATAGCCCACCCCCAGGAGGTCCGGACTATGAAAAAGAGTCAGGCCGTCAGCCGCATCAAGCCTCCGGCCGGCGAGCACTTTCTCGTGAATGGGAAGGAGCGCCTGATCTTCGAATCTGAGACTCGCCATTTTTTCCACCTCATTTATGACCATGTGGTCATGTCAAAATGCCAAAAAAGGCCAGCCCACTTTCGCCAAGCTGGAGCTTGGCGGCCAAGTGCGTTCCCAAGCGGAGCTTGGGAACGAGTTAAAAATATTCTTGCGCCTTTCTTTGCGTCTTGGCGTCTTTACGTGAGGCTCTTTTCACAAACAGAACCCACACAGGCCGGAAAGCCTATGCGTACCGCTTTAGGCGGCCAGGCCCTCCTTCAGGAGGTTGATGAGTTCCCGGATGCGCCGCTGGATGGTCTCTTCCGGAGCCTGGTGGAGGTTAAAGGTGACGTCCAGGGCCGGGACGGCCGCGGCCTGGAGGAAGCGGTCAAAGACCGCGTCCAGCAGGAACAGGGCCGCGGGCTCGGAAATTCCCGGCCGGAGCTCGCCTTTGGCCCGGGCCCGGCTGATCAGGGAGCCGAAGTATTCCCCGGCGTGGCGGCGCACTGCGGCCAGGAACTCCTGGCGGAAGGGCGTCTGCCGGTCGAATTGAATCTTCAGGTAGAGACTGTAAATCCGGGGGTGGGTTTTGAGAAAGCGCACCCCGGCTTGCAGGGATTTTTCCAGGCGGGTGAACAAGTCCTCCTGGGCGGTGGTCTCCTTCACCTCCACCAGGGTCTGGCGCACCAGGTTCAAGGCCAACTGGAAGATATGGCGGAAGATGCCCTCTTTATTGGGGAAGTACTGGTAGAGGGAGCCTTTGGCAATACCGGCCCGGGCCACCAGGCGGTTCAGGGAGGCCTGGTGGTAACCCTGGTCGGCAAATTCCGCGAGGGCCGCGTTCAGGACCCTTTCCTGCTTATCCGCAGGCAGATGGGAGAAAGTGGCCCGGGCTGGTTCCTGGAACATGACCAGTTGGTCATATCAAATTTCTGCTCATTTTGTCAATTTAAATAAATGGCTTACTTCTCCGAATAGTTCAAAGTCCAAAGTTCAAGGTTAAGATTGGGAGGTACTGGGACTTTTTATAGCTTAGGGGGAAGCCAATTTTAAAAACGATTACTTCCTATTTTAGTTCAGGTGAGTTGTCCATTAACCTTGAACCTTGAACTTTGAACTATCCTTATCGCCCGGACAAAACTTGGTCCTACCCTTGACAAAAGGGGGGATAAATGTTTTATAAAAAGTTTGGAAAATCTGGGTCTTTAAGGAAAATTACTCATGAAACGCACATTTCAACCCAGTAATTTGCGCCGGGCGCGCACCCACGGCTTTCTGAGCCGGATGAGTACCCGGGGGGGGCGTCAGGTGTTGAAACGCCGCCGGGCCAGAGGCCGCAAACGCCTGTCCGTGTGAGAGCCGGGGAGCCCCTCTGAGCCAGCCCCCTGAGCACAGCCGGCGCTCCGTGCCCATGCCGCCCGCACCTTCCCCAGGGACCGCCCGTTTCCTCAAGGCGGATCGCCTCCTATACCGGGCCGATTTTCTCCGGGCCCTGGCCCAGGGGCGGCGGCTGCATACCCGGCATTTCGGCATTACCCAGGCCCCGGCGGTGGCCGGGAGGCCCCGGCTGGGACTGGTGGTGACGAAACGTTTCGGCAAGGCGGTGAGGCGCAACCGGGTCAGGCGCCTGCTCCGGGAATTTTTCCGGCGCCACAAGGACAGGCTGCCCCCTGAGGATTTGATCATTATGGCCAAGAAGGGCGCCTCGACCCTGGATTACCATCAGGTGGAAGAAGAATTGTCCCGGGTGTTGCTCACCCGGGTAAAGGGTAGAAAATTTGACTAGAGTCGCCCTCTGGTTGATCAGGGCCTATCAACTACTGCTATCCCCCCTGATTCCGACCTGTTGCCGGTTTGCCCCCACCTGTTCCCATTATGCCGCGGAGGCGTTGCAGCGGTATGGCTTCTGGCCAGGCTTATGGTTGAGCCTGAAGCGTCTGGCCCGCTGCCATCCCTTCCATCCCGGTGGTTGGGACCCCGTTCCCTGAGGAGTCTAACATGGAAAACCGGGCCTTAATTGCCCTGGCTTTAAGCTTTGTCATCTTCATCGCCTTCATGTACTTCGGCCAAATGATGCCCCCAGCGGTGGCGCCGCAGAAGCCTGCGCCCCAGGCGGAAGTCAAACCTGGCGCTCCCCCGCCGGCCCCCACCCCGGCTCCGGGCCCCGCGGCGCAGCCCGCGCCGCCCCCTAAGTCCCCGGCAGCCCGCCCGGCCAAGGACGTCACCGTGGATACCCCCTTATATAAGGCGGTGTTCTCGGAACAAGGGGGAGCACTGAAGAGCTTTCAATTGAAAAAATATCAGGAATCCATGCCTTTCACTCTTCTCCGCCGCTTTCAACTCGGACCGGTGGATTTTGAAGTGCAGCGGTACCAGGACCCGGAGAAACTGGGGTCAGCTCTCAAGGAGCTGGTGCGGGTCAAAAAAGGCGGGGAACTGCCCCTGACCCTGAGATGGGAGGGACAGGACCTGAAGGTGCCGGGGAACATCCTCTATCAAGCCTCCCAGCCGGCGCTGACTCTCAAACCGGGCCAGCAGGCCTCCCTGAAGTTCACCGGCGTCAGCCCTGAAGGCCTGGTATTCATTAAGAATTTCACCTTCAAGAGCGACAGCTATGCCTTCGACCTGGCGGTGAAGATGGAAAACCGCACCAAACAGGCCCAAGAGGGGCAACTGGACCTGGCTCTGGCGGCCAATTATGCCGGAGAGGAACCCAGTGGTTTTGGCTTTTTGGGGTTCCATGCTTCCGTCAACCACCGGATCGAGCAATACAAGAGCGGCAGCCTCAAGGAACTCAAGACCTTTACCGGTAAAGTGGATTGGGCCGGTTTGGATGAAGGCTACTTCATGACCACCATGGTGCCCCTGGCCGCTCCCAAGTCCCTCCTGACGATCAAAGAACCTCACGCCGGTCCCATGGATGTGGTTTTAAGGACTCCGGAAACCGTGGCGCCGGGGCAGGACGCGGCCCTGTCCTTCGCCCTTTATTTCGGGCCTAAAGAGCTTGCCGAATTGAAGTCTCTCAACCTGGGTCTGGAAAGGGCGGTGGACTTCGGCTGGTTTCAGTTCCTGGCGGTGCCGTTGCTCTATCTCCTGAATTTCTTCGATAAATACGTCCACAATTACGGTTGGGCCATCATCATCCTCACCATTATCATCCGGATACTCTTTTTCTATCCCAACCATAAAAGCTATAAGTCCATGAAGGAGATGCAGAAGCTGCAGCCCAAGGTGGCCAAGCTCCGGGAGAAGTACAAAGACGATAAGGAGACCATGAACAAGGAGTTGATGGCCCTTTACCGCACTTTTAAAGTCAATCCCCTGGCCGGCTGCCTGCCCATGGCCCTGCAACTCCCCTTTTTCATCGCCCTGTATAATGTCTTGGGCTATGCCATCGAGCTGCGCCACGCGCCCTTTATTGCCACCGTACCCTTTACCGATATCGTCTGGCTGGCGGACCTGTCCACCAAGGACCCCCTGCTCATCACCCCCATCGTCATGGGGGCCACCATGTTCATCCAGCAGAAGATGACCCCTTCACCAGGGGACCCCACCCAGGCGAAAATGATGATGTTTCTGCCTTTAATCTTCACCTTCATGTTTTTGAATTTCGCTTCCGGTCTGGTGATCTACTGGTTGGTCAATAACGTGCTCTCCATCATCCAACAGTATTACACCAACAAATACCTGACTTAGATCGGTCCTGGGGGAAGATTGATGGATTATCTGGAATTTGAAGGCAAGAGCACCGAAGAGGCCATCGCCAACGCGTGCTCCCATTTTCAGGTTTCCCCGGAGCAGTTGGAGATAGAGATCGTGTCCGTGGGGTCTCCGGGTCTCTTCGGGCTGGGAGGCCGCAAAGCCAAAATTCGGGCTATCATCCGGGGAGAGTCCCAAACGTCCCTGCTGTCCCAGGCCCAGGAGATCCTGGAACAGCTTCTGGAGAAGATGGATGAATCCGGCAAAGTTTCCGGACGCCAGGAAGATGACCGGATCATTCTAAACATCGAGACCGAGGACGCGGGCCTGCTCATCGGCAAACAAGGCCAAACCCTGGAAGCCTTGCAATACCTGCTCACCAAGATCCTGGCGCAAAAGAGCCGCCGCAAGGTCCGGGTCAACATCGACGTGGAATCCTACCGGGCCCGCCATGAGGAGGCCCTGGTGCACCTGGCCTTGAAAAACGGGGATAAAGTGAAGCGCAGCGGCAAACCCGTCACCCTGAATCCCATGAATCCCCATGACCGGCGCATTGTGCACCTGACCCTCCAAGGCGATAAGGAGTTGAAAACCATGAGCCGGGGGGAGGGCCTTTACAAGAAGGTGATCATTTATCCGGCCAAAAAAAAGGAAGGCCAGGAGGAAACCCCGAACTATACATGATCTCACCAACCGCGGCCGATACCATTGCGGCCATTTCCACCCCCCTGGGGGAGGCGGGCATCGGCATCGTCCGCCTCAGCGGCCCGGCCGCGGAAACCATTGCCCGGGCCTTATTCCGCCCCCGCCACCCCCGCTCCCACTTTCTTTCCCACCACTTCTATCTGGGCCATTTAGTCGCCTCCCCGGAGGAAATCATCGATGAGGTGCTCCTCACCATCATGCGGGGCCCCCGGACCTATACCCGGGAAGACGTGGTGGAGATCCATTGCCATTCCGGGTTGGGGGTGCTGCGGCGCATCCTGGAGCTGACCCTGGCCCGGGGGGCTAGATTGGCCCGGCCCGGGGAGTTCACCATGCGGGCCTTTCTCTCCGGGCGCATCGACCTCACCCAGGCAGAGGCGGTCCTGGAAGTGATCCAGGCCCGGACCGAGGCCGGCCTGCGGGTGGCCGCGGGCCACCTGGAAGGCCGCCTGGGGCGGAGCCTGCAGCAGACCCGGGACGCCCTCCTGGACCTCCTGGCCCGGGTGGAGGCGGCCCTGGATTTTCCCGAAGAGAGCGGGGAACTCCCGGCCGGGGCCCTGGCCGCGCCTCTCGCCGGGAGCATGGAAACTCTCGAGAATCTCGCCGCCACCTACCAGGAGGGCCGCCTCCTCCGGGAGGGCCTGTTGGTGGTCATTGCCGGGCAGCCCAACGTGGGGAAATCCAGTTTGCTCAATTGCCTCCTGGCCCAGGACCGGGCCATTGTCACCGAGATTCCCGGCACCACCCGGGACCTGGTGGAGGAAGTCATCACCCTGTCAGGGGTGCCGGTGCGCCTCAGCGACACCGCGGGCCTGCGTCCGGCCCAGGACCGGGTGGAGGAGTTGGGTATTAGGCGCACCCGGGAGCGCCTGGCCCAGGCGGATTTGTTGCTTTATCTGCTGGACGGCAGCCTGCCATTAACCCCGGAGGCACGCCAAGACCTGGCGGATTTGGGGAAAAGGCCCGGCCTGGCGGTGATCAATAAGGTGGACCTGCCCCTGGAGCTTTCCTTAGCCGACCTGGGAAAGGCCACCACCCTCCCCGGCGTCAAAATCTCCGCGCTCACCGGCGCAGGCATAGACCATCTCAAGCAACGGATCGTGGACCTGGCCCTTAAAGGCGGCCTGAACACCACCGGGGAGATGGTCACCCAGGCCCGGCACCATCAGCATCTCCAGAATTGCCTGGGGTATCTGGCCCAGGTCCGAGAATTGTTGGTACCTGGCGAACCGGCCCCGGCCTGGGAACTGGTGGCCCTGGAACTCCAGGAGGCCATCCGGGAACTGGGGGAAATCACCGGCCAGGAAGTGGGGGACGATGTTTTGGACCGCATTTTTGCGGAGTTTTGTCTGGGGAAGTAGGGGCAAACCCAGCACTGTCCGGTTAGGAAATTGCATGACAACCGGTAAACATCATTTGAAAAAAATTCTCCCGGAGGCGTTTTTTTCCTTGACAAATTAGCTTGTGAACAAGTGCGGTTTTCGTAATATCC
>JBFLXM010000053.1:0-3349 GCA_040757175.1 Thermodesulfobacteriota bacterium
AATCTCCCAGGATTTAAGAGAGCCCCCGCGTAAGAGGCTGTTACAATTAGATGTTTTAAAAAACCTGGCAGTTCATAACTGTCTCTTAAGTTAGCGCTTATGCCCCTCAAGGGGGAGGGAGAAAAGAACAGACAATTTAGCCGATATATGCATCACGGTATGCTTTAAGTCCCCATCGGTTTTAACTTTGATGGCCCGGTAAAAAGTCAAAAATATGCTGATTTCCTCTAATCGTGCTCAATAGATTCAGTAACTTAAGTTGGCGATTTTTGGAAATTCCGACTTTTTACCAAGCCATCAACTTTGAACTTTGAACCTGGAACTTGGAACTTTCTTCATCCCCGGGCCGCTTCCAATATTTCCCCTTCTTCCCGGGACCCCGGCGCCAGGGGCAGCAGCACCGCATAAGGCCGCTGATGCCCGGGATGCCTGATGACCTCCATGGGGGTCTGGTACACCTGGGCCAGGACCTCGGGGATAAAGACCTCCTCCGTGGAGCCGTCCCGGATGATGCCCCCGTCTTTGAGAAACATCAGGCGGTCGCAGTAGAGCGCGGCCAGATTCAGGTCGTGCATGGCGCAAAGCACGGTGAGGCCCTTGGTGGCGTTCAAGAATTTCAGGATTTCAAAAATCTCCAGTTTTTTCCGCACATCCAGCGACGAAGTGGCCTCATCCAGCAGCAAAAACTCCGGGGCCTGGGCCAGGGCCCGGGCGATCACCACCCGTTGGCGCTCCCCCCCGGAGACCTCGGTGACGGGCCGGTCCTGGAGATGGACCGTGGTGGTGCGGCGCATGGACTTCAGGGCCCAGAGCAGATCATCGTCCGTCATGGCCCCCCACCGCTGCCGGCGGGGATAGCGGCCCATGAGCACGATTTCCAGGCAGGTGAAGGGAAAGCGCACTTCGCTGGACTGGGGCACCACCGCCAGGATTTGGGCCCGCAAGCGGCTGGCCAAGTCCCCCAAGTGCCGGTCCTTGATGACGATTCTCCCCTGCTTGGGAGGGAGGAGGCCGCAGAGGGCGTGGAGCAGGGTGGATTTGCCGCTGCCGTTGGGGCCCAGGATGCCCACAAACTCCCCGGGGTTCACCTGGAAATTCAGGTCCGCCAGCACCAGGCGCTCCCCATAACCCAGGCTGAGGTCCTTAACCTGAATCACCACATCCCCCTGGTACGCCTGCTTTTCAGGAGATAAAAGAAAAAGGGCCCCCCCAGGAGCGCGGTGACCACGCCCACCGGCAGTTCCTGGCCGCTGGCCAACAGCACCCGGGAGGCCACATCGGCCCAGATGAGGATCAGGGCGCCGGCGAAAGCTGATAAAACCAGGAGGCGGCCATGGGCAGGCCCGGCCAAAACCCTGACCAGGTGCGGCACTACCAGGCCCACAAAACCGATGACCCCGGACACGGACACCGCCCCGGCGGTCAGCAGCGAGGCCCCCAATAAGAGGTTGAGCCTGACTTTGGAGACGGCCACCCCCAAATGGTGGGACTGCTCTTCCCCCAGGGCCAGGATATCCAGTTCCCGGTGATAGGAGAAGGCCAGGGCCAGGCCCAGGATTGCATACGGGAGCAGGAAACCCACGTGAATCCAGCCCCGGCCCGAAAAGCTGCCCATGATCCAGAAAACGATGGCGGACAGGGATTCTTCGTCCAGGCTTTTAATCAGGCTGATGAGCGCGGACAAAAAAGTGGACACCACGATCCCCGCCAGGATCAGGGTTTCCTTGCGGATGCGCCCGGACTCCCTGGACAGCACCAGCACTACCACCATGGCGGCCAGGGCCCCGGCCAGGGCCCCCAGGGGCAGGGGGCTCAGGCCCAAAAAACTCCCGCCCACGCCCAGCATCACCAGGAGGGCCACCCCAAAGGCCGCGCCCGTGGACACCCCCAGGGTAAAGGGGTCGGCCAGGGGATTGAGCAGCAGCCCCTGGAAGACCACCCCCGCGGTGGCCAGGGACGCGCCCACCAACCCGGAGAGAACCACCCGGGACAATCTGATGCCCCAGACCACCACCTCCGTGGTCCGGTCCACCGCGGGGACGGTGACTCCCAGCTTGCCCAGCAGGACAAAGGCGATGGTTTCCCAACGGATGTCCAGGCGGCCGATGCCGGTGGCCAGTGCCAGCGAGACCGTAAGCCCCAGGCCCAGGGCCACCAACGCCGCGGCATAGGCCCGGGTCCCGGCCCGGCGCTTGTCTCTGGCCGCGGCCAGGTCCGGGGGGCCGGCAATTTGCGTGGAGATGGAGTGATTCTTCAATGAGGCAAAACCCTCAATCCAGATCGCCGGCAAACGACAGTTTTCTCGTAGGGACGGACCCAGGTGTCCGCCCCAAGGCGACCGCATATGCGGATGCGCCCTTACAATTCCGTGCCTTTTGCTTGCGGCTGGGCATCAATGCCTTCCGGAAATGCTCCAAAATAAAAAAAATCCTTAAGTCCCGATGGACTTAAGGATGCACCCAGCTTCTTAATCCTTAAGGATAGGAGGCGCTTGTCCAGGGCGTCTCCGGCGTCCGGGCCCTTTGTCTTTCGCAACGGCTCCAGACCCCCAGGCAGGTCTTCTGGCTCCCGGATCGTCCTACTACCTGCGCCTTCCCTTCCCACTCAAATGGGAAAGTGGCCTCGTGCAGGGTTCGTACCCGGTCACAGCGGCGGGACCGCGACGGCTCTCCGTCTTCCCTATTAAACCCCGAAAGGTGCCCAGATGAGAGAAGTTTATAGGGAAATCGCCGGGCTGTCAACTTTATACGGGTTTCTGTTTTCCGTTTTTGGGTTTTGTGGGTTTGGATCATCCATAAGAATATAAAACTTGGCCACAGGATTTGGAGGCAATAAACCCACGGAAAAATATACAAGCCCCCTTTTTTCTGCTATACAAAGTTATATCCATGCCCTTTTAAGGGAGATCTTCAAAACTATTTTGGAGGTGGTTGATGAAGGCTCTGCGACTACTGATAATCTTGGGGATAATGATCTCTTTGGCGGTCGGTTCCGTTTGGGCAGCCGATCTCAGTAAACCCAAAGGAACCGTAAGTAACATCCGCCAAGCGGACCCGCCTCAGGTATCCACCACGACCAAGCCGAGCCCCGTGGGTCAGCCGGTTTCTGAATACAAGCCCCCTGCGAAACCGAGCCTGAAAATTAAAGAGCCGCCACCTCCTCCACCCCCCAGTAAGAAAAAATAAGACGGGGCAACATCGTTTTTCAAAAAGCCCGGGGTCTCCCCAGCACTGTCCGGTTAGGAAATTGCATGACAACCGGTAAACATCATTTGAAAAAAATTCTCCCGGAGGCGTTTTTTTCCTTGACAAATTAGCTTGTGAACAAGTGCGGTTTTCGTAATATCCTA
>JBFLXM010000054.1:0-104992 GCA_040757175.1 Thermodesulfobacteriota bacterium
CCTCAACAGAGTCAGAGAATTACGCATTAACATCCAAAATGAAGCTCGGATTCTGCATAATCACCCCCCAGAGTCTCAGCCTCTGAGGGATTACGCTTTTGCAAAAACCTAACCGGACAGTGCTGGGACGAACCTGGTGTTCGCCCTCTCATTCTGGGCGAACACAAGATTCGCCCCTACGGAAAAATTGTCGTTTGCTTGCGGCTTGAGACCTGTGCGAAAGTCTCAATTACTTTGCTCTTTACTCAAAATGTGGAGCAGGCGCCCTCGCCTGCTACTAGATGAAGTGCGAACAGCCGAGGGCGGCTGTTCCACATGAGACTTTCCCAGAGGTCTCGGCTTGGTATTACAACCGCTCAAGGCCCACTCCATTTCTCTCCCCATTCGCACGTGAATTTCACCGAACGTTGCAATACTGAAACACCTAAAATCTTGGGAAAAAATTACTTAATTTGCGCATTTTATGCTACCATGCAACTTTAAAGACAATCTTGCTACAAGATGAAAAATACTTCTCCGGGTTAAACCCGGAAAAGGAGGGCGCAGACAGCACTTTTGGGGTCAAAGCGGCCAAAGCGGCCGCCTGGTTTCGGTTACAAGGACAAGGATCATCCGGCCCTAAACAGCAAAAGGGAGGTAGAAAGGAGGCCGACATGAACGTATTGGAAAGGCTGAAAAAGATACTAGGGTTGGGTTTTGCGGCGTCGGAGGCAGGCGTCATCGAGGAAGTGGAATCCCAGGTGCAGACCCTGAAGGAAATCCGGGAAGCCCTGGGATTGCCCCCCGACACCCCTGCGGCCCAAGTTAAAGAACGCCTGAAAACCCTCAGGGCGGAACATGAAGAACTACTGGGACTGAAAGGCCAATGGGAGTCCCGGGAAAAAGAGGAACTGCAAGTCAGCCAGTGGCAGGCCCTCTACAAATCCGAAGACTGGCTGGGATGCTGGATCGGCCTGGGGATCATCGCCTTCGCCATTTTCCTTTTTTCTTTTACCGGTCTGACCTATAAAGCTCCCGCGTTCCGGTGGACCACTGCCGGAGAATTTCAGTCCCATGTCGCCTCCATGGCCCCGGTGGTGGACCAAATAGTCAAGCGAGCCGGGGACAAGGGGGAAACGGCCTTGCAGGAGCAGGCCCAGGCCCTCCAAAAGGCCATCGCCACCAAGGACCGAAAGGCCATAGGGGCCGCGGGTAAAAAAATGGAAGCCGCCGCCAAAACAGCCAAGGACAAGGACCTGAAGGCGAAAGCGGGCGTGGTGGGTAAAGGCTTCAGCGACCAGGCCGGCAGACTCCCGGACAAGGTCATGTCCGCGGACAATTTCAAATATTCCTTCTACATCTTGGTGGCCTACCTGTTCATCGGCATCATCGGCATGGCCCTCATGGGCCAACCCGTGGGCTACTTTATCACCGGCTTTCCCGTCGTCTTTATCATCTCCTGGGTGTCCCTCTTCCTGGCCGGCAACTACACCATCCACGAATACGGCCTGGAATACGTGCTCTTCTGTCTGATTCTCGGCCTGCTGGTGAGCAATACCGTGGGCACCCCCAAGTGGATCATGCCCGCGGTGAAAACGGAATTTTTCATCAAAGCCGGCCTGGTGATCCTGGGGGCCCGGGTGATGTTCGGCGTCATCCTCAAGGCCGGCGCCTTAGGGATGGTGCAGGCCCTGGCCGTGGTGGGGGTCGTCTGGTATAGTTGTTGGTGGCTGTGCAAGAAGCTGGGCATTGACGACGATTTCGCGGCCATGCTCTCCAGCTCCGTCTCCATCTGCGGGGTCTCCGCGGCCATTGCCACCGCGGGCGCGGTGAAGGGCGACCCCAAGAAGCTCTCCTACGTCACCTCCATCGTCCTGGTGTGCGCGGTGCCCATGATGGTGCTCATGCCCATTATCAGCAAGGCCGTGGGCATGCCGGACGCGGTGGCCGGGGCCTGGCTGGGCGGCACCCTGGATACCTCGGGCTCGGTGGTGGCCGCGGGCGCGCTCATCAGCGACCTGGCCATGAAGGTGGGGGTCACGGTGAAGATGTCCCAGAACGTCCTCATCGGCGTGGCCGCGTTCATTCTCTCCGTGGTCTGGACTCTTAAGGGACGGAAAGAGGGCGAGCAGGCCAGCCTGTGGGAAATCTGGTACCGCTTCCCCAAGTTCGTCCTGGGGTTTCTGGCGTCTTCCCTCCTCTTTTCTTTCATCTTGAGCGTACCCGTCATCAAGGCCATCGGCAAACCCGTGCAGGCTCTGGAGGTCTGGTGGTTTGCCCTGGCCTTCACCTGCATCGGCCTGGAGACCAGGTTCATGGACCTGGCGGCCCTGGGCGGCGGCAAACCGGCCGTGGCCTTCCTGGCGGCCCAGGGGTTTAACGTCATCTGGACCCTGATCCTGGCGTATCTCCTGTTCGGCGGGATTATCTTCCCCATGCCGGTTTTTTAACCGCAACCGCGGAGGAAAACTGGCCGGGGCCGGAAGACCTTTAGTCTTCCGGCCCCGGTTTTTTTATTCCGTTTTCCGTTTTCCGTTTTCCGTTTTCCGTTTTTCGTTTTTCGTTTGTTTCGTTTCCCACACCAATTCGTCACCAAATAAGCATCTGGCTTGCAAACGCGCATTTTCCCGTAGGGGCGAACCTGGTGTTCGCCCTGGACACCCGGGGTGAACACCTGGTTCGCTATGGAAAAAATATAGTTTTGGTGACGAATTGAGACCTCTGCGAAAGTCTCAATTACTCTTTTTTTTAATCTAAAATGTGGAGCAGGCGCCCTCGCCTGCTACTAAATGAGGGGTGGACAGCCGGGGGCGGCTGTTGCCCATGAGACTTTCGCAGAGGTCACGAATTGGTATAAAGTGTCATGTTGAACGGAGCAAAGCTTCGTGGCGAATCTCGTATTGTAAGATTCTTCGGTCGTTTCTCTCCCTCAGAATGACAAGGCTTATGCGTAGCGCGGGCGTCCTCGCCCGCTCCTTCTCTGAACAATCATTGCCAATCATTTAAAAGCGGCCGGGGACGGCCGCCCCTCCATTTAAAGATTCATTTCTGGGGGGCGGGTCTCCGCGCCCGCATCCCCTAAATTTTTAGATTTTTAAGCAATGGCGGCAGGAGGTGGGAATTCCCACTTTTTTAAAGGCACTGCGGAACGCGGCGTAAGCCTTGCTGTTCCAGACGAATTCCAAAGGAAGTTCATTAATATTGCCAAAACTCAGAGGCTGGTAGGGCAGTTCCTGGCCCGCGGCGAAAAAGGTCGCTCCCGGGGGCAGATTGGCAAAAACGCAGGGCGACACCCCACCGTCCGCGGCCACCACCAGGCCCCGGGTGGGGTTTTCCGGACAGGTCCGCGGCCTGCTGTCAGGCTCCGGCAGATCATAGTGGATCTTCACCCCCCGAACCTCCCCCTCTGCCGCCACCGCCTGCAACCGGGCCTCCATCTCCATATACTCCGCCCTGTCCCGGGGCCTGATGGCTTCGCCCGCCAAGTCCCTGTGGGCCACGAAATCCAGGGTGCTGACCACCACCTGACTGACGCCCAATCCCTCCAAGAGCCGGGGCAAACGCCCCAGGTCCGGCCAGCCGGAGCGGAGCAGCATGTAGGCCAGGTGAATTTCCGGCTTAAGCCGGCCATACCGCTCTTTAACCTCTTTAAAAGACTTCAGGGCCGCCAGCACCTGCTCCAGGCTGGTGCCGGACCGTAATTGGTCATTCTTCTCGTCCGTTCCCGCCAGGGAGAGGGCCACCACCTCTACTTCCATTGCCACCAATCGCTCCATCCGGGGGATATCCAGGAGCATGCCGTTGGTGGTGGTGCCTACCCGGCAGCCCGCGGTCTTGGCCAACGCGGCCATGGCAAAGAAATCCGGGTTCAGCAAAGGCTCACCCCAACCCTGGAGATAAACCAAGCCGGTTTGGGAAAACGCGGGAAGAAGCCTTTTAAAGGTCTCCAGGGACAGGTGCCGGTTGGGCCAACGGTCCCGATAGACCGTGCGGGGGCAGTAAAAGCAGGAGGCGTTGCAGCAGGTGGTTACCTCCACCTGAATCCAGTCCCAACGAGGCTTCAGCAAGGTATTAAGCCATTTCCAGGGCAGCAACCGCGCCTCCGAAAACAACAAAGGCCGGGGGCAGTCCCCGGCCTGGCAAATTCAGGAATAGATGTGGACCGGCGGTATTAATGCTCCCGCACCATCTGCCGGGGGCCCATGCCGCCGCCGGGACGCCAGTCCTTGGGCGGGCAATAATCGGTGAGGCGGTCCAGTTGCCCCAGCTTCTGGAGACGCTCGTAGATCATGGCCCAGACGCAAGGGACGTCGCATTTGAGCACTGCGGACACTTCACACAGACCCCCCTGGGAGCCGCCGCAGGGGCCGTTGAGCAATACCTTGGCGCAGCGGGTCACCGGGCAGAGTCCCCCGGTGGAGCCCAGGAGGCAATCGCCGCAGCCCCGGCAGCGCTCTTGCCACAGCCCCATATTTGCGGTCTCGCCGATAAAGGTGGTGTTGATTCCCGGGAAGATGGGTTTGCCCGGCAACCTTTCCGCCAGGCTCTGCACCCCCGCGCCGCAGGCGACGGAGACCACGGCTTCCGTGGCCTGGGCCTTGTCGATGACATCCAGCAGGAATTCGTGGATGCACTGGCGGTCGACGCTGATTTCCTGGATTTCCATCTCCTTGCCTTCCAGGCGGAAGGCCATCTCCAGGGCTGCGGCCAGCTCCGCCACCTGTTTGCGGCCGCCGGCCAGACATTCCGCGGTGCAGGTGTCGCACCCGGCTACCAGGACCTTGCCATAAGGACGGAGCATCTCCTTGATTTCGGCCAGACTCTTTCTTTCCCCAACAACCATTTTTTTTCTTCCTCGGCAAAAATTACGGGAGGTCGGCAACCCTCCCGTTTGGTGCAACCCTTAGCTAATCGATTATCTATAAATATAAAATATCAGAGGCCGGGAAGCAAGCATTTTCCCAGCCTCAGGCACCCGCACCAGCCTGTTATAACGGTAACTGGCAGAGGGGGCCAGGGACAAATGCCGGTTGGCGGTTTGGGTGCGGATAAAACACTTGTTTTTTCCGCACTCCGATTAAGTTGGAATTACTCCCTGGTGATTTTCAAATTGCTGAAATACCCGATGGTTCCTGATTCTATCCAGAATCCAACTCCCCCCCCGCTGGCCGGGTCCGAGTTTCAGGTCATTCACAACAAAAGAGGGTTGTTTCATGCCATTCACATACAGCCTTGCCTTGTTCTGGCGCACTTCAATTTTCATGTGTATCCATTCACCGAGCCCCATATCTGCATATGATTCGTACCTTTCCGGAGATTCTTTGCGGAACCGAGCAAAATCATAACCAGGTAAAGAGAAATACTGAATTGAATGGTTGCGACGAACCTGATCATCCACACGACTGTTTGCTGGACGCAAGTAGATTCCTTCAAAATTTAACTTGGAATCGATCCTGAGTCCTATGCCGATAAATCCACGCGCATAATCAGGTGCATCAGTAGCCAAAGCAGCAGCTACATCACACTCTATGCTGCCGTTATGAAAATCAACAGGCAACCACGCCAAATTCGGTCGATCCGTTAAAGCCTCTTTTTTTGGATCCTGATACAATTCTGATGGCATAGTTACCTCAATGGCTTTTTCCCCCTTGTAGGTAGCTTCCTTGGCCGACACATTGGATAATTTAAACTTTATATAGCCCGAGATAGCTTCTTTGATATTGGCAATGGCCTCTTCTTTGGTTTTTCCCTGGCTTAGGCATCCCGGCAGGCTGGGACATTCAGCCACCCAATAGCCATCCTCACCAGGGTAGATGAGCGCCTGTCTCATAAGCTCCTCCCTCATGAGAAGTCGTAGGGCGGGCGTCTCGCCCGCCTCGCTAACCCGCACAGGCTGGAAAGCCTGGCCACCGCCAGGAATTTCGAGACGCCTTTCTTCCCAACTTTGAACCTTGAACTTTGAACCGGCTACTACACCCCCAGGAATCCCCGGACCTTAGCCAGCACCTCCTCCCGGGTCCCCGGCTCAAACTCCCACATAGCGGTCTGCTGGGGTGCATCTTTGTCGTCGTCCTGGCAGTCGCCGAAACCGCAGACTGCGGGCCGGTCCCGGGGTGGTCCCAGGATCTGGGCCAGGCTGTCGGCAATCCCGGTCGCCTCCCCCTTCACCGGCCAAACGCTCAGGATCAGGTGGTCCCGGGCCACTCGCAAATGCAGGTTTAGGGCCCCCTCCGTGTTGGTATGCCCCGCCTCGATACCCTCAAAATTGGTGCCCCTTCTGTCTTCTTTCACGGTGAAGGCGAATTTTACCGGCAGCATCTCTCCCCATCCTTAAGACCGGCCCGGCAAAGAACCGGTTAATGCCATTTTTTGCATTATAACAAAGATCCGGCTATTTCCCATGATTTGCGGGACCCGCGGTGAAAATGGGTCAATTTTCAACTGCTTCCCCTGCATCGGCCCCCGTCCTCACCACCCCGGGAAAGTATTTCCCGGTGGCCCCCGTGAATTTTCTTTTTGAAATCTTTGACATTATCGTGGTATGTAGAAAATTCACATTCGTGTAAGGGAGCTGGAAATTCGGCAAAATCGATCAAGATTAAGGAGAGGGGCGACATGGCGAAGCAAGCGGTAAAAGAAGCAAACAAACGTTTCTGCTATGCCTTTGAAGAGGGCGACGGCAAAAACAAAAAACTCCTGGGAGGCAAAGGCGCGGGTCTATGCACCATGACCCAGATCGGACTGCCGGTGCCTCCTGGTTTCGTCATTACCACCGAGGCCAACATTGAATATCTGGAAGGGGGGGATAAATTCCCCGCCGGCCTCATGGATGAAGTCCACGAATATATGGAGGCCCTGGAGAAGAAGACCGGCAAGGGTTTCGGCGACCCCAACAAGCCTTTGTTGGTGTCCGTGCGCTCCGGTTCCGCCCTGTCCATGCCCGGGATGATGGACACCATCCTCAATTTGGGCCTCAATGACGCCACCGCCAAGGGCATGATCGCCCTGACCAAGAACGAACGCTTCGTCCAGGACGCCTACCGGCGCTTCCTCCAGCTCTTCGGCAAGATCGGCCTGGGAGTGCCGGACGCCGAATTCGATAAGATTTTTGAAGACACTAAAGAGAAGTACCATGCTCACGTGGACACCGAACTCTCCGCCGAGGCCCTGGCCGAAGTGGTGCAGAAATTCAAAGATGTCATCAAAAAGGTCACCGGCAAACCCTTTCCCCAGGACCCCTGGGCCCAACTCTTCCTCTCCATCGAGGGTGTCTTCAAATCCTGGACGGGGAAGAGGGCCGTGGACTACCGCCGCCAGTTCAACATCACCAAGGAAATGGCCTACGGCACCGCGGTGAACATCTGCACCATGGTCTTCGGCAACATGGGGAACGATTCCGCCACTGGCGTGGGTTTCACCCGGGACCCGGGCACCGGCGAAAATAAGCTCTACGGCGACTATCTCATCAACGCCCAGGGCGAAGACGTGGTCGCGGGCATCCGCACCCCCCGTCCCCTGAAAGAACTGCGCACGGATATGCCCGCCATCTTTAAAGAACTGGAAGTAATGCACAACACGCTAGAAAAACACTACCGGGAAGTCCAGGACTTCGAGTTCACCATCGAGCAAAACAAGCTCTACATGCTCCAGACCCGGAACGGCAAGATGAACGCCTGGGCCCTGGTCAAGACCTCGGTGGACATGGTCAAGGAAGGCCTGATCTCCGAGGAGGAGGCCCTGCTCAGGATCGAGCCGGACATGCTGGAGCAGTTCCTGCACCGGCGCATCGACCCGGATTTCAAGCAAGAGCCTCTAGCCGTGGGCATCTCCGCCTCCCCGGGCGCGGCCATCGGCAAGGTGGTCTTCGACGCGGACCGGGCCGAGCGCCTGGGCAATGAGGGCGAAAAGATCATCCTCACCCGCGTTGAGACCAAGCCGGAAGACATCCACGGCTTCTTCGCGGCCCAGGGCATCCTCACCAGCCGGGGCGGCAAGACCTCCCACGCCGCAGTGGTGGCCCGGGGCATGGGCAAACCCTGCGTCTCCGGGGCCGAGGGCCTGGATATCAACTACGACCTGAAAGAAGCCCGGGTAGGGGGCGTGGTCATCAAAGAAGGGGACATCGTCACCATCGACGGCACCAATGGCGCGCTCTTTTTGGGCACGGTGCCCATGCTGGACCCGGAGCTCCCCAAAGACCTGGCCAAGCTGATGGAATGGGCCGACAAGATGGCCAAAATCGAGGTCTGGGCCAACGCCGATACCCCGGACATGGCTGCCAAGGCCAGGCATCACGGGGCTAGAGGCATCGGGCTGTGCCGCACCGAGCGCATGTTCAACGAAGGGGACCGTCTGCCCATGATGCGCAACATGATCCTGGCGGATACCCCGGAAGAGCGGAAAAAATGGGCCGACAAGCTCATGCCCATGCAGCGCGATGATTTCGTGCAGATCTTCCGCTCTATGGAAGGTCTGCCCGTCACCATCCGCCTGCTGGACCCGCCGCTGCACGAATTCCTGCCCAGCATCGAAGAGCTCATCAATGAAGTCACCCGGCTCAAGGAATTCAGCGCCACCATCAACGCCCTGGAGCAACTGCCCGGCACCGTCTCCATGCTGGACCCGGAGCTCTATAAATTCGTGCCCTCCATCGAGGCTGTGGCCCGGGAGTTGGGCGAAGTCAAGGCCAAGGGCGTCGATCAGAAACTCTTGAAGGACAAAGAACGGGTGCTCCGCCGGGTGCGGGTGCTCACTGAATACAACCCCATGCTGGGCAACCGGGGGGTGCGCTGCGGCATCTCCTTCCCGGAAATCTACGACATGCAGATCCAGGCCATCTTCGAGGCCGCGGCCATTGCCCTCCGGGACAAGATCGACGCCCGGCCGGAGATCATGATCCCCAACGTCTGCACCCGCCAGGAACTGGTCTGGGTGAAACCCCGGGTGGATAAGATTCATAAAGAGGTGGAAAAACGCTATAACGTCAAAATCAAGTACAAGTTCGGCACCATGGTGGAAATCGCCCGGGCCTGTGTCCGGGCCGCCCGCATCGCGGAAATGGCGGAGTTCTTCTCCTTCGGCACCAACGACCTCACCCAGGGGACTTTTTCCTTCTCCCGGGAAGACGCGGAGAACAAATTCCTCCCCATCTACAACACCGAGGGCATCCTCCGGCACAACCCCTTCGAAATCCTGGACGAGTTAGGGGTGGGCTGGCTCATGCAGCACGCGGTCACCGAAGGCCGCAAGACTAGGCCTGACCTGAAGATCGGCATCTGCGGGGAACACGGCGGCCAACCCCAGGCCGTGGAGTTCTGCCACACGATCGGCCTGAACTACGTGTCCTGCTCCCCCATGCGCATCCCCATCGCCCGCATGGCCGCCGCCCACGCCCACATCAAGGAAAAACGGGGGGAGGCCGTACGCTCCAAGGCGCTGTAAGAAGGAAGACCGGAGATTTGGGGGAGGGGGCCAGGGGCCGCGGGCCCCTGCCCCCTCCCCCAAATCTCCTCCCCCAACCCGCATAAGGGTTCTATATTCTTCTGGTTCCCAAGCTGTGCTTGGGAACCCAGGAAGGCGCAAAGCTTGGCTTTGCGTGTTGGAAGATGATCAACCGCTTCGGTTGGGGCGGGCGTCGCCCAAGCACAGCTTGGGCTTAAAGTGCGTTCCCAAGTACAACTTGGGAACGAGGTCTAAAAACTAATTTACTTTTTTCTCTGACAAAAATAGTGTCTGTCCCCATTTTGCCCCTTATAGTTTTTTCTTTTTGTATCGAGAGCATTTGTAAAGCGAAGGATGATCTTTTCTACAGGTGTTTCCACTATCTCCAGCTCCGCTCTATATTCGTCACCTCACGAGAGAAGTAATCCGGCACCCGATCCTCTTCCTTATCTCCGGGACCAGGGGCAATGGCCTCAACCCAAACTTTGCAGCCTTTATGCAGAAAATTGAACTCTGGCCCTTTGCCTCCGACCCTTATCAATTGGAAGCCTTGTTCCCGCAGGGTAACCGCCAGATACATTTCCCAAAACCTCTCAAGGAAATGATTCCGGGCATCTTGGCGAAAGTGGCGGTCTGCTAAATCATGATAACGGGACCAGAGTAATTCAACATATGCCTTTCCCTTTGCAAAGTACGGATCATCGCGGACATTTCGATATGCCTCGTCTTTACATTTTCCTTGGAGGAAGAAGGAATGATCGATGGCAGACATCGAACTCATGAGTCTGATATTTCCTGCGCATCCTGCCCAGGCGAAAAAACCTTCACCTCCCTTTCAATCCTCCCTCCCAGCCGTTCGGAAGCCGTATCCAGGTCATAGTCGGCCTGGAGGCCCAGCCAGAATTCCGGGGAGGTGCCGAAGTAGCGGCTTAATCTCAGGGCCGTGTCCGCGGTGACGCTTCTTTTGCCGTGCACGATTTCATTGATGCGCCGGGGGGAGACCCCCAGGTCCCGTCCCACCCTGGTCTGGCTGAGCCCCAAAGGCTTCATGAATTCTTCCAGCAATATTTCCCCGGGATGCACCGGGGCTAGTTTTTTTTCGGTTCCCATGCCCTTATCCTCTAATGATAATCGACTATCTCTACCTCGTAGACGTCGCCGTGTTCCCAAACAAAGCAGATGCGCCACCGGTCATTGATTCTGATGCTATACCGCCCCTGGCGGTCTCCCTTGAGAGCCTCCAGGCGGTTTCCCGGAGGAACCCTGAGGTCATCAAGGGTTTTCGCCTGGTGCAGCATCCGCAATTTGCGCAAACCCTGGCGCTGGATTTCCGGCCCTAATTTCCGTGATGGTTCGCGGTTAAAGAGTCTTTCCGCCTCCCTATCCTTGAACCCCTTTATCATGCAATAAAATTATAACGAATAACGTTATAAGGCAAGATTTTTATAAAACAATCCTCATCCCATCTTCGGCCCGACTGATAATCGACTGCGCCGGTCAAATTGCCTCAACCTCCGCCACAAGATAATATTTGTGGTATGATGAGGAGTAGAAAGACCCCCGGCACCCTTGGCCGGGGTAAAGAGAAGCTATGAAGCGCACCGACCTCCTGAAAGAATTGCAAAAGCTAACGCCCTCCGAAAGATTGGCGGTCATCGAGGCCGCCTTGCAGCAGCTTCGGGCCGACTAGGAGGGGATGCCCGCACCCAAATCTTTGGCCGTGAGAAAGCAGGAGATGGCCGCGGCCGCCCAGGCCTTGCAAGCTGATTACGCCGCCGGGGGCGATTTAACGGCTTTCACCGCCCTGGACGCCGAGGTTTTTCATGTATAGGGGCGAGGTCTGGTTAATCAATCTTGACCCGCATAGTTGGCCAATGGCAAATATGGCTTAAGGTATGATACAATTCGAATGGGACCCAGCCAAGGCAAGGGCTAATCTGCGAAAACACGGCGTTCCTTTCCGGGAGGCTTTTAGTATTTTCTGGGACCCACTGGGTATAACTTTCTTCGATCCGGACCATTCCGAAGAAGAAGAACGGTTCATCACCATTGGATTCTCGGATAGCGGTCGGCTACTCATGGTAGCACACACCGACCGTGGCGAAAGAATCTGCATCATCAGTGCACGGGAACTTACCCATAGAGAGTTAAAGGAATATGAAGAAGAAATCAAAAGACGAAAAGACCGATGATCTTCGTCCGGAATACGATCTGGGCACACTACTCAAGGACGGGGTCCAGGGCAAATACGCCCACCGTTTTCGGGAAGGCGCCAACCTGGTTCTCTTGGACCCGGATGTAGCCGCGGCGTTTCTCAGTGATGAGGCCGTAAACGCGGCCCTGCGCTTAGTGATTCAGTTGAAGAAAATACCCAAATCCGAGAAGTCCCCCACCCCATCCCCAACCTCTCGAAAATAAGCCGGGGGAGACGGGCTCTGCCCGACTTCCCCGGTTTTTCTCTCCTTCCCCAGCCCCGCGGGGGAACACCTTTTTTCAGCCGCGGCTCACGCTCCGGCCGGCATTAACCCAGCTTTCGAACTAGCCCGCCTTATTCACGAACTTTTGAAAATATACGACAACTTACTAAAATATATAAATAAATTGAAAAGTCCAAAAAAGCAGAGTCTTTTTTGCGCAGGCTGGAAAGCCTGCGCCACCAGGTTCATTGCTTCTTGGTGAATTATCCGGGCTAGGAGCTACCCACAAAGGCAAAATACGCCTCAAAAGGATAAAGCTTTTTGGCGGTTACCGCCTGGAATCCGGCCTGACGGAATTGCGCCTCCATCTCCGTGGACAGGGGTAAAGGGCCGCAGCCGACCGTGGCTGCGCTCCATAGGTTCAACAGGCCCACGAAAATGCTGCCCCCCCGGCAGACCGTGGTCAGGAGCAGCCGCCCCCCCGGCTTCAAAAAGCCCTTGAGATGCCTCAGGACGGCCACCCGTTCGTCCATGGGGAAGTAATAGATGTTGTTATGGAGGGTGGCCACGTCGTAGACGGGTTCCGGGGCAAAATCCCGCAGGTCCCCGGTTTCCACTGCGGCCCGGGGAGCGAGACCCCAGGCGTTCAGATTACCCCGGGCCATCTCCGCCACCTCCGGTTGGAGTTCGATCCCCAGGGCTTGGAGTTCAGGATTGCGTTGGGCGGCATAGCGGATATAGGTCCCGGAGCCGCAGCCCAATTCCAGAAGACGCATTGGTCCGGTGGGCGGCACCACCCCGTCGATGGCCTTAAAAACCAGCGGCTCCATCAGCCGGGACGAACGGGCAATCAATTCCCCATCCTGATCCGCCAGGGTGAAGGGCCGCTTCTCCCGCAACCTCTCCGGCAGCTCCATGAGCAGGTGATAATGCAGACTCAGGCCCTCTTCCAAAAACGCGGCCCAGGCGTCATTTTGCTCCTGGGCCAGTTCCCGGGCCAGTTTACCCCGCAGGGAATAGCCCTGCCCATCGACTTGCAATTCCCCCGCCTGCACCCCCACCTGGAGCCAGGCCTCCAGGGCCTCCATGCCGGCAGCATCAGTGGTCAAATCTCCGGCCAGTTGGGGCAAAGGTACCGGTCCGGCCGCCAGACGGCGCAAAATCCCCTGTTGAGCGGCCGCGGCCAGGAAAGCGGCCCGATAGACGGGTTGCATCAACCGCATCAGGCGCAGGGGCAGCCCCAATTGGCCGGACCTCCAGAGGTTAAAGAAAGTGCTCCACATTATCTGACCTCCAAAATTTCCAAAAGCTTAATGTTCCTGCCTAAGTATGGTCCGACGATTACCGGCTGATTTTGCCCTCCCCAGGGGGAGGGGCCGGACAATTATGCCCCTTGCCGGCTGCCGTCGGCCCAGGAGCCATGATACCCGCATGCTCACAGGAAGGGCAAGGATACAGATTAAAAAATTGGAGAAAAAACGTGGTTCGAGGGGACCAAGGCCTTCCGGGTCCGGTTGCCCCGGTATGCGGTGGGGCGCTGGAACTACAGTCTCCACTTGCCGGACATAAAAACTTCCCTGACACTCCTGGCCTTATTTTTAGCCCAAGCTTCCAGGCCCATTTTCTTTATCAAGCAGAGATTAAAAACCTTGAGGTTATGCCACACCACCGCGCAGCAGTCCATATACGGATGCAGCAGGTCGCAGGGAAATTCGGGACAATCACCGCAAAGATCCACACCTTTGGCCGCGGCGCAGGGATAAACCCGGCAGGGCATGGGAAGATGGGCGACTTTGCCGTGGGCGATGCGGCAACCCGGGCAAACCGCCTCTTCCAGGGGAATCCCTAAATGCCGGGCGGCCATGGCCCGGATTTCCCGGTCTTCATTGGCCAGATAAAGGTAGCACTCAAAACAGGGTAAGCCGCAAGGTGCGGTCATCTGCCGGTAATCCATTGCCTTCTCCTTAGGTGCGGACATTAAGGTAGAAATAAGCAGTTATTCGGGGATGATCTTGATCCGTTTCCGTAAGCCTTTGCACCATCAAATGACTGAGGGACAGCAGACCGTCCAGGTCCAGATGCTGCATTACCCCCGCGTCCACGCCGGGCACGGCCTGCGCCGGAAAATCCTCATCCGCCAACCAGAGCAGCAGATACATGGGCACCCGGGGCAAGCCGGGCAGGCGTACGGCCATGTCAGCCCCCTCAATCTCTTCCCCGCCAAGTGCCCTTGCCCTTTGTCCCAAGGCCAGGTGGTTGCCCCCAAAACGTTCAGCCAACAGATCCAAGGGCAAGGCGTGGGGACCGGTAACCAGTGCCCTGCCGCCCGGCAATTCATTAAAGGAAATCATCAGGCCCGACGGGGGCGCTTCCACGGCCCGGGCCAAATGAGTAACCAACACCAACGCGGTATTGTAATCCACCCGCGCCCCGGTTTGGGAAAGGTCCTGCACCCGGCGGTTTTGGGGATCAACCAGATAGGGTCTGGCAAATACGGGTAAAATAAAGCGGTCCCGGTCTAATTCGGCCCGGGTGGCAGCCGCGGCCAACTCTGGCGCCCGGTTCTCAAGACCCTTCCAAAAGTGCCCGGGCAAATCTTCGGCCCAGCGGGAGCCGGGGGGCATTTGAGGCACATAAGGTTTCATGCTCTCCCTCCTTGCGCGGCTGTTAACCTTTTGGCATTACCAGAGCCTGATGAACACCCTGCCCTCCCGCCTCTCGCCCCGGACCTTTTCCATGTGCCGGAGCGCGGCGAACTCCCGTTGAAACTGCGGCATGGTCAGTTTTCCCTGCAACTCCCGGAGCAGCCTCTCGGGTTCCACTCCCCCCGTCTCCTTGAGAATCCCCAGGATTTCGCACTGGATCGGAGTCAATGCGACACTGCCGCCTCCATGTTGTTCCAGGGATTTGGCGCAATATACCGCCCAGGGATCGCAGGACTTTGCCGGTGACAGGGCGTCCATATAGCAATCCTCGCATAAGCAGTGGCCCAGATGCTCCTTCTCTTCTCCCGGCTCGATTTCCGTCCGGCATTGGTGGCATTTCATCCTGCAAATCTCCTTTTCGGGCCTGCATGCAGGCCGTTCTTTTTAGGAATTATGGGCGGCTGCCCTAAATAAGAAATCCCCCATTTGGGGGATGAACATCTTTTTTCAGGATTTTTTTGCGCCTTACTTTGCGCCTTTGCGTCTTTGCGTGAGGGTTATCTTTTCAGATTAGATTATGGCGCGTGGCCCAAACCGCGGCCTGGGTCCGGTCATCCACTCCCAGCTTGTTGAAGATGTGGATGACATGGCTCTTGACGGTATGGGGGCTGATCTGCAGATGGGTGGATATCTCCTGGTTGGTGGCGCCCTGGGTCAGCAAGCGCAGCACTTCCAGTTCCCGGGGGGTGAGAAGAGCGGACGCGGCCTTCTCCCATCCTCCTTCGCCGGTCTCGCCGGCCCGGCCCAGGCGGGTCAGCTTTTTTGCCGATATAGCAATATGTTTCTTCATTTTTCCCAGTGAGTCCCTGCTCTTCCCGCCAGGGATATTGATGGTCACGGTGGAGCTCAAATTCCCTTGTTGATCCACCACGGGATACACCGCCTGCTGGACCATGGGGCTGGCCAATCCGGGGCAGGAATCCGCGCCCGCCTTTTCCAGGCTCAGGGCCGCGGCAAAGGCCATGCAGGTGGCATAACCGCATTCCCGGCAATTGGTTTGGGGCAGAATCCGGAAGATGTCCAGCACCGGCACCGGCTTCCAGGGTTTATAGTTCGGTTTCAGGGAATTGCGCCGGGAGTTAAGGTCGTTGAGGAAGACGAGCAGCCGCTCCAAAAACTCCAGGGCCTGATCCCGGTCCTCAAACAGCGCGGCTACCCCCTGGCGGGGATGGAGACCGCAGAGGAAGCCGTCCAGCAGGAAGCGGATATACTGAGGTTTTTCCAGATAGGCCGCTGACGGGACCACGCGGTTGATGTAAGGAAAGAGAGGCGAAACGTCATTATCCAGGTGGAAATGGGCGCAGATGAACTTCTCGACCCCCAGATCAATTCTCCTGTAGGGACTATCTGTTCTCAGCGACAAATCAGTATAGGCCTTGACCAGCATAAATCTTCCTGCCTGGGTCCACTTCGCCGTTATAGTTAAAGAAAGGCGGGATGCGCTGCGCTTTCCCGCCCTACATTTTACTGACTTATCTCAGGTAATCAGTCAGCATCTTTACTCTCCCAGCAGGAAATTGATGGGGCTGATGCATGGTTCAGCCACTCCGGCCACCTGCCGGTATGGAGCAGGTCATGGCGGAACATGGGCCAGGCGCTTGAAGCCAGTCCGGGTGAACCGCTGTACACCGCATAGAGCTTGTGGTCATAGGCGCCGAAATAAATGGTGCCGTCCGGGCCCACCGCGGGGGAGCTGATGATGAAATTCCTGAATCCCCCGAGGTTGCAGGCCCATTTCAGGCTGCCGTCGGGATTGAGGGCGTAGAGATGTTCGTCCTCCGAGCCCACGTAAATGGTGCCGTCGGCCCCCACGGCCGGTGAGGACATGACCGGACCTCCGGTGGTTAAGGCCCATTTCAGGTCGCCCGGGGCAGCGGCGGCCGGGGCGGCCGCCAGGACCAGCGCCTTTAACAGGATTAGCCCGAAAAACACACGTAACCGCACGTCTCTCCCTCCTTCAGATTGCGCACAAGCATGCGTGGGTACAGATGCTATTATTATCCTGTCGGGAGAAAAAGTAAAATGGTGTCTGCCGGTTTTGTCCCGGTTTCTTCCCATTCGCTTCATTCCCTCAGGTTGACTGTCTCTCACAGCTCCGCTGCCCTTATGGCAATTGCCAAAAGTCTTTTCCTCTTTTCCCCTCTCCCCCCGCCTGATCATTACCCATAACTTATTATCTTGTGGATATACCATAGTTATTTCCCTCTCCCCTCGGGGGAGAGGGTAGGGTGAGGGGGGCGTAAAGTAAATGTCCATCCTGATGATAAGAGGCGAAAGGAACAAAAGACGCCACCCCCACCCCAGCCCTCCCCCCTCGAAGGGGGAGGGGGAAAAGCAGTCAAGACTCTATGTGGATCATGATTAGATGTTCATCTGTCAGCAACATGAAATTGCTTTAATGTCCGATTACTCCATCCCTCCATTTGTGGGTAATGATTAGCCCCCCAGCGGGGGGAGAGCAAGGGTGGGGGGGTAATAACTTTTGTCAACGGGTATAAATAGAATTCATGTTGACCAGGCGATCAACGAAATGGGGCGAACACAAGGTTCGCCCCTTCAGTACCCTTGGAATATCAATAGATATTACATAACTATCCTCATCCCATCCTCTGCCCTGATAATCTCCCCGGGAAATTCCGCCCCCGCCAAAGCCGCTACGTCCACCTCATCGCAGGGGGGATAAAAGTGGCTCAAAACCAGCCGGGGCACCCCGGCCTTGGCGGCCAGGCGGCCCGCCTCCGCCGGAGTCAGGTGCCCCGGCACCTTGAAGGGGTTGGCGCACTCCAGCACCAGCAAATCCGCGCCCTTCGCCAGCTCCACCAGGGAGTCGCTCTCATCCGTATCCCCGGAGTAAACCAGGGCCCGGCCCTCCGCCTCCACCCGGTAGGCCAGGCTGTGAACGGTATGATTGGTGGGTGCGCTTTTGATCACCACGTCCCCTAAGACCACTTCCCCGGTCCCCGCCGGGTCTAACTCCTGAAGCTGCATCAACCCCGGGGGCGGCTCCACCCACTGGCCGAAGGCTTTTTGCAAATGCCTGTAAAACTCGCGGAATCCCCGGGCCGCCAGGAGATGGAAGGGTTCCGTGCGCGTATATCCCAGAGCATAGCGGGTGGCAAAAAGAAAGGGGACCAGGTCGCCCACATGATCCGGATGGAAATGGGACAGGGCCAGGACGTCGATCTCCGAGAAGTCGAGGGCGTATCGCCGCATGGCCCGCAGGACCCCGGGCCCCAGGTCCAGAAACACCAGCCTGCCGGCGGCCCGCACCCCATACCCCGGCGACCCCCGCGTTAGCGAAGGCACCCCCGTGCCGGAACCTACGACAATCAATTCCATGCTGTCCCCTAACATGAAAAGGGGCCAGGGGTCAGGAAATATTTATTTCCCCTTCCGCCCCTGACCCCTGACCCCTGACCCATGACACCTGGCCCCTGACCCCTGGCCCCTGACCCCTGACCCCTGACCCCTGACCCCTGCCTACTGCCCGTCCACGTGGCCCATTTCTTTGACGTAGAACCAGTCCGCGGGGTCGGACAGGTAGTTGTGCATATCCATGAGGGCCAGCAGGTGGCCCCGTTCTTCGTGGGCAATGCTCATGAAAAAGCGCCGGGCCAGGGGGTTGGCTATCTCCTTGGCCAGTTTGGTGTAATGGTCGATGGAGCATTCCTCCATCTTGATGCCGGTGCGCAGGGCCTGGAGGTCGTCTTTGCCGCCGGCGCCCTGGTTTTCCTTGGCCATGGCCAGGACACAGACATAGGGTTCACTTTTGGGGGGGGTAAACGCGGCCATGGACTCGGTCCAGGCCGGGTCTTTTTCCAGACTCTGGTAAATCTCATTGAACTTTTTGATATGGTAAACTTCCGATTCCGCCAGGTACTCCATGATCTCCCGCACGCCTTCGCTCTTCACCTTCTTGGCGGCTTCCAGGTAAAACTGGCGTCCGTCCACTTCCATCTGCACCGCGTCTTTCAAAGCTTGCAGCAAATATTCGCGTACTTTGGTCATTTCTCTCTCCTGGCCGGGGCCGGGTGGCGCCGCTCCCTTCCGGTTCCTTGGTTTACCACAAAATAAGGCTCTTGCCGCTTCTTGTCAATTCATCTTCCCGGGAAGAGCGGCTGTTATCTCGAGTGATGGCGGTTCCCCTACCCTGCCTTGCCTTGGGACATTTTCCATGCTACAAAAAGATATGATCCGGTTCAGCCTCAACCTCCTCAAAGACCGGCTCTCCTTGAACCCTGCTCCCCAGGCCGCGCCCCCGGATTTGCAGCCGGCCGGGGTTTTGGCCCCCCTGTTTTTTTCCGGAGACGAACCCCATCTCCTCTTTACCCAGCGCACCATGACGGTCAAAGACCATCGGGGCCAGATCTCCTTTCCCGGCGGGGTGCAGTCGCCTCAGGACCCCGATCTCCTGGCCACCGCGCTCCGGGAGGCCCGGGAGGAAATCGGCCTGGACCCGGAGCAGGTGGAGGTCCTGGGCTCTCTTAAGTCCGTGGCCACCGTCACCGGCTACTGGATCACCGCCTATGTGGGCCTGATTCCCTATCCCTATGATTTTCACCTCAACTCCGGAGAGGTGGAGCGGCTCCTGCTCCTGCCCCTGGAGGGCTTTTGCGACCCCGGGCGCTGGAATTCAGGTGATTATACTTATAATGGCCGGACCGTCCATGTCTGTTGTTGGAAACATCAGGGCACGGTGATTTGGGGAGCCACCGCCCGCCTGCTCCTGGACCTGTTGGCCCGGCTGGGGGAAAACCCTTTTCCCGGCGCGGAGGAGGTCCCCTGTGTGGACTGATCCGGCCGGGGCTTAGATCAAAAGACTTAACCACAGAGGCACAGAGGACACAGAGTTTCACTGAGATAATTAAAAAAGATGGTGGGCCTTTGTCCCGCCATCCTTTAATTTTTTCTCTGTGTCCCTCTGTGCTCTCTGTGTCTCTGTGGTGAAATCTTTTATTTACCCCCGTTCACCCCGCCGTTCACCAGCCGCACCACGGCCAGGTCCGGGAAATAGTCGATGATATTCAGGCAGCCGTAGTTCTGGTCCAGGCGGAAGAGGTGTTGCAGGGAGAGGCCCAGGGCCTCGCTGAGGATCACCCGGTTGACGCCCGCGTGGGCGACGATGAGAAAGGCTTTCTCGTAGTGCTCCTCGATCAACAGCTTCAGGGCCGGCAAGGCCCGGGCCCGCACGTCCGCCAGGCTCTCCCCCCCGGGGATGCGGAAATGGGAGAGGTCTTTGAACCGGCTCTCCAGTTCCCCGGGGAACTGCTCCATGATCTCCCCGAAGCTCAGGCCCTCCCAAAGACCGAAATGGACCTCCCGGAACTCTGGCCTTATCCGGGGCTCAAGATTCCGGCCCCGGCTGATGATCTCGGCCCCCTTCTTGGCCCGGGTCAGGTCCGAGGCATAGACCCCGGCCAGGTCCACGTCCTGGAGTTGGGCCGCAGCCCGCTCCAGTTGCTCGACCCCCTGGGGGCTCAAGCCCACGTCGTTATGGCCGTGATAGAGGTGGGTATGGCCGTCGGCCACCTGGCCGTGGCGCAGCAGATACAGCCGGGTGGGGGTCAGGGAACCCTTGACGCGTAGAGCTTGCAGACGCATGGTCTTCAACCTGGACTTTTAATCGCCATTGTATCAGCAAGAGGCAAATTTTGGTAGGTCCGGACCCGGGGGGGCGCCCTCCAGGCCTGGGCAGAAACATGATGCACCCCAGAGGCGCAGAGGACGCAGAGATAAAGAGGTCCACTTATTGATGAGGCCAGGTATGGTGGCCGCGGGGATGCCTAAATTCCCGGAGTATAGGTATTATCCCCTCCCCTTAGGATTAACCTACCGTGGACCAAAGCCTTAACTCCCGGCTGGATGAGGGTCGCCCGGGAAGGCTCCCCAACACCTCGGGAGAGACCGGCAGCGGCGGAGGCGGCTCACGATATTTCCATGGGTCCGGTTCGACAGGCCGCGCTCCGTAAGGGTAAGGCTCATAACCGGAGTACCCCCCCGCCGCGCACCCGGCCAGGAGAAGTACCAGAATCAATAGCGGCCAAATTCCCATTTTCATGGTTCTCTACCCCTAATTTGACGCTTTCCTTGCCCCGGAAAGGGGAGAGGCCAGGGAAAGCTCAGTAGTTGAGACTTCCGTGTTTTTTCAACATAATCACTCCTGGGCAATTTTCAAATTACTTTTCCCTGGCGTTTCTCTTCCTGACCCCTACGTCTCCCTGGCGTTTCCCCAGAAGCTATGGTAAAACCTCCTATCCTGCAGAATTGTCATTCTGAGTGAAGCGAAGACTCTTGTATTTTTAATTACTTGAGACCCTTCGCCGCGGCCGGGAGCAATTACCGGGCTCCGGGCACGGTTTGGTTAATCTCCAGAAACGCCAGGACGGTCCTGGTGAATTCCCCGGGGGCTTCACGCATCAAAGGGTGGCCGCCGCCTTTAAATTGCGCCAGCCAGGCCCCGGGAATCAGGGTAGCCAGGGTCTTCGAGCCTGCCGGGCCCACGACCTTATCTGCGGTGCCCACTATCAGCAGCACTTGCTGGGTGATCAAGGGCAACTTATCCAGAGGAGTCTGCCACCGGGCCGTAGCCTCAAGCTGCCGCTGGATGATAGGATTATCGGCTTTTTTCCCCTGGGCCAGGGCCGCCACCTGACTGCCATCCGTGGTGGTGGCGTAGATCACGGCCTTCTGGAAGCGTTGGGGATAATCCAGCAGCAGCTTTTGGGTGATGGCGCTGCCCATGGAAAACCCGAGCACGTTAGTCTTTTTGACTCCCAGGGCGTCCAGCAGGCTGATGACATCCTCCGCGAACAGCCGGTAAGTGAAGGGCGTGTCATTGGCGGTGGAATGTCCCATGCCCCGGTTATCCAGGATAATCAGTTGGTATTTCCGGCTCAACCCCTCCAGCAGTTGGGGCGGCCAAACCTCCATGGTATTCCCCAGGCCCGGGATCATTACCAGGGGTTCGCCTGCGCCCGCCAATTTGTAGCCCATCTTGATGCCGTTACCTTTGACCTGGTAGACGGCCCGGCCTTGCTCATCCTTCGCCACCTTTTCGCCCCTGGGCGTGATGGCCGCGCCGGACTGCGCCGCCGGCGGCGGCGCGGGCGCGGCCTTCTCCCCGGCGGCATAGCCCCCGCCCGGCAGCAGCAGCAACAGGCCCAGAATCAGGATTAAAACGAATTTTTTGTATTGATGGTCCGGTGGCATCGGGTCTTTCCTTCTGAGGGAATTTTCCCCTGTTTATCTCAACTCGTTCCCAAGTTGTACTTGGGAACGACAATGATTGCCAAACTTAGCTTGACGGATAAAGGGGCGTTCCCAAGCCCAGTTGGAAACGAGGGTAAAAAGTCCGGCAAAGCCTGGAAAGGCCTTCTGGTGTCCTGTTAAAAAGAAAGAACACTTATAACCAAATAGTTAGCAGCTATTTCCGGTAATGCTCCAGCATGGCCGCGGCGATTTCGGAGCTGCCCGGCCAGTGGCCCCGCCTCTTTCCCGCATGCGTAACGTATTCATCCAAATGGCCGGGGTCGGGCTGCACCACCTTGCCGTCTTTCAAGAAGAGCAACCCGGCCTTCTCCGTGGGCATGCGCATGACAAAAGCTTCGGCCTCCTCCAGAGCTTGGCGCAGACGGGTCATGATAAAAACGGGATCAATCGGCGGGTCGCTCGCGATCCGGCGGAAATCGGCTTCGGTGTAGCGGGCCAGGCGGCGAATTTCGTTAATGAGTCCTTCAGGAGTGAAGCCCAACGATTTGCCCACCGCGGCCCAGACCACCGCACCCAGGGGCAGCACCTGCTCGTGGATCATCACCAGATCAACCACGTCGCGAGGTTCCCGCCGGCCCGCGGCGGCCATGACCTTGTTCGTGGCCAGGTCCACGGGATGCAGCACGTAGCCGAACAAATCATCCCGTTGGGCCGGAAAAAACCGGAAGTCGCTGTCCACCACCCATTCGAGCTTGGTGGCCTCGTCCTCGCGACGGACCAAAAGGGAGTAATAATTCGGTTCGCGGCGCAGCCATTCCAGGGTAAAACCATGCTCCTGCAAGATGGCGCTGTCTGCCGCCGCGGCCTGGGCCACACGTTCCTCGCGGTCATGGAAAACATCGATGTCGCCGGAATATCGGGGGGACTCCAGGTTCAGGGGCGTACTGCCCGCGACATAGCTTTCCGGGTCCCGGTGCGCGGCCAAGAGGCGGAGGATTTCCCCTTGCAGTTTAGTCAGCGGCACGGCAGGCCTTCTCGATCTGCTCGGCCAGGCGGCGGGCCTTCAGGTCGCCTTCCACCCGCAGGCTGCGGGTGATGGCTAAGGCATCCTCGCAGCTCGGATTGGCGACCGGGCGGCTGCTCCATAACGCGGAGGCCCCGTATTCCTCGAACGCGCGACGGTAGAGGCTGACAAAATCTTCGGGGTCTGTGGCTCCGGCATTCATATTCCTATGATACCACAATCACAGGAAAAAACTGAAACAATGCATCAAGCCATTGCTTCCTCACACTCCTTAATAGCCGATCCTTACCCACAAGTTCTTTTTTGAGCGGTAGCACAGCCTTTCCAACTGGGATTGAGAAAGGTAGGGTGAGTCTTACGCACCACTTTTTCTCGTTCCCAAGTTGTACTTGGGAACGCAGATAGCCGCCAAGTTAAACTTGGCGAATAAAAACGTTCCCAAGCCCAGCTTGGGCACGATGAGACTAAGATACCCAATATTCATCTTGATTAATAATATCGGTGTTCCAATGCTTATCCATAGGTGCAAACGATCTAAATGTATGTCGGATTATGCTTTTGGTTCCCCTCTTTTTTAATGGAGGCACGTTATCATATTCGATGCAAAATCCAATTATTATTATTGCTGGAAATATCCGTACGGTTAGATCGTTAGGTTCAAAACCATAGCTTATTCTTTGTCGTGCATGAATATATCCCCCAGCATTAGGTGGCAAAGGAATTGTTCTCCTATTACCCTCAATTTCGCAAAAAAGCTCTATTATTTTATATGAAATCGTCCTCTCCGATAAATTATCAAATAGCAATTCTATTTTTTCCACTGTCCATATGTTAAAATTATTTGTCCTTACCCTAGGAGCTATGTTAACATAACTAAAAGGCCTATCCTCAGAAATTCTTGAAAGAGTCTCTTTCGTTGCTATCAATTGAGTATTTTCGTCTTTAAATATCAGATAAGACGCAAAGAAGAATCGTATTACAACTATAACACACAAAATCTTAGCTGCACCTTGCCAGCCACCCAAATTAGTCCATTCAACAACCATTCTAGCTGGAGGATATAAATAGATAGCCAGTCCGGTACAAATGAACAATACAAAAATGATAGTTTTTGTAATATTAAGCGAAGGCCAGAAAGCCTCGCAAAACACCCTCATTAAATAGCGGATGAGTCCCATATACAAGCCCCGCAGGAGGAGAAATTGAGCGGCAGGCTGAATCTTGCAGTAACCCCTACTCTTCCAACATCACATTATTCGGCACCACCACCACGCCGCCTTCGGTCACCGGGAAGCGCCGGGCGTCTGCTTCCGGGTCCAGGCCGATGGTGAAGCCCGGGGGGATTTTGACGCCGTCTTCGATGATGGCCCGCTGCACCTGGGCATTCGCGCCGATCTCCACGTTGTCCCAGAGGACCGCCGCGTCAACCCGCGCGCCCTGGCCGATGCGCACGCCGGGGGAAAGCACCGACTCCCGCACCGTGCCCTCGATGGAGCACCCGGAGCAGATGAGGCAATCTTCCACAATGATGGCTTTCCCGGAATAGAGGTATTTGCTGGGGGGGTAAAGGGAGGGGCGGCCCCGGAGGGGCCAGTGGGGGTCGTCCAGGTCAAAGACCGGCTCCGGACCCAACAGGTCCCGGTGGGCCTGGAAATAGGCGTCCAGGAGACCGATGTCCCGCCAGTACCGGGGGCCGCCGGTGACGGGATTGTGGAAATTGAAGGCAAAGACCTTTTTCTGGCCCACCATCTGGGGAATGATGTTGGCCCCGAAATCGTGTTTGCTCTCCTTATTCTTGGCGTCCCGGATGACCTCTTCCACCAGCACTTCCGCCTTGAAGAGATAGACGCCCATGGAGGCCAGGGAAAAATCCGGATTGCCCGGTATGCCGGGGGGATCCGCG
Source organism: Thermodesulfobacteriota bacterium (assembly GCA_040757175.1). Classification (GTDB taxonomy): domain Bacteria; phylum Desulfobacterota; class Desulfobaccia; order Desulfobaccales; family 0-14-0-80-60-11; genus SURF-52. Next base: position 24,679 of record JBFLXM010000054.1, read on the forward strand.
GGCTTTTCCAAAAAATCGACGATCCGGGAAGACGCGTCCACATGGAGGATGCCGAAGGGACTGGCCTCCTGCCGGGGCACCATGACCGCGGCCACCGTCAGGTCCGCGTCCCGGGAGAGGTGGAAATCCAGCATCTCCAAATACTTCATCTTATAGACGTGGTCCCCGGAGAGGATCAAGACCTGGCGGGGCCGTTCCGCCTGGAGGAGGCTGAGGTTCTGGAAGATGGAGTCCGCGGTGCCCCGGTACCAGCGGTTGACCATGATCTGCTGGGGGGGCATGGAGTAGATGTATTCCCCCAGGTCCGGGCGCATGAGGTCCCAGGCCAGCCTAAGGTGCTGGTCCAGGGAGAAGCTGCCGTATTGGGTGAGCACGTAGATGCGGCGGATGCCGGAGTTGAGGCAGTTGGAGAGGGTAAAGTCGATAATGCGGTAGCTGCCCCCGAAGGTGATGACCGGCTTGGCCTTGTCCCGGGTCAGGGGGGACAGCCGCTCCCCTTTGCCCCCGGCCATGATGATGGTGGTCAGTCCTTTGAGCGGTTCCATTTAGAGACCGTTTTCCGTTTTCGGTTTTCGGTTAAAAGATATTTAATTATCAATAAGTTAAATAAATAGATTTATTTCCCAGAAACTGAACTTGATATTGCCTTCTCTGTCATTCTGAGGAAGCGAAGCGACCGAAGAATCTCCTAAATACGAGATCCTTCGCTTCGCTCAGGATGACAAACAAGCCTTTTCCAGAGATCTCATTTTCACGTGCAAATGATACAGACTTAAGGGGAATCTATTGGTAATCTTCATTCTTTTACCGAAAACTGAAAACTGAAAACCGTATTTAAATCAATTCCTTAATCTTCTGCTTCAATTCCGCCAGGTCCGAGGACTTGACCACATAGGCGTCCGCGGCCCAACTCATAAAACTCTCTTTATATTGGGAATAAGCGGTATGCAGAATCACCGGCAGGCCCTCCTTCATCCCCAGGATGCGGGGCAGGGCCTCCAGGCCGTCCATGCCGGGCATACGGATATCCAGGACCACCAGGTCCAGGGGCTCCGTTTCCACCACCTTTAAGGCGTCCCGGGCATTGGCCACGCCGATCACCCGGTAGCCTTCGTCGGTCAATTCTTCTTCAATGAGGTTGCGGATGGCTTCTTCGTCGTCCGCCACCAGGATGGTTTTCATACGCGCCCTCCCGAAAAATTAACCTCTTCCCTAATATATGTCAGCCTGGCGCCTGGGGCAACCGGGGTGAACGGTTTTCAGTTTTCAGTTTTTAGTTTTTAGTAGAATACCTCTTCTCCAATTCCCAAGTTCCGCTTGGGAACGCCATTGCCCGCAAGCTCTGCCTGGCATCTGCAAACTAAAAACTAAAAACTGTCTTTTGGCGGCTGCCAGTTCTCCCCCAGAAACAGGGGCAATTCCCCGGCACAGATGGGCCCGACAATGATCTCCCAGCCGGGGAGGTAACCGGCCAGTTCCTCTTTCAGCGGCGCCAGGACCCCGGGGATGATGAGGCGGCGGTGGCTGATCCGGTCTTTAAGGCGTTGGGCTTCCAACGCCTGGTCCAGGCGCTGGGGGGTGAAGCTGCGGTAGATCATGGCCATGTCCGCGGTGTCCCCCCGGCAATCCACCTGCAGCAGGAAAAAAGGGCTGACTGTCAGGGCCAGCAGGCCGGTGAGCACGGACAGGGTGAATTCGCTGTTGCCGGTGACCAGGACCGGGGCCCCGGCATCCGGATCGTTGATCTCATAGAGCTCCGGGGGCAGGGGCCGGGGGAACTCCAGGGACTGCACCGGGGGCAAGACTTCTTGAGCCCGCAAGGCCAAAGACAGGGCATAACCCTTGGCCGGGCTCAGACCGGGACAATCCTCCGGACGGAGCCGGCCTTCTTTAAGCGCGGCGATGAACTCCCGGCAGTCCGCAAAGCCCGCAACCCGGCATTCTTCCTGGGAGAAATACCGGTCCAGGTCGATTTTATCCACGTAAAGATTGGCCAAGAGCAAGGAGAGCCACCTCTTCTCCGGTTTTTGCTGCCACCCTAACACGAAATTCCCGGCGCGGTCAATGCCCTGCCGGTCCGGCCCCGCCGCAAAAACCCTTGCTTTTTCCAAGATTTTGCGGTATATAAAATATTGACAGATGGGTGCGGATAAGCGGCAATCAAGTCTAACTGGTTGGCTTCATTAAATTAAATACATAATAGGGAAAGCCGCTCCCGCCGTGGAAGGCAGCCACGGGGAAGGGGGCAGCGTTTTGACTTTTTGACTAACTCACCTTTTAAACCAACAACAGTCAACACTTCCTTATCTTTTCCGGAATCCGTTTCGGGCCCTGAGAAATCCGCGGGGGGAACCCCTATGAACTTTCCCGGGATTGACCACCTGGTCCAGCCTCATCTCGCCCAAATTACGCCTTATCAGGCCGGCAAACCCTTGGAAGAACTGGCCCGGGAGATGGGGCTCAGCGACGCCATCAAGCTGGCGTCCAACGAAAATCCCCTGGGTCCGTCGCCCCTGGCTTTAGCTGCGATTCAAGATAATCTGCACACCTTACATCGCTATCCCGATAGCCATGCCTATTATCTCAAAGAAGACTTGAGCCGCCACCTGGGGGTGGCCCCCAGCCAACTGATCTTGGGGAACGGCTCCGACGAGGTCCTGGATCTCCTGGTCCGGGCCCTGGTCCCCCCGGGAGGGGAGGTGCTCAGCACCGACCACACTTTTCTGATGTACAGCCTGCTGACCCAGGCGGTGGGGGGAGTCTTCCGCTTCGTGCCCTTGAAGGAGATGCGGGTGGACCTCCCGGGCCTGGCCCGGGCCGTGACCGATCAGACCCGGCTCATCCTCATCAATAATCCCAACAATCCCACCGGCACCGCTTTTTTGCGGCAGGAATGGGAGGAATTTTTGGCCTCCCTGCCGCCGCACCTGACCGTGGTCCTGGATGAAGCCTATATCGACTTCGCGGACGACCCCCAGGTCCCCCAGAGCCTGGCCTATCTGGCCGAAGACCGGCTCCTGGTGGGCCTGCGCACCTTTTCCAAGGCCTACGGCCTGGCCGGGCTGCGCATCGGCTACGGCTTCGGCCCCAGCAAACTGATGGATTACTTAAACCGCTTGCGGCTCCCCTTTAACGTCAACCGCCTGGCCCAGGTGGCGGCCCGGGCGGCGCTGACGGATACCCTGTTCCTGGAGCGCACCCTGAAGGTGGTGCTCACCGGCAGGGCCATGATCTGCGGGGAGTTGGAGCGCCTCGGTTTGAGTTATATAAACTCCCAGGCCAATTTTATCCTCATCCGGGTGGACCGGCCGGCCAGGGAAGTTTATCAAGACATGCTGCGGGAAGGGGTCATCATCCGGTCCATGGAAGAATACGGTTTTTCGCGCCATATCCGGGTCAACGTGGGATTGCCCGAAGAGAATCAGCGTTTCTTAAGAGCATTAATTAAGGTCATGGGGTTGAAGGGCTGAAGTGCAGGCCCGGGGCATCATCACCATCGACGGGCCGGCGGGCTCCGGCAAGAGTACGGTGGGCCGGCTCCTGGCCGCGGCCCTGGGTTACCTCTACCTGGACAGCGGCGCGCTCTACCGCCTGGTGGCCTGGCAGGCGGACCGGCTGCACCTCGACCTGGCCGACGCCCAGGCCCTGAACGCGTTCCTGGCAGGCTTGCAACCGGAGATGGCTTCTGACGACCAGGGGTTTCACCTCTGGGTCGACGGCCGGGAGGTGACTCCTCTCCTCCGGGAGCCCCGGGTGACCCAGCAGTCCTCCCGGGTGGCGGTCCTCCCCCGGGTGCGGAGCTGGGTCAGCGCCAAACTGCGCTACTGGGCCCGCAATGGCGGAGTGGTGGCCGAAGGCCGGGACCTGGGGACCGTGGTCTTTCCCCAGGCGGAGGTCAAATTTTATCTGGACGCCGCCCTGGAAACCCGGGCGGCCAGGCGGGGCCTGGATTGGCAAAAAGAGGAGGCCCCGCTGTCTCCGGAGAAAGTGGTCCAGGAGTTGGCCGACCGGGACCGGCGGGATGCGAACCGGGCCGCGTCTCCCATGCGGGCGGCGGCCGAGGCCCTGGTCATCGACACTACCGATTTGAGCCCGCCAGAAGTGGTAAGGCGCTGCCTGGCCAGGATCAGGGAAGTCTTGCCTGAATGCGGCGGGCCGGATGTAAAACTGGAAATGAAAACTGGTTAACGGGGGTAACTTAACATGGACGGTATGGAAAAGACAGAACTGACTAATAACCACACCCAGCCGGAAGAAGAAGAGTTCCGGCCCCAGGCTGAGGAGACCACAGCCGAAGCGGCCACGCCCGCCGCCATGGACACGATCGCCGCAGAGGCCATGCCTGCTGAAGCGGCCGTGTCCGCGGAATCTCCCATGGAGCCCTATCCCGAAGAGGGGGAGATGGAAACCATGTCCGAACTCTATGAGGAAAGCCTGCGCCGTGTGCAGGAAGGGGAAGTGGTAAAAGGCCGCATTGTGTCCATCACCAAAGACTTTGTCATGGTGGACATCGGCTACAAGTCCGAAGGCCAGATCCCCATCCACGAATTCACCACTGCGGAAGGGGAGATCACGGCCCAGGTGGGGGATACGGTGGAAGCCTTGCTGGAAAGCCGGGAAGACGAAGAAGGCGCGCTCATGCTTTCCAAGAACAAGGCCTCCAAGATCAAGGTGTGGGAGGAGATCAGTTACGCCTACCACCATGACAGCACGGTGGAAGGCACTGTGGTGGCCAAGGTCAAGGGCGGCCTGTCCGTGGACCTGGGAGGAATCATCGCCTTCCTGCCAGGTTCCCAGGTGGACCTGAACCCCATGCGCCATACCGACCATCTCATCGGCCAGCGCTATACCTTCAAGGTGCTGAAATTCAACCGCAAACGGCGGAACGTGGTCCTCTCCCGGCGCCACCTCCTGGAAAAGGCCAAAACCGAGGCCAAGGCCACCCTCCTGGCTACCCTGGAAGAGGACAAGGTCCTGGAGGGAGCGGTCAAGAACATTACCGACTACGGCATCTTTGTGGATCTGGGGGGACTGGACGGCCTGCTCCATATCACCGACCTCTCCTATGGCCGGGTGCGCCACCCCGCGGACCTCTACAAGGTGGGAGACCCCATCACCGTCAAGGTCCTGAGTTTTGACCGGGAGAAGGAGCGCATCTCCCTGGGTCTGAAACAACTCACCCCCGACCCCTGGACCACGGTGGGGGAAAAATATCCCCTGGGCTCCAGGGTCACCGGCCGGGTGGTGAGCCTCACCGATTACGGTTCGTTCGTGGAGCTGGAGCCGGGGGTGGAAGGTCTCATCCACATCTCCGAGATGTCCTGGACCCGGAAGATCCGCCACCCCTCCCAGATACTCACCGTGGGCGACGTGGTGGAGTCCACGGTCCTGGAGCTGGAGCCCACGCGCAAGCGCATCTCTTTAAGCCTGAAGCAGGTGGAGCCCAACCCCTGGGAAGTGATCGGCGAGAAATATCCGGTGGGTTCGGTGATCGAAGGAAAGATCAAAAACATCACCGACTTCGGTATCTTCATCGGCATCGACGAAGGCATCGACGGCCTGGTGCATATCTCCGACATCTCCTGGACCAAGCGTTTCAAGCACCCCTCGGAACTCTATAAAAAGGGGCAGGTGGTGCAGGCCAAGGTGCTCTTCATCGATAAGGACAACGAGCGCTTCTCCCTGAGCATCAAGGACCTGAACCCCAACCCCTGGCAGAGCATTGACCAGCGCTTCCCCGTGGGCGCCACGGTCACCGGCCCCATCACCAATATCACCGACTTCGGCCTGTTTGTGGAAGTGGAAGAAGGCATCGAGGGCCTTGTGCACATCTCGGAAATGGGCCGGGATAAACAGAAAATGGCGGGGTTGAAAGTGGGGGACCCCATCAAGGCCAAGGTCATTCACAGTTCCCCCACGGAACGGCGCATCGGCCTAAGCATCCGCCGCCTGGAGACCGATGAGGAACAGTCCCATTACCGGGATTATCTCCACAACCGCCAGGAAGCCACTTCCAACCTGGGGGAGATTCTCCGGGAGACCCTGGAAGAAAGCGAACTCAGGAAACTTAAAAATAACGGCTGAATTCCATGAAATCGCACCCCCTGTGGAACGCCTGCCTGGTGACGGTCATTCTGGTGGCCTTCTTTATCGGCCTGTCCCTGGTCACCCTCCCCTGGCTCCGGAAGAGCGAATTCTGGAGCGCCGGGGAAAAGGTGGGGGTGGTGGAGGTCAAGGGCCTGATCGCCGATTCCCGGGCTGTAATTAAACAACTGGACCGCTTCAAGGAGGACCGGAACATCAAGGCCGTGGTGCTGCGGGTCAACTCCCCCGGCGGCGCGGTGGGCCCCTCCCAGGAGATCATGCGGGAGGTGACCAAGCTCCGGAAGACGAAAAAGGTGGTGGCCTCCCTGGGTACCCTGGCGGCCAGCGGCGGCTATTACGTGGCCTGCGCCGCGGACCTGATCATGGCCAATCCCGGCACCACCACCGGCAGCATCGGCGTGATCATGCAATTCGCCAACGTGGAGCAGCTCACCAAGAAGCTGGGCGTGGATCTGTTCTCCCTCAAGGCCGGCCGCTACAAGGACGTGGGCTCCCCGTTCCGGCCCATGACCCCGGAGGACAAGGCCTATGTCCAACATCTGATAGATAACGTCTACCAGCAGTTTCTCCGGGACGTGGCCAAGAACCGCAAAATCCCGTTGGCCAAGATGAAGGAACTGGCGGAAGGCCGCATCTACACCGGCGAAGAAGCCAAGCAGGCGGGGCTGGTGGACGAGCTGGGGAACCTCCCGGACGCCATTGACAAGGCCGGACGGCTGGGCGGCATCAAGGGCAAGGTGGAGGCCGTTTTCCCGGAAAAGGAAGGCTTCTCCCTGCTCCGCTTCCTCCTGGGCCAGGACGCGGAAGAAAGCCTGACCAACCTTGCCCTCCCCTACCCCGAACCCGCGTTCCTGCCCACGTGGTTTAAGTAAAAGACTTCACCACAGGGACACAGAGAGCACAGAGTTACTCAGAGGAGAATAAAAAAGAGGGTGGGCCGACGGCCCACCCTCTTTTTTATTCTCTGTGAATCTCTGTGTCCTCCGTGCCTCCGTGGTTAATGTTTTAAAGCACTACCCGCTTGATGCCGTCTTTTATGCGTGCTACGTTGAAGTTGATGAGCAGCCCCAATCGCCGTCCGGAAAGTTTGAGGTAGGTTAAGATTTGAGCGAGGTGGACCGGCAAGATTTCCTCTATGGCTTTAAGCTCTATCACCAGAGCATCTTCCACAAGCATATCCAACCTGAGCCCTTCATCTAATTTGATACCGTCATAAATCACAGGCAGACTTACCTGCCTCTCGGTTTTCAAACCTCGCTTCTGTAATTCATGAAACAGGCAAATCTCATAAACCCCTTCCAGCAATCCCGGGCCTAGCGCCGAATGCACCTCAAGTGCCGCTTCAACCACCTTCCCGGAAATAATGTTCAACTCCGGCGGAATCGGCACATTAGCCTTCTTCATTTTAATATATTACCACAGAGGCACAGAGAACACAGAATTACACAGAGGAAAATATTAAAGAGGGTGGGCCGTCGGCCCACCCTCTTTTTATTCTCTGTGAATCTCTGTGTCCTCCGTGCCTCTGTGGTTAATCTTTTACGCGAAGCTGGACACGTCCCCCTTGCCTTCCCGGATCACCTCCGGCGCGTCGTCGATCAAGGAGATGACGCTGGAGGGCGCGGGCAGGATGATGCCCGCGTCGATAACCAGGGAGAGATGGGGCTTGAACTGCTCGGCGATCTCCTCCGGGTCGCTCAGCACCGGGGAGTCCGGGAGGTTGGCGCTGGTGGAGATGATGGGGTGTCCCAGCAACTCCAGCAGGCCGTGGCAGATTGGGTGGTTGGGCACCCGGATGCCCACTGTGTGGCGCTTAGTCTGCAAAATCTTGGGCACCAGGCGGGAGGCCTCCAGAATAAAGGTAAAGGGGCCGGGGAGCAGGCGTTTCATGGTCTTGTAGGCGTAATTGCCCACCAGGGCGTATTCGCTGATATTTTTCAGGTCCGCGCAGATGAAGCTGAAGGGCTTCCCCAGGGGGCGGCGTTTCAATTGGTAGATCTTGGCGATCCCCTTGGTGTTGTACAGATCGCAGCCGATGGCGTAGCAGGTGTCGGTGGGGTAGGCGATGACGCCGCCCCCGGTGAGCACTTCCACGGCCCGGCGCAGCAGGCGCTCCTGGGGATTTTGGGGGTTGATTTTGACGATCATGATTTCCTTTCTTTGACAGCCGCGAGGGGCCGAGTTTTTTTGACTTTATTAAATATAACTGCTAAATCCGATCACGCCAGGGGCCTAGTCGCCGCCTGGCGGATGATTAGTAAGAGATTTTATTCAGTAATCGGAGATTTTAAAGCATAAATAAATCCATCCACCCTTATTTTCAAAATAACTCAATACCGCTCACTGGGGAGGCCGCACCTTCTTGACGGGCCTGGTTTTGCCCTTCTTCCCCTTGCCGGCCTTGGCGGGCGCAGCCGCGGCTTTCGCCGCTGGGGCCGGGGCCCCGGCCTTCTTCCACTGCCCCTCCAACTGGTCCTTGAGCCAGTGGGGGTCCCACCACTCCAGGGGGTCCACAAATTCTCCCTGGAGCAGCATGGAAAAGTGCAGATGGTCGCCTCCGGCCAGACCGGTGGTGCCGGTCTGCCCCACCGTTGCGCCTTTCTTCACTTCCTCCCCCGCCTTCACGTCGATCCGGCTCAGATGGCTGTACTGGGAGAAGACCCCTAGGCCGTGATCCACCACCACCGTTTCTCCATAGATGCCCAGGGGTTCGGCCAAAACCACCACCCCGTTATTGGTGGCGCGCACCGGGCTATGCACCAAGGAGGCCAAGTCTTCCCCCAGGTGTTCCTGACTGTCCACTTGCTTTCCTTGATATATGTAGGCGCGGCGGTCACCGAAACGGGCCATGGATTTTCCCAGAAAGCGTTGAAAGCCGCCGCTCCACAGCGGCTGTGGCTTGCTCTGGGAGCAGACTTGGCGCAACCGCTCATGATTGGCCTTGCGCATCTCCCGGTTCACTTCCAAATAGGCGCTCAAGGGGTCGCCAGGGTTCCCCGTTTTAAAGTCCCCGGCCACCTTGTGGAGAAAGTTATCCGACAGGTTCATCTTGTCATGCCGCCAGCGCCGGGGTTTGATCTTGATGGTGACCTTCTGCTGCACCGGCGGGCCGGTGCCGGGTTTGGCCACCACCTCCACGCTAGCCGCGCCCGAAGTCTCCCGGGGCAAAGCGAACAGGGCCACGTATTCACCCGCTGGCCCCCCGGGTTGCGGAAAGCCGGCAAAGAAGCGGCTGTCGATGACCACCCCGCTTTCCTTGGCCGGTTTGCTCAGGCGGTAACGGATGACGCCCGTGCCCCCGGCGTGCAGCAAGTGGTTCACCGAGAGAAACGTAAGGTTCAGGGGGACCAGGTCAATGGTCACTTCCCGGCTCAGGCTGGCGGTGCGGCCCTGGAACCAATCCCGCCAGGAGCGGTCCCGGACGCTGACGCTGATCCGGGCTTTGCCTTCTTTGAGACCCAGGGCCTGGGGCTCCAGGGTAAAGGGGAGTTCCACCTTGGCGCCCGGGGCTCCGCCGGGAGGAAAGCCGCGGCTTAAGACCACTTTTTCCAGGGGTCCCTGGGTAATGGTGACCCGCACTTCTTTCAAGCCGCTGTCCGGGTCTGAAGCTTCCAGAGTGAACGCGGTTTTGACGCCCACCACTTCCCCGGGGGGTTGGAGATTGACCCAGGGGGCTTCCCGGTCCAGTTGGGCCAGTCCCAGCCAGATAACAGCCGCGAGGCCGGCCACGACCAACAGGACAAAAAAAATGAGGCTCCCCGGCCCTCCCCAGCGTAGCTTCCATTTCCGTGCCATAGGGATATATAGTACCAATTATCCGCCAGGGGAGCAAGGCCGCAGGAGAGCGACACGGGATTTGCATAAATTAAAGTAAATCGCCGAAAATGCCGAAAAGCCTAGCATCCAGGATTAGGGGGACGACTATGAATCAAAAATGGCGACGACTGTTTTTATCTTTCCTGGTGGATACCAAAGCCGCGGTCAGTTCGGAACACGCCATATTGCTTACTCTTATTGCCCTGGGGATTTTCGCCGCGGTGACCTTATTTGGCAACACGGTTTACACTAAACTTTACCAGACCTCCATGACCGTCCTCCCCTTTGGGAGTTGAGGGTCTGCCGGGGGATTTTTAAGTCTCCCACCTTTTTTTATCCTCCCGCCAACTTCATCTTCCGCTCCATCTTCCCTTGAGTTATAGTGTCTTAGCATTATTGCCCAATCCCAGTATGCGTTAGAGGCAGGTATATGGCCGCGGTACGCTTGGAAATCGGCTGGCAACCGGAGCTGGCCGACGCCGAAGGCGAAGGGGTCTGCCGCCAGGCCCGGGAGTATTTTGGCCTGGCGATTGAGAGCGTCAGGGTTCTGAAGCTGCTCATGCTGGATCTGGACCTGACCCCCGGGGAATTAGAGACGGTCCGCACGGAGGTCTTTACTCACCCCATCACCCAGGTCTCCAGCTTCCAGCCCCTGGCCCGGGATTTCGACGGGGCCATCTGGGTGGGCTATCGCCCGGGAGTGCGGGACAACGCCGGGGCCACCGCGTTGGAGGCCATCGCCGCCTGCCTGGATCGCCCCCTGCCTCCGGAGGCCGCGGTTTATACCTCCAATCTCTTTCTGTTTAAAGGACGCCGCCTCACCACCAAACAACTGACCCAGGTGGCCCGGGAACTCCTGGCCAACGACCTGATTCAGGAATTCCGGGTCTATGCCCCGAAACAATGGCACCCCGGAGAAGGAGTGGGTCTCATCCTGCCCCGGGTGGAGCTGGCTCACCAGCCCACGGTGAGCGTCTTTGGCATTGATTCCCTGGACACCCTGCGGGAGCTCAGCCGCCGGCGCCACCTGGCCCTCAGGGACGCGGACCTGCCCATTATCCGGGACTATTTCTCCCGGCCGGAGGTCCTGGCCCGGCGGGCCGCTTTGGGGCTGGGCCCGCCCACGGACGTGGAGCTGGAATACCTGGCCCAGGCCCGGAGCGACCATTGCAACCACAACACCTTCCGGGGCCGCTTTCATTACCTGGACCTGGCCAGCGGCCAACGGGAAGTCCTGGACAACCCCTTCAAAACCTGCATCGAGGCCCCCACCCGGGAGATCTCCCGGAGCAAACCCTGGGTGGTCTCGGTGCTCTGGGACAATGCCGGGGTGGGACAGTTCGATGAGGAATTTTCCTATGTCATCAAGGGGGAGACCCACAACTCCCCCTCCAACCTGGAGGCCTACGGCGGCTCCCTCACCGGCATCGTCGGGGTCTACCGGGACCCCCTGGGCACCGGCAAAGGGGCCAAGCTGATCGGCGGCATCTACGGCTTTTGCGTGGGCCCCCGGGACTACGCCGGGCCCTTGCAGCCCCGCCTCCACCCCCGGCGTCTGCTGGACGGCGTCATTCAAGGCGTCAAGGATGGGGGCAACAAGAGCGGGGTGCCCACCCTCACCGGCGCCCTCTACTTTGATGCCACTTACCTGGGCAAGTGCCTGGTCTTTGTGGGCGCGCTGGGCCTGCTGCCCCGGGAGGTTAAAGGCGAGCCCGGAGCCCAGAAGAAGGCCCGTCCCGGGGACCTGGTCCTCATGTGCGGGGGCCGGGTGGGCCGGGACGGCATCCACGGGGTCACCGCCTCCTCCGAGGTCTCCAGCGCCGGCACCCCCGCGGGCCACGTGCAGATCGGCGATCCCTACACCCAAAAGAAGATGCACGACTTCCTCCTGGAGGCCCGGGACCTGGGGCTCATCAACTTTATCACCGACTGCGGCGGCGGCGGGCTGTCCTCCGCGGTGGGCGAATCCGGCGGACTAGCCGGGGGCGTGGAGGTCTGGCTGGAGAAAGTGCCCCTGAAATACGCGGGCCTGGACCCCTGGGAAATCTGGATCTCCGAATCCCAGGAACGCATGGTGGTGGCCGTGGCTCCGGAATGCGAAAACCCCTTCCTGGCCCTGGCCCGCAAGCACCAGGTGGAGGCCACGGCCATCGGCCGCTACACCTCTTCCGGGATGCTCCAGGTGAGCCACCAGGGCCGCACCTGCGCGGCCATCGATCTCTCTTTATTGGAGGAGGAATTCCCTCCCTGGGAGTTTGCCGCGGCATGGCTGCCCCCGGAGCGCCGCCTCAGCGAACCGGTGTTAGGGGAGCCGGAAGACCACCAGGCCGCGCTCCTGGCCTTAATGAACCGCCCCAACCTCTGCGCCCGGGAATGGATCACCCGCCAGTACGACCACGAAGTCCAGGGCGCCAGCGTCCTCAAGCCTTTGGTGGGACGCAACCTGCCGGTTCCCGGGGACGCGGTCCTCGTTCGCCCCCGCCTGGACTCCCACCGGGGACTGGCCCTGAGCCTGGCCCTCAATCCGGCCTACTCCGCCATCGACACCTACCAGATGGTGGCCGTGACCATCGACGAAGCGGTGCGGCGCTTGCTGGCGGTGGGCGGCACTTTGGCCCATATCGGCGGGGTGGACAACTTCTGCTGGCCCAACGTGGAGTACCACCCGGAGCAGAACCCGGATGGCAAGTACAAGGCGGCCCAACTGGTCCGGGCCTGCTGGGCCTTACGGGACCTATGCCTGGCATACGAAATTCCCCTGCTTTCCGGCAAGGACAGCATGTACGTGGATGGCCTCCTCCCCGGGGCCTTCGGGGAGATGCACCGGGTGAGCGGCCTGCCCACCCTGTTTTTCACCGCGGTCAGCGTCCTTTCCGACCTGCGCCGGGCCATGACCCTGGATTGGAAGAAGCCCGGCGACCGCGTCTATCTCCTGGGGGAGACCCGCCCGGAACTGGGGGGCTCGGAATTTTACGAGATGCTGGGTTACGTGGGCCTGAGCGTCCCCCAGGTCCGAGTCCCGGAATTTCTGCCTTACTACCGCCTCTTGGAACAGGCGATCCGGGAGGAATTGCTGGCTTCCTGTCACGGCCTCTACCGGGGCGGCCTGGGAGCGCATCTGGCCCTGGCCTCCCTGGCCGCGGGCCTGGGAGTGGACGCGGACCTGAACCGGGTGGCCCCGGCCTCCCCCGCTTATGCGGCCCTGTACTCCGAATCCCCGGGCCGGTTCTTGATCAGCGCCGCGCCCGAGCATCAGGGCCGGATAGAAAAACTTTTCCAAGGGCAGCCCCTCCATTTCCTGGGGGAGGTCCGTAAGGATAGCGCGGTGAAGATCACCAGGGAGGGCCGGACCCTGATGCAACCTTCCCTGGAGCAGCTCCAGGCCGCCTGGCAGCGGCGCTTCGGAGGACTGACGTAAAACACCCCCTCAGCAGGGAAGGAAACCAGGACTTGTTGGCCTTTCCCTTCGCCCGGAAGAACCTCAATGCCTGTTGCACCCGACCCCCAAATGAGCAGCCTTAAACCTTCCCCCCTGGACCAAACGGATTGGGAGAAGCTCTGGGAGGACCCCCGTTCCCCCCGGCGCTACCTGACCCTGCCCCACGGTTTTGAGCCCATCTTGGAGAAGTACCTGCCCCGCAGCCCTGCCGGCCGCGCTTTGGAATTCCTGGAAATCGGTTGTTATCCAGGCCGCTTTCTCTATTATTTTGCCAAGGAATTCGGCTATCGGGTGGCCGGGGTGGACTTTGTGGCCGAGACCGCGGAAATTACCGCTTGGCTGGCAGAATTGGGGGTGGAGGCCCAGGTGGTGGCCGGGGATTTTTTCCATTTCCAACCGCAGCGGACCTATGATGTGGTGGCTTCCTTCGGTTTTGTGGAGCATTTCCCCAACTGGGAGGACGTCCTGGACAGGCACCTGGCCCTCCTGGGCCCCGGGGGCACTCTGGTCATCGAATTTCCCAATTTCCGCTACGGACAATACTGGCTGCGCCGCTTCCTACAACCCGAGGTCCTGGAGGGCCATTGCCTGGAGGTCATGGACCCCGGCATGTGGGCCCGGGCCCTGGAGGACCGGGGCCTGGAGATCATCTATCGCGGCTATTACCAGACCTTCCGCCTTTGGGGCAGTCTGTCCGGCCGGGGTGTGGCCCGGGTGATGCGCAAGGTGGCGATGGAGCCCCTGAGATTCGTGCAAAGAATAATCAAAAAATTTCACCTCGACTATCCGAATCGCTATTTTTCCCCCTATTGTTGCATTATTGCCCGCCGGCCGCTCTTATAATTCTGTATAATAGAGGAAGCGCCAGAATTTGCCGCAATTTTGAAGGAAGGGTGCCATGCACGCGGAAATGTTAGTCCTGCGGTTTTCCCGGGAGGTGGTGGACCAGCCCATCATCTACCGGTTGGTCAAGGATTACGATCTGGAGTTCAACCTCCTTAGGGCCGCCATCAACCCCCGCCAGGAAGGGGTGATCGTCATGGAGCTCCGGGGCCACCCCAAGAACTTCCGCCGGGGCCTCAAGTACCTCCGGGATTCCGGGGTGGCGGTCAAGAGAGTGGCCCGGGAGGTGGGGCGCAACGAAGAACTCTGCTACCAATGCGGCACCTGCACCGCGGTCTGCCCTTCCGGGGCCCTGTATATCAAACGCCCGGAGATGGAAGTTGTTTTCGACCCCTCCAAGTGCAGCGCCTGCGAGCTTTGCTGTCCGGTCTGCCCGGCCCGGGCCATGGAGGTCAGGCTCAACCGCAGTGCGGTCTGATCCCGGCGGAATTGCGTGCTCCCCTTTTTCATCGGCGCCTACTCGGTCATCAGCTCCTCCATCTATTTCTTTCTGCCCCTTTATCTCAAGGACACCTTAAACTTCAGCGGCTCGCAAATCGGCCTCCTGTATGGGGTTCTCAGTCTGAACGCCATCCTGGCCTCCTTTCCCGTGGGGGTCACCGCGGACCGCTACCCGGCCCGGATCCTGACCCGCCTGGGGTTGGTGGCCACCGCCTTCTGCCTCTGGATTCTCCCCGGGGTGAGCCGGTTCTGGCCCTTTCTCCTGGTCTTCTGGGGCTTTGGCCTGAGCCTGCAGCTCTTCCGGCAGTCTCTGGATATCCTCCTCTTTAAAGAAACCCCCGCCGAACTCTCCCGGGTCTTCGGACATTACAACGCCTGGCGGATGGGGGGCATGATGTGGGGCGCGCTGGTGGGGGGGATGCTCTTCTACACCCTGGATTTCCCCCTGACCCTGAGGCTCCTGGCCCTGGGGGTGCTGGCCCTGTTGCTCCCCACCATGCGGCTGCCCCGGAGTTCCGGCCTCCGCACCTCCCTTTGGCAATACGGCCGGGACTTTTTCACCAGGCCGGTCCTCTTTTTTGCGGCCTGGCTCTTTTTCTTCACCCTGCATTGGGGCGCGGAAGTCACCAGCCTGGCGCTCTTCCTGGAAAACAACCTGAACCTGACCCCCCGGGGCATCGGCCTTTACATGGCCGGGGAATTCGCAGTGGTGGGCCTCACCGCCTATGCCTACGGCCGCTTCTGGGCCGGGCGCTTAACCCCCCTGGCTTTTTTGTCCCTGGCCCTCCTCCTCTCCGGGGTCGGCCATATCCTGATGACTTCCCCTCCCCTATCCTGGTCCTTTCTCTGGCGGGCCATCCACGGCTTTGGCGACGGCCTCATCCTCATGGAGTCCTATACCACCATCGCCCGGCTCTTCCACGTGGACCGCATCGGCGGCAACTCCAGCCTCATCTCCCTGATCACCACTCTTGGCACCTTCACCGGCTCCCTGATGTTCGGCCCCCTGGGCGCGCATTACGGCTACGCCTGGCCCCTGATCATCTCCGGGGCCATCAGCCTGGCCCTGCTGCCGGTGGCCTATCTGGGTTTGAAGGAAAAGTGAGCAGTAAGCGGTGAGCAGTTAATGTAGGGTGCGTCTCACGCACCATTTTCGGCGCGTAAGACGCACCCTACGAGAAAATAATGAATTGAATTTGCAGGGAGGAGTAAAAGGTCCTAAGGGCGGGCGTCCCCGCCCACCTATAGTCCCTGCCCTTCATCACTGCCCTATTCTTCCCCTCACGCCCTTGCCAACACCGCCGCGAAAAAGCCGTCCAGGTCGCTGTTGGCCGGGGAAGTCTGGAAGAAGCCAGGGGGTTGCAGGAAAACCCGAGCTGGCTCAGGCAGCGGGTCGGGATCGGTAAATAGCTGAAAATCGGGGTGGGTTTTTAAAAACGCGGCCACCACCTCTTCATTCTCCTCCGGCTCCGTGGTGCAGGTGACATAGAGAAGCCTGCCCCCGGGCCGCAGCAAGCCCCCGGCCTGATGGAGCATCGCCAGTTGCCGGGGAGGGAAGGTGGCCAGGTCTCCTTCCTCAAGCCTGGTCTTGATCTCCGGGTGGCGGCGGAGGATGCCCAACCCGGAGCAGGGCGCGTCCACCACCGCCAGGTCCAGGGACCTTTCTCGTAGGGGCAGGAAGCGGGTGGCGTCCCCCTGGAGGAGTTGCACCGTGGTGGCGCCCCAACGCTGCAGGTTGCTGCGGGCTTCCCGGAGGCGGCGGCGATGGTAGTCCAGGGCCAAAAGCAGGCCCTGGTTGTCCAGCATCTCTGCCAGGTGGGTGGTTTTGCCCCCCCGGCCGCAGCCCATCTCCGCCACCCGCTGGCCGGGCCCAGCCCCGCTGCGATAGGTGACGAGTTGAGCGCCCTCGTCCTGGAAGAGCCACAGCCCCTCCCGGTAAGAAGGCAGTTCCAGAGGCGCGGCCTCCAGCGCGGTCAGGTGCAGGCCCACGGGGGAAAAGCGGCAGGGAACGGCCGTCACCCCCTCCCGGGCCAACCGGGCGGTGAGGGTGGCCGGATCGGTCTTCAGGGTATTGACCCGGATGGTCAGGGGCGCAATCCGGTTATTGGCGGCCAGGCGGGCCGCGGCCTCTTCCGGGCCGTGGCGGGCCAGCCAGCGCCGCACCAGCCATTCCGGGTGGGCCTGGGTGACGGCCAGGGCCCGGGCCGAGTCCCCGGCCGGGTCCGGCAACGCCGGCAGGTCCCCCCCGGCCAGCCGCCGGAGCACCGCGTTGATAAAGCCCACCTGGGCCTTGGATAATCCCCGGTTTTTGGCCAACTTCCCCGCCTCGCTGAGCACCGCCCGGGCCGGCACCCGGTCCAGCCACAGGAGCTGGTACGCGCCCAGGCGCAGAATGGCGAGGGCCAGGGGGTGCATCTTCTTGAGAGGCTGGGCGGCCAGGCGGGCCAGGAGGTAATCCAGGCGGATTTCCCAGCGTTTCACGCCCTGGACCAGCTCCAGCAGCAGGGCCCGCTCCCGCCGGGGGAGGTGGGGATGGCCCCGGCAGGTCGAGCTCAGCAGGTCTTCCACGGACTCCCCCCGTCTCTGGGCTGCGGCCAGGATCTCCAGGGCCAAGGCCCGGGCCCCGGGGGTTTGTGAAGAATCGGGATTAATCAATTTTTAAAAATATGGCTTCTTTTTATTTTTTTCTAATGCCAATATATTAATTTTTGCAGGATAAATTAATAGCAAACATATCCTTATGCTTAATTAAACCGCGGAAATATTGCGGATACCTATAGTTATCCTTAACCTTAGATAAAATATTTAAACCATTGCGCCTCTGGCGGCGCAGGCCCCCTAAACTATAAAAAATTAAGGCCTCTCTAACATCCGGATTGGCCCGCACATCGCCAAAACCTCTGAAGGGAGGGAATCGTCCATGACTATTTACCGATCCAAGCTTTTCTGGGGGGCGGTGGCGGCTTTGGTGGTGATTGCCGCCGCCTATAGCGCCATCCGCATGATCCCCAGTAAGTATTTTGAACGGGGAGACCATTATGTCACCTACTTCGATGAGTCGGTCCAGGGCCTCCAGGAGAATTCCCGGGTGCGCTACCGGGGCGTGGACGTGGGGGTGGTGATGGGCATCGAGTTGGCTCCGGACCAAAAGCTCATCGAGGTGCCCCTGAAGCTCAGGCTCAAGAAGGAAGTAGCCAAAGAAGTCGTGGCCCAACTCAAAGTCAACCCCATCAGCGGCCAGGTCTATTTGGAACTGGACCGCCTCAAGCCTGAGGAAAAGGTCCGCGTCTTCAAACTGGCCTTTACCCCGAAATATCCAGTCATCCCCTCCCGGTTTGCCGATATTCAAAAGGCCATGTCCGGCCTTAATATCCTGGTGGAAAAACTGGAGGATGCCGACGCGGTGGGCATCTTCGACCAGGTGAAGTCCACCGTCAAGCAGGTGGAAGTTTTTTTCCGGGGCCCCCGCATGGAGTCCATCTTGGAAAAGGTGGAAGGAACCATGGCGAATCTCAAGAGCAGCACCGGCAGCTTTGACAAAATCCTGGCCTCGGGCCGGGTGGAAGAGGTCTTGACTGAGGCCCGGGACACCTTAAAAGAAACCCACACCACCTTGACCAAGGCCCAAGGCCTTATGACCCGGATGGATGAAGCCGTGGGCCGCACCGCCACCCTGGCTACGGAGATTAAGGCCACCAATGACAACCTGCGCCACGCCACGGAAACCCTGGACACTCTAGTGAACCGTATCAATGAGCGTCCTGCCGATTTGCTCTTCGGCAAACCGTCTCCCGGCAGATTCAACGAATAACCAGCAAAGGACCAGGCCATGAAAGAGCATTTTCCCAACTCCCAACACGCGCCTTATCGGTCCCTTGTCCGGCTTCTGGCCATCTGCAGCGGCTTTCTGGCCCTGGTGCTGGCCGGCTGCGGCAAACCTCCGGTAACCGTATACAAACATCTGCTGGAGTACCCCTCGCCGGAGGCGCCTCGCCGCGCCCAGGTGCCCGACGGTCTGAAGGTGGAGCTCTTTTCCGTGGCCCAGGCCTACAATAGCCCGGCCATGGTCTATCGCCCCGCTTCCCACCAGAGCGAGGCTTATCGTTACCACCGCTGGCGGGTCAATCCCGGGCAGATGGTCACCGACTTTCTGCTTCGGGATCTGCGGCATGCCGGCCTCTTCAAAGCGGTTTTTCCCTATGATAGCACGGGTAAAACCCGCTTTCAGTTGGAAGGAGCGGTGGAAGAGTTCCAGGAGGTGGATAGCGGTGATAACTGGACTGCGGTCCTGGCGGTGAATGTCACCCTCCTGGATACGACCAAGGAGGAGATTACCCAGCGGGTCTTATTTCAAAAGAATTACCGCGCCGCCGCAGCCATCATTCACCGGACCCCCCAGGGACTGGCGGCAGCCATGAGCCAGGCCATGCAGAAACTCTCGGCCGCCATCATCTCCGACATCCACCAGGCGGCTTGGCAACGATCGTCCTCTAAAGCGCCGAATTAACCGGATAACTGGGGAGCGTCCGGGGGGCAGGTTCCCGGGCCGGTCTCAAGAAGACGCGCCGCCATCCAGGACCTGCCGCACCTTGTGAAGGAGACTGAGGACTTTCACCGGCTTTTGGATAAAGTTTATGCCCGCGTCCAGGACCCCGTGGTGGACAATGGCGTTGGTGGTATAGCCCGACATGTAGAGCACTTTGATCTCGGGACATAAATGGGCCACCCGTCCGGCCAGCTCCCGGCCGCTCATCTGGGGCAGCACCACATCCGTGAGCAGCAGATGGATGGGGCCCTCTTCCTTTTCGCAGACAGCCAAAGCCTCATTCCCATTGCTAGCTTCCCGGACCTGATAGCCGTATTTCCCCAGGACCTTGGACATCAACTCCCGCAGGGCCACATCATCTTCCACCAACAAAATGGTCTCTATGCCGCCCGCGGCCTGGGCGGGTTCCCGGGAGGGCGGCGGGGCCGCCTGAGCCGGGCCATCCGCCACCCGGGGGAAATAGACCTTGAAAGTGGTCCCCCGGCCGGGTTCGCTGTAGACCCAAATATGGCCACCGCTTTGTTTGACTATGCCATAGACCATGGCCAGCCCCAGACCGGTGCCTTTGCCGCTCTCCTTGGTGGTGAAGAAGGGCTCGAAGATGTGGGAGAGCGTCTGGGCATCCATGCCCACGCCGTTATCGGTGACCGCCATCATGACGTACGGACCGGGATTGACCTCCACATGGTTCTGAACGTAAGCATTATCCAGAAAGACACCGGCCGTCTCAATGGTGAGCTTGCCGCCCTGGGGCATGGCGTCCCGGGCATTGATCGCCAGGTTCATAAGAATATGTTCCATCTGCCCGGGATCGGCCTTCACCATACCCAACTCCTTAGCGCCATGGGTGACCAGATCAATGTCCTCGCCGATCAGACGGCGCAGCATCTTGTCCATATCCTTAACAATAAGGTTGAGATCGATCACCCGGGGCTGCAAAATCTGCTTGCGGCTGAAGGCCAGGAGCTTATTGGTCAAAGAGGCGCCATGTTCCGCGGCCTTTATAATCTCCTCCGCATGGGTGCGAAGAAGGTCATGGTCAGGGAGTTCCAGGAGCATGATCTCACTGTAGCCCATGATGGCCGTGAGCAGGTTGTTGAAATCGTGGGCCATGCCGCCGGCCAGGAGGCCCACGGCCTCCATCTTCTGAGCCTGGGACAGTTGATCTTCCAGTTTTTTGCGCGCGGTGATATCGAAGAACACCCCGCTGATATGGTCCTCCTTCCCTTCCTGGCCGCAGATGATCTGAATCCGGGCCTGGATCCAGCAAACCTCCCCGCTCTTTTTGCGGATGCGGTGTTCCGTGACGTAAGAGCGGTTGGTGCGGAGC
Organism: Thermodesulfobacteriota bacterium; assembly: GCA_040757175.1. Classification (GTDB taxonomy): domain Bacteria; phylum Desulfobacterota; class Desulfobaccia; order Desulfobaccales; family 0-14-0-80-60-11; genus SURF-52. The sequence continues at coordinate 45,259 of JBFLXM010000054.1, forward strand.
GCCTCGGCAAAGAGCTGTCTGGCAGGCTCCACGTCCTCGGGGAAAATCAGGTCGAGCCAGGTTAGGCGGCGGGAATTGAAGTCTTCTTGGGGGTAGCCGGTGATTTTTTCGATTTTATCATTATAGCACTCAAAGCTCCAATCCAGTTCCGCCTTAAATACCACTGCGGGCACTTGATTCACCAGCAGCCGGTATTTCTCTTCGCTTTCCCGGAATGCCTTCTCCGTGCGGCGGCGGGTGGTGATATTGATTATTAAAACAACAATGACGATCCCCTGGAAGGTCATAAACATTAAAACCAGCCAAATCAGTTTTTTGTTATGCTCATAAAAGGAGTAGGGGCGGTTAATAATAATACTGCCCGGGGGCAACATGGCCGGGGTGATCCCCAATTTCTGCATTTGCAGATAGTCGAACATGTAACGGTTTGGGCTCTGCCTGATCACCTTATTGTCAGACGGTTGTTCTCCGTTAAGGATGAGGACGGCAAGGTGGGCCGCCAGCTCCCCTTGGGAATAACCGTTGGTCAGCATGCCGCCTACTATACCCAGGCCCAGATACATATCCCACAGACTGTAAACGGGAACCCGGGTCTTGGCGGTAATGAACCGGAAACTGTCATCGAAAGAGAAGACCCGGCCGGTCTTATCCCGGAAGAAGATGAGAAAGAGCATGAGACTGTCCCGGGGTAGCTGGGCGGCCTGCCCCTCGATCTCCTCAATTTTCAGGTTTTCCAGAAAGATCGGCTCCACCGGGCGGGAAAGTTGGGGCAACGCCTTCAGGACCTGGGCATGGAGGGCCTGGCCCACTTCGCTGATATCATTGACCACGTATAAGCGCCGGGCTTGGGGATGCAAAGCCAACGCCGTATTCAGCGTTTCCCGGATACTAATGTCTTCCAGCACTCCGGTAAAATCGTCCCGTCCCTGCAGCCGGGCTTCCGAATATTTATTGATGCCGCAGAAGATCACCGGCGTCTGGGGCCAGAGTTCCGGTTGATAGCGCAGCATAAACTCCAACGCGTCATCGTCGGAGACCAGGATCGCGGCAAATTTGACCCCCCGATATTTATGTTTGTAAAGGTGGTAGAGGTTGCTGATATGCTCGGGTCCCTTGATCCTCTTGGTATCCATATATTGGGTGTGGATTTCCGCGGCCGGGAAATCGCTTTTCAGAACCGCTTCCATGCCTTCGGCAATTTTATCGGTCCAGATATAACCGCGGTTATAGGAATGGAGAATTAAGATGTGGAGCTTCGGCTGTTCTTGAGCCGCTGCTGCTGGGGGGAACAACATCGGGGCGCACCCGACGAAAATGAGCCAGAAAACCAAATATCTCGGCAGCGGATAGCACATGCTAGTGATAATGCGCTCTCAGGAAGATGTTAAACGGAATTACGTCTCAACATTATCCGTTGCTCTGCCGGTAAATATTTTTTCCAGGTATCTAATCGCAAGTGCGCCGTTTTTTCTGAAAAACCTTTCTTATACACATTACAATAACCCGAATCATTTTATCAAGAATATTTTTACTTTGAAGTTAATAAATATATTGCCCAAGATTTCAAGCCAGGGGGGATGATAAGAGGATAAGAGGAAAAAGATTGGCGTTGAGGTCAGGTGAAGGTGTTCCTGTGGTTTTTGGGAAAATATTCCCCCGGCGTTCTGGGGCCGGGGGCGATCAATTACTCTCTGGGCAGTGCGCCTCCACCCGGGAGAGTCCCGTGAATCCGGGGGGATGTTTCCCCTTCAAAGATAGGGAAAGACAATATATATTAATGCTGGGTAATCTCTAAATCAAAGTTAAATTTTTCTTAAACGGCTGAGGAAGGAACATGGGCGGTATCCATTGGACTGAAATCGTCTTTGGCGCGGCTACTTTCCTGGTCTTGACGACCTATCATCTATACTGGGTTTACCAGGTGCGCCGCGCGCCCCTGCGGACCTACCGGGGCATCACCAAATATCTCCGGCGCATGTGGGTGGAATCCGTGATGAGGGAGAAACGGGATATCCTTTCCGTACAGACCCTGCGCAACTGGATCATGGCCTCCAGTTTCCTGGCCTCCACTGCCATGATCATCGGCCTGGGCCTCCTCAGCCTGTTGTTCAAACCTGAGCATGTGACCGAAATCCCTTTCGAATTCAGTCTCATCTTTTCCCACATGAAAACCCTCTTCCTGGCCAAGTTGATGCTCCTGATGGTGCACTTCTTCTTCGCCTTTTTCAGCTTCACCCTCTCCATCCGCTATATGAACCAAGTCAACTTTATGATCAACGTGCCCATCGACTGCGACCCTTTATTGACCCCGGAGTTCATCGCCCACACCCTGGACCTGGGCATGACTCACTACACCCTGGGGATGCGGGCCTTTTACCTCTCGGTGGTGGCCGCCCTGTGGCTGTTTGGGCCGGTGTGGATGTTTTTAGGGAGCCTGGTCCTCACCTATGTACTCTATAAGCTTGACCATTGCTGTTCCCTGGACTATTCCACCGCCACTTGCGAGGTAAATCTGCACACCTTAAAGTAAACCCTTACCGGGGTGAAGCCGCGGCCCTGCTTCCCAAAGTTCCAGGTGCAAAGTTGGAGATAGGCCGTAAAGAATTAATGCCGGGCGCGTCCCCCGCACCCGGCATTTATCTTGCGCCCTGACGACTTGGCGTGAGAATCATTAGAGGCTCATCTTGCTTAGTCCCACAAGTTCTCTCGCCCCCTCCCTTTAACTTTGAACTTGGAACCTGGAACTTGGAACTCTTCTAATCCCTCCGGCTCCCGAAGATCCGCAGCAGCATCAAAAAGAGGTTGATGAAGTCCAGATACAGGGCCAGCGCACCCATCACCGCGCTTTTCCCCTCCGCTTCCGCATCCGCGAAACCCGCCATCGCCATTTCCTTCAGTTTATAGGTGTCGTAGGCGGTCAGTCCCACAAAAACCAGGATGCCCGCGTAAGTCACCACCCAGTAAACCATGGGGCTATTAAAAAAGATATTCACCACCGACGCCAGGATGATGCCGATCAGGCCCATGAACAGAAAACTGCCCCAACTGCTCAGGTCCCTCTTGGTGGTATAGCCGTAGAAACTCATGGCCCCGAAGGTGCCGGCGGTGACAAAGAAGGTGCTGGCAATGGACGCCCGGGTATAGGCCAGAAAGATCACCGCCAGGGTCAGGCCGTTCAGGGCGGAGTAGATAAAAAACATGGCCGAGGCCGTGGCATAGCTGAGGCGGTTGATGGCCGCGCTCAGCCAGATAACCAGAATCAATTCACCGATGATCAGCCCGAAAAAGACCAGGGAGTTGCCGAAGATCATCTTCAGGAGTTGGGGGTTGGACGCGGTGTACAGGGCCACCAGGGCCGTGGCCGCTAGACCCAAACCCATCCAGTTGTAGACCCGGCGGATGAATTCCCCTTGCACCGCCGCGGCCCGGTCTCTTTGATATGATATTTGGCCGTTCGTCATGTCGCTTCTCCTCAGTTAACGTTGATCAGACAGGCAATTTGCCTGCCCGGAGATCTGCTTCCTAAATTATCGGACTATTAAATGATAACTTTTTTATCTGCATTGTCTTTAATAAAAAAGTACTTATAGGCCCACAGGGCGGTAAATACGCCGATAAACGCGCCCAACAGCACGTCACCGGGGTAATGATCGGTTACCATTATCCGGCTCACCCCTATGAGAGCCGCCAGGGAGAGAAATATCACCGTAAACCGCCTATGCAGCAAAGACAAGGCCGTTAATAGGGAAAAGGCCCTGATGCTGTGGCCCGAAGGGGTGGAGTTTGAGGCCCATAGGGAGGAAAAGAAGTGCAGCCCATAAAGATTCTGCTCAAAGAGCATGACCGGCCGGTAACGTCCCAGGAGATATTTGCAGCCGTCGCCGATAATGATGGCGCAGGCCCCGGTCACGCAGACATAGAGCAAATTCCTGGTCCATCTCTGTTTTAATCCCGGATCAATGCTGATTATCAGGATAAAGCCCAGGGCCAGGAAAAGCTTGACGAAATTGCCTTGGGCCAAATAGGAGAGATAAGTCCCTGCCTGGAATACCCAGGTGGCGGCCCAATGCTGATGCACCCAGAGATCAACGGCCCGGTCGACCCAGAGAAACAGAATCAGGTAAACGGCAAAGGTTATGCCCCCGGTAACCGCCGTCTTTTTAAAGAGATTTTCCATGTTCTTCAGCAGCCGTCATTCTTGGGCATCCAAAACCTCCCGCACCTTGCGCACCAGGGTTACCGGCTTAAAAGGCTTGGGTATGAAAGGGAGGCCTTGATCCAGAAGGCCATGATGGACGATGGCGTTTTCCGTATAGCCGGACATGAATAACACTTTCATCTCCGGCTGTAAATGGGCCATGCGGGCAGCTATCCTCGGCCCGCTCATCTGCGGCAGGACCACGTCCACCAACATTAGATGGATGGGTTCGGTGGCCTCTTCGCAAATCAACAGGGCTTCCCCCCCATGGCGGGCCTCCAACACCCGGTAGCCGAATTTTTTTAAGGTCTTGCAAATCAAGGCCCGCAGAGCGTCTTCATCTTCCACTACCAAAATAGTTTCCCCGCCATAAGGCAGTTCTACAGGCTTCCCTGCTTTCACCGCCTCCGCCACGGCATCGACCCGGGGGAGGTAAATCTTGAAAGTCGCGCCTTGCCCCGGTTCACTGTAAACCCAGATATGGCCGCCGCTTTGCTTGACAATGCCATAGACCGTGGCCAGGCCCAAGCCGGTGCCTTTACCCCGCTCTTTGGTGGTAAAAAAGGGCTCAAAAATATGGTTTTGGGTCTCCACATCAATACCCGGGCCATTGTCGCTCACCGCCAGCATCACATAAGAACCGGGGGCAACCTCAAGGTGCCGCTGCGTATAAACCTCATCCAGAAAGAAGTTGCCGGTTTCCAGGATGATCTTCCCCCCTTGGGGCATGGCGTCCCGGGCATTAACGGCCAGATTCATGACAATCTGTTCGATCTGGCCGGGATCCGCGGTCACCGTTCCCAGTTCCGGCTCCAGGGCCAATATCAGCTCAATGTCTTCCCCGATCAGGCGCTGGAGCATCCCCCGCATATCAGTGAGGTTATCATTGAGGTTGATGCCCCGGGGTTGCAGAATCTGTTTGCGGCTGAAGGCCAGCAGTTGTTGAGTCAGGGAAGTGGCCCTGTCGGCAGCCCTGAGAATCTCCTCCACATTCAGGCGCAAGGGGTCGTCCCGGCGCAGGTCCATCAAGATAATCTCGCCATAACCGGTGATGGCGGTCAATAAATTGTTAAAGTCGTGGGCCACCCCCCCGGCCAACCGCCCCACGGCTTCCATCTTCTGAGCCTGCCGGTACTGGCTCTCGAGCTGCTTCTTTTCCGTGATTTCCTCCATGCTGCCTTCGTAATAGGTGACCCCCGAGCCGGGGTCCCGGACTACCCGGACGGAATCCTGAACCCAGATTTTCTTGCCGTCATAGCGGCGCAGTTCTATCTCCAAATCCCGGATAATCCCTTCCCCTTCCAAAAAAGCCTTTTTCTTCTCCCGGTCCTCCGGGTGCACATAGGATTCGGCCACATTAACCGCTAACAGGGATTCCCGATCCGGATAGCCCAGCATCTGCACCATGGCCAGGTTGGCGTCCATAATTTTCCCATCCGGGGTAGTGCGGTAAAGGCCCACGGGAACGCCGTCAAACAGGCTGCGGTAGCGCGCTTCGCTGGATTTGAGCGCCTCCTCGGTGCATTTACGCTCGGTGATTTCCTTTTGCAGCCGGGCATTAGCCTGGGATAACTGGGAGGTGCGCTTTTCCACCATCTCTTCGAGGTGCTGCCGATATTTTCTTAACTCTTCCTCCGCTTCTCTTTTTTCCGTCATATCCCGGGCCACGCCGACACTGCCAATCAATTGATTATTGCTGTCTTTCAACAAACCGATGGAAATGTTGAAAACAACAACCTTACCATTCTTTCTCCGCATCTTAATTTCATATTCTTTGATTACCTCATTTTTGCGTAACAATTTTAACATATTGTCCAGTTCTTGCTGATCTTCATAAAACTCAAAAACTTTCTTCTTTTTGATTTCCTTAAAACTGTAACCAAAAAGCTTTTCTGCGAACTTGTTCCATTTCAATAGCCTGCCATGCCTATCCACAATACCGATGGCATCCGGAGAATTTTCCAGGATGTTTTCCAGACAGTCTTTGTTCATCTCCAGTTGCGCCACCTCTTTACGCAATGCCCTTAATTCCTTGATAAGCTGCTCTTTGCTTATTTCTGAGTCTTTCATTCTACCCCTCTCTGTGCCGGTGATCGTCATTTCATAATAACCTAAGCAGGAATCCTAACCGGTATATCGCTGTTACCCTTCCCCCCCAAAGGAATAGGCATCGCATTAATATATCGATAATTCAGGCCTTTTCGCCGGGAGAGGGAATGAAAACGAAGACCGGGGCAAGGGCAGCAGAAACGCCGGCAAGGATTCCAATATTGTTGAAATCAGCATGGGCGGGGGCACGGTGTCCGTGCCCCCCAATGCATTCACATAATGATACAGACCCTCATTTATTTTGTGAAGGGCTTTTCTCCCCCACCCGTTTAAATTCCGTGCCCCCGTCCACATCCAGGACAAGGCCGTGGGCCCGGCCGTCCGCGCCGATGCCGAAGGAAGCCCCCCCCGGGTCCTTGCCCTGGTCCACCTCCGGCAACACATAAAAGAAATTGTCCCGGTCCCAGGGGCGGAAGGACATCTTCACCTGCTTGGGTCCCAGACTCCCCGCCAGGGAGGCCCGGTCCGCAGTTACCACCAGGTTGCCGTATACCGGATGCGCATAAGTCCCCGCATAGTTTTTCAAGGGCAGCGGCGGCGCCGGGGACGGAGGCCGGCGCGGCAGTTTCTCTTTTTTCCGGGCCTCCTGGAATTCCTGCAACAGTTTGCCGCTCCAGTCCCGGTCAGGCCTATGAAAATAGAAGTCGTAAAAAGCCAGGGCCAGGGCCTCGGGCAAGTCCGTGACCAGATTGGAGAGGACCACCAGGCCCATCCCGGCCTCGGGCACCAAGGCCACCATGGTTTTGTAACCCTGGGTGCCGCCGTTGTGCCAGACCAGGGGGTGCGGGCACAGGGGCGTATAGATCCAGGCCTCGCAGTAAAAATGCCGGAGCCCCCACTTGGAGCCGGCCGCGGTTTTGGGAGTCCGGAGGAACTCCAGGTTTGTCTCGCTCAGGAGGCGCTGGTCTCCGAATTTCCCTTGCGCCAGTTGCAGGCGCAGCCATTTACCCATATCCAGGATATTGGAGTTGATGCCCCCCGCGGGCCCGTGGATATAGGGGGCCTGATGAAAAGGCCAATCCCAGGGGAGCATCTCCACCTGGCCCTTTTGGTTCCAGACATGCCCCGTGGCCCGGTTTTTGGCCTCTCGCAAGGCCTGAAAACTGGTGGAGGACGCGGACATCCCCAGGGGAAAAAAGATGCGCTCCCGGATGTTTTCCTCCCAACCCTTGCCGCTAGATTTTTCGATCAAGGCCCCGGCCACCAGAAAGAGGCCGTTCTGGTAGGCAAATTGGGAACGGAAACTGCTCATAGGTTTGAGATAGCGCAAGGTGCGAATGATATGCTGGCGGTCGAACCCCAGGATGCTCTGCAAGTCCCCGGCGTGGCCCGGCAGGCCGCTGCGCTGGGCCATGACATCCTCCACCAGGAACTCCCGGGTCACCCAGGGATCAGCCATCTGAAAGTCGGCCAAGAGCTCCACCACCTTATCCTGCCAGCCGAACTTGTTCTCATCCACCAGCATGCCCATCAAGGCCGCGGTAAAGGCCTTGGAGGTGGAGCCGATCTGAAACAGGGTCTCCTCCTGCACCGGCTCGGCCTTACCCAGTTCTTTGACCCCGAACCCTTTGGCGTAAACGATTTTGTCTTCCTGGACCACGGCGATGGCCATCCCCGGGACCTGCCAGGCTTGGCGGGCCTGCTCCGCGTACTTTTCGAACGCGGCCAGGATTTTTTGCAGCTCGGCAGGCTCAACTTTTTTAGAGGATTTCTCCCCGGCCCCGGCCCCGGCCCCGGCCGCGGCCCCCCAGAGCAGGATAAAGCCCGCCAGCAGCAGGCCGGTGAGGCCCCAAAACCGGTTTTTCTGACCCGGCCTCAATGACAGCATGGGCCGACCCTCCTTTTGCGATTTGAGAACTCTGCAAAACAGTTCCTCATGGGCCATCTGGCCCAGCCGTAAAGAATGAATAGGCCGGTGGGGCGGGCCTCCGTGCCCGCCGAGCGCCCGGCGGCCAGGGACGGCCGCCCCACCTCATTGCTGGTTTATTAGACTCGGTATTGCAAAACCTCAATTTCCACAAACTTGTCATTCTGAGCGAAGCGAAGAATCTAGCTTTTTCAATTATCTAGACCCTTCGCTACGCTCAGGGTGACAGAAAAAATCGGTTTGGAAATAGCTGGTGGTCAACCGGCCTGGGCCGTGACTATAACCCCGCCCAGACTGCCCCCCTGGATGGCGGCCAGCATCCCCCCGTAGAAATCGTGCACGAAACGGTACCAGGCCGGGCCCGCGGCCGCCAGTATCTCCTTTTCCCGGGCCGCGATCCGGGAGACCAGCTCCGCGTACCACTCCCCGAATTTATGGGATATGTCGTCAATCTTGAGAATAGTCCAGCCAGCCCCGGCAAACCGCGCCTCTATCCCTTGAAGCTTGATGGGGTTCCATTCCGCGCCTTCCTCTTCCCGGATGGGGAGGGGGTTGCCATTCCCGGCCAGGTCCAGGTAGTCAAAGATGAGCAGCAGGCCCCGGGCCGCGGCCACCCGGCGTAACTGGCGCAACGCGCCTTCCTGGTCGGGCAGGGCGTAAAAGGTGGTGAACAGGCAGATTAAATGGAAAAGCCCGGCCAGACGGACCGCGGCCTCAGAGACATCGCAGGCCAGGAATTTCACCTCCGGGTAAGCGGCCCGGGCATAGGCAATAGATTCCTCGTCAATATCGAACCCCACCACCCGCCCCCAGCCCCGCTCCTGGAGATACTGGGCCGTGCCCCCCCGGCCGCAGCCCACGTCCAGGATCAGCCGCTCCCGGTCCGGCGCGAAGTCCCGCATCGCCAGGTCGATGGCCGCCTCCTCCCCCGGGTGGGCGTAATCCCCTCCCCTGACCAGGGCCAGGATCTTCTTCCCGGTGGGGGAGTTCATTCTCATGGTTGCTGACCTTGGAGATATTTCAAACTATGGGACTTCTGAAAAATCGGCTTGTTCTGTCATTCTGAGGGAGCGAAGCGACCGAAGAATCTAATAAAAACGAGGTCCTTCGCTTCGCTCAGGATGACATTTCTTTAATTCTGGTTCCCAAGCTCCGCTTGGGAACCCCTTGGCAGCGAAGCTCTGCTTCGCTTTCTGCATTGATCATAGATGGCCGAGATGGATGTTAGGTACTCGGGGAAACAGGATTTATTTAACTTAGACCGCAAATGCTCCATTGACTCGATGTTGTTGTTAAACAGTTTTCAATAGATTAGAATCAATTTCTTCAATAGTTAACAATTTCGGACCAAGTTTCTCGATAAGCGATTCTTTTGCGTTACCGCCCGACATAATGAAAACACCTTTGATAAGGCCAGTGACGACCTCAGATGTGGGTGTTTCTTCCAGCAAAGTCCATCCAGGGCCCGGATGGGAACTGTAAGTATCTACTGCCGGGCTGATTTGAGTTCCAATAAATTCACCACTCGAAAAATTATATGATCCTTCCAACAGATAGGCATCGAGGCGGGCTTCATATATGTTCCAAGTCCCACGAATTATAATTCTAATAGATTTCTTGGAGTTTTCATCAGCACATTCAAGCAATCTAGCCCAATTAAGAGGAAATAACCCGCCAGCACGTACTTTTTCCACCGCTTCCTTTTCACCTACAAAATATGACTCAACAACCTTATCAATGAGAGATGATTGAATAGCTCCATCCTCAAATTCTAATTCGAATAGGTCATTCCATGATTCTATTTTCCAACAGGGATCAAGAGGAGCTATAACTGAAAGAGAAATACGTGGATTACAGCAGTAGAATCTTGATAGAAATAAAGTATCCGGTATGTCAGGAGGCTCGTTTTCAAATAATCTACAACAGCTTATCCTTAATGTCTTTGCTTTTTGAATGGCATTCTCACTAAAACCTGAATAAGAATAAATAACCCCAAGATGAGCTCCTGAAGATATCAACTCACCATTGAACGCATCAATTTCTTGCTGATCAAGTGGTCTTTCTTCTCTCTTGCAGCTTATATAAACATTTACTGGAAAATGCTGACAAACTTTTGCCTCTACCCATACATCACGTTGTCTAGGAGTACCTGTATGGATATCTGGAAGTTTAACATCGTGTTTTACAGAGGCTTTAGGATCAAGAGCTGCTACGAATTTTGCAACAGCTATTTCAAACTCTTTCCATTTGGGGGTTGTCAAAACTTTCCTCCACTATTAAATCGGCGTGGATCATTTTCCAATATAAACACCCTTCCACAAATTAATTTTCGGCGCAATAGGTTTAGATTATTTTAAATTCAGGCCTTTTCACCCGGAGAGTCATCTTTGACAGGAAGGCTGGCACTCGCCCCAGGCACCAAAAACGTCTGCAGCGCCTCTTCCACCCTTTCCAGGTTCACCAGGGTGTCGAAGCAGGGGCCTTGGGGCCGGTGGTTGATGACGCCGTATACGGGGAGAGGGTAGCTGTCCTGGATGCCGCTGGAGAGGTCCCGTTCGCAGGCCACGGCGATGATCAGCTTGGGCCGCCGCTCCACGACGATGCGCCGGGCCAGGGTGCCGCCGGTGGCCACGGCCAGGCCCACCCCATATTTCTCGGAGAGCTCCACCAGGCCCTTGATGGGGCACTTGCCGCACTTCTTGCAGTGCAACACATTGCCGGTGATGCGGAACTGGCACTCGTGGAACTGGAGGCAGTGGGGCATGAGGAGGAGGAGTTTGTCCGGCGCGGCCCGGGGATGCTGGGCCAGGACCAACTGGTTGTTGATGGCGATAAAGGAGCGCTGCACCCGGTCCCGGGAGACGCCGCAGATTTTGCCCACCCCGCTCATCAGGGGCAGCAGCAGCTTGATCACCAGCCCCCGGAGCTTCTTGGAGAAGAAGAGGTCCCGGCCCAGGACCACGGTGAATCCCAGCATGGCCACCAGGGCGAAGACCAGGATCAGGAGAGCCAGGAACAACGTCCCCAGGATCAGGGGCAGTTTCGGGTGTAAGGTGGTAAGGCCCATGTAGGGCACGTACCAGAAGACGGCCAGGAGCGCGGTGAACAGGACGCAGGTCACCGCCAGCAGGCCCAGGAAGATGCGCTTCTGGGGCCTTAAAGAGTTGCCGCCGTCCAGGATTTTGGGGGGCTCTTCCATTTAAAACCGTTTTCCGTTTTCCATTTTCCGTTTTTCGTTTTTCGTTAAAAGAACAGCTCCCATTTTCCCGATATTCACTCTATATTTTTGCGTCTTACTTTGCGTCTTTGCGTCTTTGCGTGAGGCTTCTTTTCCGGACAGGTCAAAGGGCATGAAATTACCCCAACACCTGCTTGAGCAACGGCTGGCCCCTTAAGAAATCCGGCGCAGGCAGGCGCTTGTGCCCGGCCAGTTGCAATTCCGCCACCGCCACGCTCCCTTGGCCGCAGGCGATCTCCAGCCCCCGGGACGCGAGCCCCAGGACCGTACCAGCCGCGGCCAGGCGGCCCTGGTCCTTTTTGACCCGGGCTCCGAACAGCTTCAGCACTTTCCCCTGGCTGAGGGTATAGGCCCCCGGCCGGGGGTCCAGGCCGCGAATCCAGTTGGCCGCGTCCTGGGCAGGCTGCTCCCAATCAATCCTGCGCATCTCCGGGGTGATGAGGGGCGCGTACGTCACCCCGGCCTCATCCTGGACCTGGCGGACGGCCTCCCCCCGGCGCAGCATCTCCAGGGCCTGGACCAGCAGGGCCGCGCCCCGGTCCGCCAGCTTGGCCGCCAGGGCGCCGGCGTTGTCCTCCTCCAGGATGGGGAGCCGCTCCTGCAAAAAGACCTCCCCGGTGTCCACCTCGTATTTCACCCACTGGATGGTGACCCCGGTCTCCCGGTCCCCCCGGATCAGGGCCCAGTTGATGGGCGCCGGGCCCCGGTAGCGGGGCAGCAGGGAGGCGTGGACGTTCAAGAACCCCACCGTGGGCAGGGCCAGGATTTCGTGAGTGAGGATGCGCCCGTAGGCCACCACGATCATCAGTTCCGGGGCATAGGCCCGGAGCGCGGCCACAAAATCCGGGTCCTTGAGGCTCCGGGGCTGTAAGACCGGCAGCCGCCAGGCCGTGGCCAAATCCTTCACCGGCGAGGGGCTGATCTTCCGCCCCCGGCCCCGGGGCTTGTCCGGCTGGGTCACCACCGCGGCCACTTCCTCCCCCGCGGCCAGCAGGGCCTCCAGGGAAGGCCGCGCAAAGGCCGGGGTGCCCATGAAGATCAGGCGCCAGGGTTTTATAGTCATCGGCCCTTGGCCGCCAGTTGCTTCTTGAGCCGCCTTAAATAGAGCCCCCTTTTCAACCGGCCGATATGGTCGATGAACAGCACGCCGTCCAGGTGGTCGATCTCATGCTGCAAGACCACCGCCAGCAGCCCTTCGCCACTGATGGTGAGGGGTTTGCCCTCCCGGTCCACCCCGGTGACCGTCACCCGGGCATGGCGCCGTACCTCCGCGGCAAAATCCGCCACCGACAGGCACCCCTCTTCCCGGACTACCTCCCCTTCCCCGGCCTGGAGGCAGGGATTGAGGATGACCTTCAGGTCCTTGGCCCCGTCCCGGTGGGCCACGTCCAGGACGATGAGCCTTTGGAGGACCCCCACCTGGTTGGCGGCCAACCCTAATCCCGGCGCGGCGTACATGGTCTCCGCCATGTCATCGATGAGGCGCTGCAAGTCACCGTTGATTTCTTTAATTTCTTGGGCCTTCTCCCGCAAAACCGGGTCCGGCAACTGGATAATCGGTAATTTGGCCATGGCCGTGCCTAACAATTGGTAATAATTATTGATTCTAAGGGAAATAGAGGCATTTTTCAAGGACTAGCTGCAACCGGGGGGAATTTTGCCGGGGTACCGGGGAGATAGGGCCATATTAGCGATGTGATAACCCGCAGGATGCAGAATTTCCCACTGCTGGCCCCAGGGTGGGAAAATGCTTGGGGCGCTGGTCCGGGGATAATTTTACCTCCTTGTTCCTGCCGCTGTGGCTCTTCTCGCTTCCCTTACACCCCCTTATGCAGGTGCAAAATGGCTGGTGAGCATATTTCACTAGCAACATATGTCATTGTTTTTTTAATATAATTATGGCAGGCATGAATTTTTTTATAGCCTTTGGCAGATTTTTATGTTAAAGGTTTCACAATCTCCACAATAATGGCTAGCCGGTAAGCAGGGAAACAGGACCCGGAAATTCCCTTCTGAACGCTGCCAGCCCTCTGTTTTCCAGCGCGAGCCTGAGCAAATCACCACAGAGCCGAAAACAAGGAGGTACTATGGCCTTAAAAACCATTACCATATTATTACTTTTGACTACCGCGGCCTGGGCCCAACCCTGGCCCCAAAAACCTCCCCAGATCGGGAGATTGGAACTGAAGCAGGAATACTGGGACTACATCAAGGAGGCAGCCCAACGCTACCAGATTTCCCCTTATCTCATCCAGGCCGTTTGTGCCATCGAATCGAGGTATGACCCCTATGCGAAATCGGGAAGATGCTTCGGCCTGATGCAATTGCACGAGGGCACGGCCAGAAAATATGGGGTTAACCCGTTAAACCCCCGGGAAAACATCATGGGCGGGGCCGCGGTCCTGGCCAGGCTGATGGAGAAATACGACGGGAATATCAAAAAAGCTTTGAGAGTGTATAATTCCACTCCCACCAACGCCTATGTGCGGGAGGTCCTCCGGGCTTATGAGCAGGCGGCGTTCACGGCCTCAATTTCCTTGCCATCCTCAAGGCGTAAAAATTAAGGAACAAATCGGGGACAGACGCTTAATAATGCACCTGTCCCCGATTTCCAAACCAAAAACTAAAAACTAAAAACGCCTCACTGGTACTGGACGTAAATCGGCTTCGGGTTCAGGGCCAGCAGGTCCTGGGGGGTCATCAACGGGTCGCCCTTTTTGGTGTCGTTGTGGTAGAAGAGCTTGAAGCCGGTAAACTGCACCGGTTCCTTAATGATGTAATCCCGGTAGGAATCCCGCTTCAGCCAGGGAGGACCCCAGCCGTCCATGTGCATGACCATCTGCACCTCGGGGCGGACCACGATGCTCTTGGCATTGGTGACCATGAGGCGGGTGAAGCGGTGCACTACGAAGACCTTGGGCGGCAGATTGTACTTTTTCACTAGTCCCTGCAAGAAACCGGAGGCATAGTTGATGTCCGCGGCGTCATAGGTGCCGATCTTTTTGCACGGTATCTTGCCGCTCTTGATCAAGTTGAACTCCGGGTCAATCCCCAGGTGCACGTCCGGATTCTTCAGGATCCATTCGAAGCGGGGGAGGATGGTGCGGATGTCGGAATGCCCGGTCTGGATGTCAATGAAGAAGATGCCTTTGATCTCCTTGGCCCAGGCGTGAACCTCGTTGACCAAGGCGTCCGGATGGATCATCCGGTACTTGCCGGTTGTCCCCGGCTCCCCTTGGGCCACCACCGCCACCAGATGCAGAGCGGGTTGCACCGGCAATGACGGATCAGCCTTTTCCCATTTGGCCACTTCCCCTTTCAGCCGCCTGAGCATCTCATCCTTGGGGTACTCGCCCAGGGCCCCCATCTTCTTGGATTTGGGATTGCCGTAGTAGGCGACGATCCGCTTATGGGGTAAGATCGAGCCTGGCAGGGGCGGCGGGTATTTCACCGGCCAGCCGCACTTCTTGGCGTACTCCGGGTCCTCGCCCGCGAGGTACTTGACCTTGGGAGCCTTCTTTTCGGGAGCCGGGGCCTCCGCCTCTGTGGCTGGCGGCGGCCCGGGCACCGCGGTATTAATGGACGCGGTGGTGGCCGGGGCGGGAGCCGCCGGCATATTTGCCGCCGGGGAAGTCGTGGCCGGCGGAGTCGCCGCGGCCGGAGTTGCGGCAGTGGCCGGCGCCGCCGGGGTGGCGCGTTCAGGCTTGGCGGTGGTGGTCGCCTGCGCGTCGCCGGCCCTATCGCTCCCACAACCTGCCAGGGCGAGGCACAAGGCGAAAACGGCCGCCAGCAAGGACGCAACTATCCGGGTGGACCATTGACAATGTGGGTTCGTCACGAACTACTCCTTGAAAGAAATCTGCGGCGCTGCCGGCAGCTCCTGAGGCGGATAGATCATCAGCCTCTGTCCATAATCTTTAGCCAAAAGATAGGTCCAACAGCAGCCTGAGCCGGTCCTCCAGGCACTCCCCGGGGACTTTCTGGATAAAATCATTTTTGCTAAACGCGGTCAAGACTCCCCCACCAGATAATTTAAAAAAAATTGGCAACGTTCGTCTCAGCCAGGCCTGGTCTTGCTCCCGGGCCTAGAATTCAGGCCCCCCACTCTTTTAAACCACCTTATACCATGTTCGCTTTGAAATGAAACAAAATAACATGCTAACATATTGATATCACTTGTAGGGGCGGGTTTAAAACCCGCCCCTACAATGCGAACATGGGATTACTCCCGAGGCAGCAATGGGAGACTTGCCTGGCAAGGCCCAGCGGTAAACTTGGGCCCCCCTCTCCCCCTGATACCATGTTGAGCCTCTGCGAAAGTCTCATGTGGAACAGCCGCCCTTGGCTGTCCACCCTTCATTTAGTAGCAGGCGAGGGCGCCTGCTCCACATTTTGATTAAAAAGAAGATCAATTGAGACTTTCCCAGAGGTCTCAAGTTGCCTTCAAAGGGATTATTCATAAGGGGGGACTATCTTGTCAGCCCTTGGGTGAGAGCACCTCTTGGTGCGCCCTACAGTAAGACGGTTCTTTGCCGGTAAGCCGCCATGAGCCCGGACTGCCACGGTTTCCCTGAGCATCCTGATGATCTGCTCCGGGACACCCCCCTTCCTGCTCCTTGTCTTGCCTCTTTTCGGTCCTCCACTATAACAATGCCTTGATGTCTCGGGTAATGGAGTTATTGCCATTAAATGGATATAATATCTGTAAAAATTATTCTTGACATTTTCCATCATCTTTTATATAGACGGGAAAAAGAAAAGATAAGGAGGGCGACATCATGGCCGAGGTCAAAAGTGAAAAGGCAAAAGAGCTCATGGACAAGAAGTTGGAAATGATAAAGAAGCTCAGGGAATTGAAGGCGGAGATCAGCAAGGTCAACATCGATCTTCACAGAGCCGGGGCGGCAGCGGAACATGTGATATGTTGGTGAGATTCTTAAGATATATTATGGAGGCTCCGGTGCCCATCGGCAGCACCGGAGCCCCTAGTTGGGCAAAACTTTTCTAAATCATCAGATATTGCCCCCAGTGGGCACTACATTCCTTTATTTTTTCTGAAAAAAATTTTTCTTTAAACTTTATAAGGCCATCATCTGGTGGAAGTGATATCCCCCAATCTTTCAGCTTGCAGATAACGGTTTTGGCTTTGATGACTTAGCCTGCCAATTCAGCCTCAGACGTTGTTCCTGTCCCCCACTGAATTATGCGGCAACCTGACGGGATTCCGGCAACCACTTGGGCCCAACCCACGATTTTCATGGGGGAGGGACCTGCCTGGGAGTTGATCCAAAAGTTAGGGGCGGCCCTAAATATTCCTATCCGCCGGGTACAGGGGGACTTGGCGGCAACAGTATTATCCCAGGCCGGCCGCCTGAGGGGCCCCTTATGGCTGGTGCTCCAGTTGGCGGAAGCCACCGATGAGCTGCTCCTCAGCCTTTTGCAGAGGTTCAGGAAGGCGCTGGAATCAGATATGCCCTGGCCCAGCCTGCCCCGCTTCACCCTCCTGGTGGCCCGGGATGTCAACTCCCTGTCCCGTCTGGTCTGCCGCATTATCGCTGAGAGTCAGCGTGACCCAGATTCAAGCCCCCACCGCCTGGTTCACTTTCTCCCCCACCGGGAAGGTTCCTTTTCCCGGGAGCTGATTCTTGACCCGGCAAGCCCCGGCGCAGAAACCAAGAGTTCGTGCCGGGAGGTCTCAGCGTCGGAGTTTGTGGCCGCCCTTGCCGCGCCGGCAGACCTCACGGCCCTGACCACCCATGGGTTCGAAGCTTGCGCGGATGGGGGCGGCGGCGTGGTTTTGTGCGGCCGGGAGGTTGACCTCCCACCCGCCGCCTTCCAGGGGATGGGCCTCCTCTCTTGCGGGCGCCAGCCTCTGTGCGTGCGGGGTTCAACCCGGATCTCCCTGGCCCGGTTGCCCAGCCGCGTCCTCATGTTGGAATCTTGTAATGGCCTGAGGCTGGCCGATAGTGTGCTCCGGTCGAACTTCAACCTCGCTTTGTCCTTCCTGGACGGCCAGGGGGTGGGTTATGTCTCCAGCCTGTTATGCAGCCCGGGAGGGGCCATGGCCGCGGTGGCCTTGGCCGCGGCCATGGCCTCAGGGCGGACCCTGGCGGAAGCCGCGGCCTTAATCAATGGTTTGCTGTACTGCAGCCGGGGGGAATACCCCGGTTATCTCGCCATCGGCGATCCGGGTTTCCGGGTGACTGGGAACCCCGGGGATGCCGGGGTGCAGGTGATTGCGCAGATCTCCGAGGAGATGGAAGTGGATTTTAAGGCCGCCTGTTTCGGGGAAATTATTGTCAGGGACATGGCCGCGGTGGAACTTGCCACCTCCGGCTGCTTGGGGCTGCATGCCTCCCCTGCCTCCGCCGGAGACCAGATTTACTGGTTTTATCGTCCGGAGCGGTTGCCAGGGGGAATCCCGGCAGACTCTTCCCAGGTGCGCCTCTTTCTCTTCCGGTTTCCGGAAGCCTTGGGAAAGGTTCGAATGGCCGTGGTTAACCGGCAGGAAGGGGAAAATTGGGCCCGCCGCGGCCTGGCCCATCTGCAGCGCTGGCTGGATTTTTGGACTCTGGCGGGCCTCGAACAGGAGTCCCCGGAGGTTTTCGACCATCTTCAGGCCCTGGAGAAGCAGATGCAAACTGCCGTGGCCAGAATTATGGTCAGGATGTCCAACGATGCTTCCGCCTGGCAGCGCCTCCAAGAGTGCCGGGCCTTAACGGACCGGACGGTAATCCTGGCCAGGGATGAGGCGGTCAACTGGCTGGCAACCAAACTCCTGCAACCTTTTTGGCCCACCAACCTTTATACCCCGGAGTATCTGAGCCAGGGCAGCGGCGAGTCCGTCTGCCCCAACTGCCAAGGTCAGGCCGTCAACAAGCGGATTAAGCACCCTTTCTCCGGGGACACCCGGCAGGTGATCGTGTGTCCCCGCTGCGGCATTGTCAGTGATTTGCCGGAAGACGGGGCCATCACTTCCCTGGTGATGGCCGCGCCGGCGCAAGTGGGCAGGGGAAAGTCCCTGGAGGTCGAGGTCCGGGTAAAAACCTCCCGGCCCGAGGCGGAGACGAGCGTCCTGGTCTGCCCCCGCATCTCTGCCGTCGGCCTTTGCGAGGCGGTCCCTGACCCCCCCCATTATGAATTTGCCTCCACCGCCCCCGGCCAGGGAGGAATTCGCTTCCGGTTTGTCATCCCGCCGGACCTGCCGCCCCATCGCTATTTCCTGAAGGCGGTGGCCGCCGCAGACAGTGATTTGGCCTTCGCTTCCCGAGTCTTATTCGTCATTTAGAAAAAATTTGGTATTATATCAAGTTCGGATTCTGCTGCAACAAACCAAACCACTAACTTATTGATAATTGACAATCTTTTAACCGAAAACTGAAAACCGAAAACCGAAAACAGTATTTAGTCGTAATGCAGCGTCACCCCGAGGGCTTGGCCAGGGTGGCGCAACAGGTCGTAGGCCCCCGGCGCTTGAGAGAGCGGCAGCCGGTGAGTGTGCAGATGATCCAGATTAATCTGGCCGGAGGCAATTAGAGTTAGACACCGGCGCAGATTGTCATCCACCGCCCTCTCCCCGGGCGGAGGAGGATAATCCCGGCGGCCGTGGACATACTCGTCATCCCGGTAACCGCTGCCGCAGCGCGCGGCATAGCGAATATCGAGGTTGCCCAGTTCCACATTAAACTCCACCCGGGCCCGGAACCGGCCTACTCCCACCAGGACGCCCCGGCGCTGCCCATCCGGGGCCTTTGTCAGGGTTTCGAGGCACTGGGCCAGAGTTGCCGTGGCTTCGCCACTGCAACAGAGAAAGATGGTGTCGAATCCCCTGCCCTGGGTGGCTTGCGCCGCCAGGCTCACCCAGGAGGCCAGGGAGCTGTCGAAGACCGCATCGGCTCCGGACCGCGCCGCCGCCTGCAGACGCGCCGGAACATAATCCGCGACCGCCACCAGGGCCCCGGACCTGCGGGCGATTTGGGCCAGGAGCTGGCCCACTAATCCTGCTCCCAGCACCAAGACCCGGCCTCTTTTCGCCAGGCGGGCCCGGTGGACCGCGTGGAGGCAGGTGGCGGCCAGGTTGGCAAACACCGCCCGGTCAAAGGGCAATTTTCCGGGTATTTTCACGCAGAGGCGGTAGGGCACGCAGATTTGCTCGGCGTGCACGGCATAATCCCAGCCCAAGGCGATGACCCGGTCACCCCTGGCCAACCCCTCCACCTGTTCCCCCAGGCCCGCCACCTGGCCGCTGGAGCAGTAACCCAGGGTGCGGGACTTGCCGTTTATGGCCGCCTGCTCGAGGTAATACAGCTCCGTTCCGGGGCTGATCAAGCTACACGCGGCCTTGATCAGCACCTGGCCCGGGGCGGGCCGGGGAGCAGGCAGGTCCTTCATCCGCACCTGTCCCTGGGCATCGGCGACGATTGCTCTCAACCGGTTCTTTCCTCCAGCAAATCCTCCAGATTCACCAGGACCCCCTGGGCCACCACCCGGGTTAAGCCGCCCACGGCCACGGCCTGCTCCCCGGACAACTCCTTGATAAATAGGGTCCCCCGCCGGTGAGAGGGCCCCTGGCCCTGGTAGATGGTCCAGAAATCATCGGCGCGAGCAATTCCCGGGTCCTGCCTGGATAAATAGGCCAGCAAGCCCAGAACCGCCCCGCCCGTGGCCACATCTTCCCGGCCATCAAGGGAAGTCGTGAAAACCCGGGCGGCGATAGTGCGGTGGCCCATGAGGGAAAAAAGACAGACACCATGGACTTGGGAGTCTTGGCAATAGGCCATGACCCGGTCGGGAGGAAACCAGATATTTTCCAGGTCCCCCAGGCGGGGGAGCCGCCGGTAAACCCGGGAACGGCCGCTGTCGATGATCAACTCCGGAAAATCTCCCTTAAGGCCGGTCTGCAAGATGGAGCGCAAGGGTTGCCCCCCGGGCCGGACCTGAATTTCTTCCTGAGGAATTTTCACCCACCCCAGGGCGGGTAGAGTTCCGGGGAGCCGCTCCACCGCGGCCAGACGGCTTGGCGTTTGCAGGCGGAGGGTTTCCTTTGCCAGGTGCGGCCATTTCCGGCGAAGCACCGCGTCTGCTGCCAAAAGCGTCTGAATACAAAAGGAAAGCTCCCCTGCCGGCGAGAAGGAGTGGGCTTGCCAATGGCTTAGGTCCGGCCCGGGCCTTAAAAAGACGGTATCCGGATAACCTAACCAGGCAGCGAGTCTGAGGTAATCTTCATGCTGTAACCCTGGACCGGGAAACACCACGCCGGTGGGGTTGCCCATGGCCGTATCCCCACAAAAAACCGCCAATTGCCATAACTCGTGGTCGACGCTGGCCGCCATCATCCTGCCGCTCCCCCTTCAAGGTGCACCGCCAAGCCAAGATAACGCATTTTCTCGGGAAATTCCGGAAAAGAGGTCTTATAACACTCTCCTCCCAGGATCTGGGTGCGGCCAGGCAGGGAACAGGCCAGGACCGCCGCGGCCATGGTTAGGCGATGGTCGCCGAAGCTGGGCGCCACCCCCGCGGCCAGGGGCAAGCCGCCCCTCACCTGGAGGGAGTCGTGTCCGGCTTCAACCTGCGCGCCGAAGGCCCGCAGCATATCCCGGGTGGATTGGAGACGGTTGGTTTCCTTAAAAGTCAGCTCACCGGCCTTAGATATGGAGGACGTGCCGGGAATCAACGCGGCCAGAGCCGCAGCCAGAGGAATTTCATCGATCATGGCATGGGTGCGCACCACCTGGTCGATGTGAAAAGGCCTGGCCTTATGGGGAAAACTACCGACGCTGAGGTTCCCCACCGGTTCCCCATATTTTTCGGCGACATCGGCATAACTGATGGCTGCCCCGCATTCCCCCAAGAGTTCAAAAAAACCCAGGCGGGTGGGGTTAAGGCAGACCTGTTCTAGAGTCAGCTTAGCCGGCCCCCCCTGGCAGGCGTAGGCCGCGGCCAGGTAAGCGGCCGCGGATGGGTCCCCGGGAACCTGATATTCCGGTAGGGGGGGGTAATTGGCCCCCAGGATTTTGATGCTTTCCTGGGTTTCCTGCACCTCCACTCCCAAATGGCGCAGAAGCCGGGTGGTGTGATCCCGGGAGGCCGCCACCAGGGAAATCTCCACCTCCCGGCCGGCGGCATAGGCCCCGAAGAGGATGGCGGAGCTGGCCTGGGCGCTGACCACCTCCAGGCGGACTTTGCCGGGGCGGAGCCGGCCATTCCGGATAAAGACGGGGACCCGGCCCGGGACCCCCAGATATTTGAGGTTGACTCCCAACTGGCGGAGGGGTTCCACTACCCAATCCATGGGCCGGGCCCGGAGACTGGCGTTCCCGTCGATCACGGCCGGCACCCCCAGGCCGCTTAACAATCCCAGCAGGAGACGGGCGGCGGTGCTGGATGATCCCAGGTTTAACAGGTGGACCCCCCCTGGCCGGATGCCGCCCGGGGGCGGGGTAACGGTCAAGGCCCCGTCCTTTTCCTCCAGGCGGACTCCCAAAACCTGGAGAACCGGCCTGAGCACCTGCACCGCGCCTCCCTCATTCAAGCCGGTGATTCGCGTCGGCCCGGGCAGTAGGGCAGCCAGAAGCAGGACGCGGTGGGAGATGGATTTATCCCCGGGGATGGTCACGGACCTATCCTGAAGCGCCTTGGCGTCGCTGCCGGAAACGAATAAATCCCGCATTACTCAACCTCTCCGGTTAAGGGAAACGGACAAATTTCTCGGGCAGACATAAACCCGGATTTACCTTAAGCCCGGCATCACCTCCGGGAAAGGCCGGAGAGGTAGCCGGGAGAGTTCCTCCGCCAGCCAATCCGGGTCCAGTTCAGCGTTGGCGAGAACCAGGCCGGGCGTACAATCAGGCAGTAACTCGCCATTCCCCCGTCTGAGTCTCATGCCGGTAAAGTCCATGGCCATGTAGCCATATCCGGCCAGCCACTCTTCCCGGGGCCGACAGGACAGACGGTTGGCCGCCCGGATCATTAAACGGTAATAATGGAGTTGCTTAGGGCCCCCAGAGATGGGCAGGCTGGGGAAGAAAGACACCATTAACAGGGACAGAAAGACCCCGGGCCAGAGTCTCCCGGCTTGCAGCCAATCCAGGAGGCTATCTTTCTCCAAGGGAATCCGGAAGGATTCGCCCACCAGATAATCGTTTTCCTCCCTGAGCCTGGCGACCCCGGCCTCCCGGGCTCCCCAAAAATAAAAACTTCCCTGGATTTGGCCCCAGGCGCAAAAGATCCCCATAAGATCCCGGGCCACCAGGCCGCGCATCTTTTGATCGAAGAGGAGCTGCCTGACTAACGCATCGTCAGCCTCCAGAAGCCGGATCAGCATTTGCCGGGCCACCGCTTCCAGGGGGCGCACCCGCACCTGGCCCGGCGGGCTCTCCGAGAACCAGTGATGGGCCATCCCTTCCATGCAAGCGCTCACCTGATCGGCATAACTGCTAAAGCCGCGCTCCTCCTCGAAGACGCGGCGCAGCCAGGGATATCGGGAAAAAAAAGCCGGGGCTCCCGCCCTCTCTGAAGCCTTGACCGGGGGCAGGAGCGCCGGACTTTTCTTCCTTTGGCGGCAGGGGAATAAGTTGAAGCGCCCCCGGGGCAGGAGAAACCCCCGGGGATAATGCTCATTGTCCAGGGGAATCAGGGAGGCCGCCAGGATCAGGAGGGGCGCCCGGGGCTTGAGCCCGGCCTGTTGCAGAATGAGCTGGGGCAGCAGGAAGCTCACCGTATGACCCCGGTTAAAAGGAGCCGTATGCTCGGCGGTGGAAATGAGGACATTTTCCACAGAGAATCCGAGGATGTCTTCCAATATCCGGCGGTAAACCTCTCCCTCTGCCGCCCGCCGGGACAACTGGTCAAACAACTGCAGATGAAGCTCCAATCCGGTGGTCATGGGGGAGAAAGGCATCTAATCCTGAATGGCCCGCAAATCTTCGATGATCTTCCGGGCCTGCTGCACAATGGCCTCCACCACGATTTTCCCCTTTTCCGGCGTGGCCTGGCCCGGGTCTCCGGTGCAGGACCGGCCATGTTGAAGGGGTACGGCCCGGACCCAGGTCCCTTGCTCCGGAGAGGCGAAGAGGTCGTCGGCTCCCCGGGGGGGCGGCCCTAACGGCTGGAGGGCAGGCCGGGGCAGGTCCACCGGCATCTGGGGGAAAAGGTGGAGAAATACCGAGGTTTGGATTTCGCTGGCATGACCCTCCCGGCCGGACGCGGAAATTCGGGAAACCACCGGGACCGCCAACTCGATCCAATCGCAATAAACGCCCAGGACGCCCGACTCCCGGTGGGCTTCCCGGAGGGCCTGCAAGGCCGGCTCCCGATTCTCATCATGCCCGGACATCAGCAAGAGCTTGCGCAGCCCCAGACGGCTAAGACCGCGGCAAATATCCACAATCAGGCCCGTTAATATCTGGTGGCCGACCCCGATGGCCCCGGGCCAGCCGGCATATTTAAACAAGAATCCCACCGGGATGGCGGGGAACAAGCAGGTATGGGGAGTCCCGGCGGCCACCTGCGCCAAAATGGCGGCGGCAATGAGGGTGTCGGTGGCCAGCGGCAGATGGGCATGGGGCTCCATGCTCCCCAAGGGCAGCAAGGCCACCAGGGACTCCGGCAGCCGGGCCAGATCAGCCTCATTCATGAAGCCCAGCCGCCTGTCCGGGGGGCCGAACCGGTCAGAAAAGGACTCAGTCATAAATCCCTAAATCGGGGATCAGGCACTCATCCGGGACCGGCTCGCAGATCTCCCGGTATCCCGGAATCGGACCCAAGGGTATGGGTATCCCCAACCTTTCATAATAGCCCCGGCGATTGCGCTTGCGCCGCAAGCCCAGGTTATTTTCCCCCAGGTGGTGGGGCCAGGTTTGCAGGGCCCCCGCCCCCTTGGCCCAATCCAGGACCCGGGCCCCCTTTTTCGTCCGCACCAGGACCATGCCGTACTTGGGGGGTGCAGCCGCCTCTTGGCTGGATTTGAAGATATTGGGCTCCCCGTCGCAGACACTGAGGTCGGAGAGCCCCGACATCCAATCGCCGCAGGAGAGACAACGGTGATTTTTGAAGTCCTGAAAATGTCTTACCGCCCGCCAAAACGGCACGGTCACCGTCTCCCCCTGCCTGGTGGTGATGGCGATCTGACCCGGATAGGCGCCGTGCCGGTAACGGATCTCCCGGACTTCTTCCAGGGAAACGCGGGCCAGATCGGTGATCAGGGTTTCCGTGCCCAGGGGGAGGGTATTGGAACTGCAGGCAATCTCCAGGATAAACACCACTTGTCTGCGGATCATTTCTCCCCAGGGAGTCTCCAGGCCCTGCAATTTGCGGAGGGCCTGGGTATGGCAGGGAAGGGCCGTCAGTCCCAGCCGCAGATAGGGGCGCTGCCGCAATAAGGTCTTGATCAACCCCAGATAGGGGAAAATCTGATAAGTGGATTGAGAAAAGCGGGTTAAGGCGTCGGGGTTAAACACCGCCGCGGGTGCGGCCCTCCAGGGCCGAGCCCCGTCTCTGCCCGCCACCAGGACGCAGTCCAGGCGCAGACACTCCATGGCTGCAGCCAGCAAGGCGGTGACGCTGCCGCCGCTGGCGGAGGCCTCAAAGACCTGGGGGTCGGTGGCGCAGGCCGCCACTGCCTGCCGGTAAATCCCCAGCCACCTCTCTTTCCGCCGCCGGTGCCGGCCAAAGAGGCGCGCCTCCGACCTGGCCGCGGCCGGATCAAGACCCGGACAGCTATCCAGACAGTCCCTGCATGAGCCGCAAGGAGAAAAGCCAGGCTTCTCCCTCATCCCCGGGAAAAGGTCGGGTAATTCAATGAGGTCTTCCGGACAGGCCAATTGGCAAGCCCCGCAATGGGCGCAGAGGTCCTGGTCCAAGACGTGGCGCTCGAGATCATTAAAGGGCATCTTGATTAAGCTCTGTCTTAAAAAGTTCAAGGTTCAAGGTTCAAAGCCATGTAGGGTGGGCACTGCCCACCAATTCCCTGACCTACCCCGGCCTTTCACGCCCCCTGCCTTTCCCCAATAGCAGCGATGGTTTGGGCCAAAGCCGCCAACAGGAAGTCCACCTCCTCTGGGGCCATGATCAGGGGCGGGGTCAGCTTCACCGTAGCTCCCGTAAATCCCCCGCACCGGAGGACCAGGCCCCTGGCGAGCGCGGCCTCCACAAAGGCCCGGGAGAGACGGGAAGAGGGCCGGCCCCCTGGATCGACACAGTCAAAACCGAGCATCAGGCCTTCCCCCCGCACCCCGGAAATGAAACCGCCCCGGTCCTCCTGGCCCTTCAGGAAGGCGAAAACCCGCCGGCCCAGTGCGGCTGCCTGCTGCCACGGCTTCTCCTGCTCCATTACCTCCAGTACTGCCAGGGCCGCCCGGCAAGCCAGTGGCTGGCCCGCGAAGGTGGAGGTATGAAAGCCCGGGGGGAGGGCGTTCAACACCCCGGAAGGGCCGAGAACCGCGGAGATGGGCAGGCCGTTGCCCAGGGATTTGCCCACCACCAGCAAGTCCGGGGTTAACCCCTTGCGGCTGCCATAAAAAGGGGTGCCGCAACGGCCGAAGCCGGTGTAAATCTCATCAAAGATCACCAGGCTGTCGTATCCCCGGGCCACTTGGAAAACACCCGCCAAGAAATCCCGGCCCCCGGGGAGGATCCCTTCGGCAGCCTGGATGGGCTCCAATATCAGGGCGGCAGGAGGACAACCCGCGACGCAGGCTCCCTCTACCAAGTTTTGGAGGGCTTCGAGGCAATATTCCGGCTGCCCTGCCGGCCCGGGCAGGTGCAAAAGGGGAAAAGGCGCGAATCTGACGGCGTCCGGGGCCACCGGCGAGTGCTTTCTGAACCACTCCCGCCAGGTGACCAGCAGGGAACCGGCCGTCTTGCCATGATAGGACCGGTCAAAGGCAATGACCGTTTCCCTCCCTGTATGGGCCCGGGCCACCTTTAAAGCGGCCTCAATGGCCTCGGTTCCCGTCACCGTAAAAAGGACGGCGCAGTCCTGGTAAGGCGCAAAAGCACCCAGTTCCTGAACCAACTCGCCGCGCACCTGGGAGTGCAGGTTCCAGCCGGTATGGGTGAGTTTTTGGCATTGCTGGATGATGGCGGCTACTACCCGGGGGTGCTGGTGTCCCAGATTGACGGCGCCGCTGCCGCCGGTGCCGTCAAAGTATTCCTCGCCGCTGCGGGACAACAGCCGGCAGCCTTGCGCCTCCACAAAAACGGGGCTGGGGGGCCAAGAGCGCAAGGCATCCGTGGACGCGGCCTCATTCACGGTTTTCCGGGAGAGACAAGAGGTTGCCATAGGCGAATGCTGGCCCCTGCTGTTCCTAAAAGTTCAAGGGTCAAAGGTCAAAGTCAAGACCGCGGCTCCTGGGAATTTTTCATGATTTAAGGATGGGCCAAGTCCCATGATAATTCTCTGAAAAGTTTCCATATTAATCCGGCATTTATTGTAGAACCTATTTTATACTGCTGGACAGATATCTAGCCACTAAGGTATTTTAGTGCGGTAGGACCGATCCGCTCACCCGAGCAGATCTTATGCCAAAGATAACACAGGTTTTGACTGATGTAAAGTTCTTGACTTTTAAGTTTTTCTAGATTAATTTGCCTTTAAATCTTTCCAATTAAGATGACGGGCAAAACCTAAGCGTCAATTTTCAGCCATATAATTTATTTACTAATTAATAGCCGCTGATTTGTAGGGATTATACCCTTTAAACCTCTAAGGCCAATCCCATGAAGGTAGCGTTGGTAGTCCCGCCCATGCCCTATACCCTGGAGGACGCGCCGGAACTCCAGTTCCCTCCCCTGGCCATCTGCTATTTGGGCGCGGTGCTCAGAGAGGCCGGCCACGAAGTGGCCCTGGCCGATATGACCGTGTCCAACATGACTTTTAATGAGCTCAGGAGCAAGCTCGGAGCCTTTCGCCCCCAGGTGGTGGGCATCAGCGCCATCAGCGCCTCCTTCACCAAGGGAGTCGCCGTGGCCCGGTTGGTGAAGGAGTTGGACCCCAAGATCACGGTTCTCATGGGGGGCATGCATCCCACCTTTTCTGACCGGAGCACCCTGGAACAATATCCGGTGGATATTGTGGTCAGAAACGAAGGGGAAAGCACGGTGCCGGAGGTGCTGGCCAAACTGGGGACCGGCGCGGACGGCCTGGGGGCAATAGACGGCATCAGTTATAAGGATGAAAGCGGCGCGATTCAGGTTAATCCTCCCCGGGCCTATATCACCGACCTGGACCGCCTGCCGCTGCCGGCCTACGATTTGCTGGACACCATGCCCATCTATGCCCGCCTCCGGGAATTCCTGGTGGTCACTTCCCGGGGCTGCCCCTTCCGGTGTATTTTTTGCTCCTCCTCTCCTTTTTGGGGGCATCGCTGGCGGGTCCGGAGCGTGGAGCACGTCATCGCTGAAATCGACCTCTTGGTGGACAGATACGGGGCCAAGAACCTGGTTTTCGGGGACGATAACTTCTCCTTCAATAATGGGAGGGTTTTTGACCTCTGCGCGGCGCTCCAGGCCGGGAATTATCATTTGGATTGGCGCTGTTCGGTCAGGGCCGACTCCCTCACCAAGCCCCTGCTCCAGGCCATGCGGGATTCCGGCTGCAGCGGCCTGTTCATGGGGGTGGAATCCGGCAGCCAAAGGTCACTGGACCTCTTGGGCAAGCGCGCCCGGCTGGAGGACAGCCTGGAAGCGGTGCGCCTCTGCCGGGAGGTGGGCATCGAAACCACCTGCGCCATGCTCATGGGCCTGCCCTGGGAAACGGAGGAGGACATCCGGGACAATATCGCCTTCGTCACCCACCGCCTGCAGCCCCACGAAGTGGTGTGGAACCTCCTGCATCCCGACCCGGGGTCCGAGCTTTTTGAAAAACTCGGAGATTACGGCCTGCGTTTCGTCATTGACGACCCGGAGCGGCACATCGGCAATGCCCCCAGCGTTATCGCCACCAGGCATTTAACCGTGGACCAGCTTAATCAATTGTGGATGGAAGCCTGTTTCGCCGCGGGAGTGGGAGAGGAGGAGTGATGGAGGAGAAGTTCGTTCTCAGCCTGGAGGACCGGCCGGTGCGTCATCCTTATCTAATCTTGAAGGAATGGGAAGGGAAGCGCCATCTCTTCCATTCCCAGAAAAATGTCTTCTTTGAACTCAACGCCACGGCTTACGACATCCTAGACCTTTGCGACAGCCAATATTCCACCCTGGAGATCCTCCAATATTTAGCGGCAAAATATCAGGTGCCCGCCCCGGAAATCGTGGAGGATGTGGCGGAATATTTGGCCCTGTTAATCCAACTGGAGGCCATTGAACTAAAAAAACCCTAAAGACCAAAGGAGGAGAGCGCCATGCCCGTTTATGAACGCCCCGCTATTCTAATGGTGGGCGCCGATGGGAAACCTGCCCATCTGGGAGCCATTATCAGATTCAAGGCCATCGACGTGGTGGAACTCACCGGCAAGAGCGTCAAGGAATTGCTGGCAAACTATGAAAAGGGGGAAAGCAAAATCACCATCCAGTTCAATATCGTGGACGTCGTGGAAGCCGGCACCGAAAAAGCCGTCAAATTAGCATCCAAGCGCCAATAATTTTAGGGAGGAAAGGCCATGCCCATCTATGAACGCCCTGCCATTCTGATGGTGGGCTCCGACGGGAAACCCTCGCATCTCGGAGCCATTATCAGGTTCAAGGCCATTGACGTGGAGAAGCTCACCGGTAAAAGCGTGAAGCAATTGCTGGAGGGCTATGAGAAAGGAGAAGGCAAGATCAAGATTCAATTCAATATTGTGGACATCATCGAAGCTGGTTAAGAACCTGCCGGAAAGCAGAGGGTTTGATGAAGACGCGGCAGTCAGGCCGGCCGGACTCGCCGGTGATTCTCCGGGGAGATGGGGTCCTGCCGGTCCCAGGCGCCACAACCCAAGGGCCCAGAGGGAGAGGAGGAAAGTATGAAGGAATTGGAGCGGGTTCTGATCCGGGCTCTGGTGGATCGAGATTTTCTCGAGAAACTGAAAAAGGAGGATTACGATCCGGGCGCAGATTATGACCTCACCGACCTGGAAAAGGAAATCCTCAAGAATATGCGGCTGCTCCATCAGGGCCAGGGTCTGGAGGCCCTGGTGGGCGCCTCCGGAGCCGCGGTTGCTTCTCTGCTGCCCCCCAGCCGGGGTGGGGCGGAAGGAGAACGCTTCGCGGGCATGCTGGAGCGGGTCGCGCCCAAACTGGAACGGGTCACCCCCAAACTCGAGCGGGTGGCCCCTAAACTGGAGCGGATCACCCCCAAACTGGAGCGGGTGACCCCCAAATTGGAGCGGGTCGCGCCCAAACTCGAGCGGGTCGCACCCAAATTGGAGCGGGTGGCCCCCAAGTTGGAGAAAGTGGCTCCCAAGGTGGACCGGGTGGCGCCCAAGCTGGAACGGGTGGCCCCCAAACTGGAACGGGTCGAACCCAAACTTGAGCGGGTGCTGGCCAAGCTGGAGCGGGTCCAGCCGAAACTGGAACGACTGGCCGCGAAACTGGAAAAAGAGACCACCTGATGCCAATTCGAGACCTCTGCGAAAGTCTCATTTGTTGTCTTTTTAATCAAAATGTGGAGCAGGCGCCCTCGCCTGCTACTAGATGCTGGGTGAACAGCCGAGGGCGGCTGTTCCACATGAGGACTTTCGCAGAGGTCTCATAGCTTCTTATACCAAGTCGCAGTCTAAGGGTGGCACAGGCTTTCCAGCCTGTGCAGCGCAGGCTACCATATCTTGCCGTTTGAGTGCGACTTGGTATTATTCCCTGCCCTGGCTTTCTCATGGGAGGCCGTCATGGAAGTGCTCTTGGTGGAACCGCCCCAGGCGGATCCGGCGCAGCCCTATTCCTCTTTAGCCGTCCTGTTGGCAGCCTGGCGGCGGGCGGGCCTGAAGGCGGCGGTGGCGGACCTCAATGTGGATTTCTTCAACTACCTCTGCCAAACGGAAACCATTGAGGCCTCCCTTAAAGCCGCGGAACGGCGGTTGGCCGCCGCCCGGTTCCGGGATGAAAACGAAGAGGCGGTCCTCCGCCAGGCCGCGGCCTGGGGCGGCCAACTGGCCCCCGCGGTCTTAAAGGCCCTGGGCATTCTCCGGGACCCCGCCCTCTTTTATGATCCCGGGGCTTACGCCTGGGCCATCCGTTTGCTTCAGAAGGCCCTGGCGGCCGTCTCTGCGCCTTACTATCCCGGGCAGATTTCCCTCCAGAGTTTCAAAACCGCCCATTCCTACTTGTCTTCTGGGGGCATCCTGGCCGCGGCCCAAGACGAAGCCGCCAATATCTTTCTCCACTACTGCGAAGACGCGGTCCGCCCCCGATTGGCGGCCCACCGGCCGGACGTCCTGGCCGTGTCGGTTACCTTCCAGACCCAAATGATCCCGGCCTGGACTTTGGCGGCCCGGGCCAAACAATGGTTTCCGGAAATGAAAGTGGTCTTCGGGGGAGCCACCATCACCCGTATTCAAGAGGGGCTGCGGCAAGCGCCCCAATTGTTTCAAAATGTGGATGCCTGCATCCTCTTCGAAGGAGAGACGGCCTTCCCGGCGTTGCTGCAAGCGTGGGAGCAGGGAAAAGCAGGGACGGACGCGCCCAATGTCATGGAAGTGCAAGGCGGCGCGGTGGTGACCTCCGCCCATCTCCATACGGAGGATCTGAACCTCCTGCCCCCTCCTGACCACGGGGGTTTGGCCCTGGACTCCTATTGGTGGCCGCAGCCGGCCTTGCTCATTAATTCCTCCCGGGGCTGCTATTACGGCAAATGCGCGTTTTGCGCCATCTCCCCGGCGACCTGGGGTCCGGAGCGCCGGGGCCGGGCCTATCGGCAACGCTCCCCGGAGAAGATCGTGGCCGACCTGGTGTTCGTCCACCGCCAAACAGGCGTCCAGACCTTTAATCTGGCCAATGACAGCCTGCCTCCCAGGGCCCTGGCCGAGATCGGCGCGGCCATACGGCAACAGGGGTTGCCATTTATCTGGGATTCGGAGGTTCGCCTGGACCGGGGACTGACCCGGAAGGTTTTGCAAAACCTGGCGGCCGGTGGTTGCCGCCACCTCCGTTTCGGCTTCGAGACCGCCTCCCCCCGGGTGGCCCAACTGATGCATAAAGGCCTGGACCTATCCACGACCCGGCGCATCATCACCGACTGCCGGGACGTAGGGATTACCGTGAGTCTCATGTGCCAGATAGGGTTTCCCGGGGAAACCCTGGACGAAGCCGTGGACACCCTGGTTTTTCTCCGGGATAACCGGGACCGGGTGCCCTTCGTGTCCCTGGCCCAGTTTACCCTGGAACAGGGGGCCAAGATCTTTCAACATCCCCGGCGGTATGGGGTAATGATCCACCCCCTGCCCCCGGATGAGGACCTGTCGTGGATGTACCGCTATACCCGGGAGGACGGCATCGATTCGGATCAGACCGGCATTTTTTTTGAAGAAGTGGAGTCAGCCCTGGACCGGAATTACCCCGACCGGGACCTCTTTTTCAAGGGAGGACTGGGCCATGCCCATACCTCCCTCTACACCCGCCGCTATTCTCCGGAGGAATTTATTTCCTGGAACCAGCGCCCCCATCGCCGCGCCGGCCCCCTGGAGGAGACCGCGGCCTTGCGGAGCGCCAAGGGCCTGATGATCCGGCCTGTGGGCCCTATCTCCCCCAAAGATTGGACCAGGTTAATCATTTCATCCCTGGAAGTGCCGGAGTTATCCGCGGCCGCGGACGGCAGCATCCTCCTGTTGCTGCTGGCGGCCCTGGAGCCTACGCCCGTTAAGGTCCTGATTGATTGGGTGCAGTACCTCTCCGGGAACGGTTATTCCGCCAGCGAAGCCGGCGAGGTGTTGAATTTCCTTTATGAGGCGGGTTTGCTGCTCGCTGCGGCAGGTGACGCGCGGGCCGTGGCCTTATGGTAATTGCCGGTTGCGGGAATAACTGCCCCCATATCGACTCCCAATCGAATGAAAATTTTTCAGTCGGGGCCAATCTTGGATTTACCCGGCATCCGGGGCGGACACCAGTTTGCCCCTACAGAAAAATTGCCGTTAGATTGCGAATCGGTATGAGGCTTACCAGCAAGAAAGGCTCTGGTCACCCAGGGATTGGCAGGCCCGAAATCCGGATATTATTGACGATCCCCCCAAGTTGTGCTATTTTGCCCGCTGCGAGAAGAAATTCCTTCGAGAAAATGACCGGTTGGGAGATTTTGCCCGGTCCAAGAGGCTAAAAATCCATCTTGGGACCGGGGCAGCCAAGGCTGCCGCGCAATCTCGGATATTGACTCTCACCTCTTTCAGGATTAACACTTCTTGGAAACAAGATAATAGGAGGGGAGACGCGCCATGACCAGTTAAAACGGCCCTCCCTGATGCCGCTCATCCTGCCGTCCTGCCTTTGCTTAGGGAGGAAAAACCAATGAACCTCGCATCCTCTGTTAATTTCATGCCCGGCGGCGCGTTCCGGCGCCCCTCCCTTCTCCGGCGCCTCAGCCTGTGGTTTGCCGCGTTATCCTTCCTTCTGCCGGCCCTGGCCTTTTTCCTCTATGACGCTCCGGCCCACGCCCAAAGAGACGCGGGACGCACCCCCGCCAGGCCCGCTGCCACGGGATTGTCCGCGTTCAATAATCTTAACGCCGCGGTTGTCGGTATCAAGTTCTTTCCCGGGTCCAAAACCTTGGTCCCCTATGGCCAAAGGCAGTATACCGACAAATTTGACGCCCAGTCCGCGACCTTTATTTTTTGGCAATTGGACTTGGAGTACCCTCCGGGCGTCAGGGCCAAGATCGCGGAATTTCCCATCACCGCTATCTGGTACGACCCGGCCGGCAAGGTCTTCAATACCCAGACATTCGACGCCAAGGTGCAACCCCATTGGCGGAGCAGCGTTCATGCCTATGGATTCGGCTACAGAACCCCCGGCTTTTGGAAACCGGGAACCTACCGGGTAATTCTCAAGGTTGGAGATAAGACCCTCGCCAGCGGCAGCTTTCAGGTGGTTGCCTCCAGGAAGCAGGAGGGTTTCCACTATCTCAACGCCACGGTGGCCGGCATCAGATTCTTTCCCTCGCCTAAAACCGTCGTCCCTTACGGACAGCGGCAGTATACCGACAAATTTGACGCCCAGTCCACGCCCTACATCTATTGGGAATTGTCCCTGGACTACCCGGGACCCAGGACCCATGACGTGGAATTTCCCATCACCCAATTCTGGTACGACCCGGACGGCAAAATTTTGCTCACCGATACAGTCACCCACTTGGTGCCAGCCGCCTGGAGCGGCAGTTATTTAAGGGATGGATACGGCACCGCGGCCCCCGGCTTTTGGAAACCGGGAACCTACCGGGTAATTCTCAAGGTTGGAGATAAGACCCTCGCCAGCGGCAGCTTTCAGGTGGTTTCATCCAGAAAGCAGGAGAATTTCCACTATCTCCAAGCCACGGTGACCGGCATCAAATTCTTTCCCTCGCCCAAAACCATCGTCCCCTATGGCCAGAGGCAATATGCCGACAAATTTGACGCCCAGTCCACGCCCTACATCTGTTGGGAATTGTCCCTTGACCACCAGGGGTCCAGGGCCCATGACGTGGAATTTCCCATCACCCAATTTTGGTACGACCCGGATGGCAAGATTTTTTTCACCGATACGATCAAACGCGAGGTGCCAGCCGATCGGAGCAGCAGCCGTATTGGGGATGGGTACGGCGCCGCGGCCCCCGGCTTTTGGAAACCGGGAAACTACCGGGTAATTCTCAAAGTTGGAGATAAGACCCTCGCCAGCGGCAGCTTCCAGGTGGTAGCGCCCGAAGAGCCAGAGGGTTTCAACTATCTCCACCCCAAAGTAACCGGTATCAAGTTCTATCCCGCCAAGGGAAAAACCGGCGTTCCCCATGGTCAAAGGGAGTTTGCGGATACATTTGACAAAGAAACAAGTTATATCTTTTGGGAATTGTCCCTGGACCACCCTGGCCCCAGGGCCAAGGCCGTGGAATTTCCCATCACCGCCGTCTGGTACGACCCGGATGGCAAGATCGGGTTCACCGATAAAATCTGGCATGAGGTGCAACCCGATGCGCGCGGGAGCCTTATTACCGGTGGCCGCTGGTCCCCCCTCTTCTATGTCTATTGGGGGCCGGGAACCTATCGGGTTGTTCTCAAAGTTGACGATAAGATCATCAGCAGCGGCAGCTTCCAGGTGGAGGAGAAACAGGATGTTCTCGAAAAATACGGCGCCAAGGTAACATCCCTCCGCTTTTATGAAGAAGGCCCAACCCCAATTGCTTTCGGCAAGAGAAATTATCAGGAGCAGTTCCCTGCCAGCGCCACCAGGTACATCGGGTGGGAACTCAGGTTGAACTGGCCCCCGGGGAAAAGGACCCAACGGCTGAACTTTCCCCTCAGCGCCACCTGGTACGGTCCCGATGGCAAAGTCCTTACTACCCAGACCCTTAAAGCCGAAAGCGACCCCGGACAACAGGAATCCCTGCACGGCTCAGGTTACGGCGCGGCCACCCCCGGCACCTTTAAGTCCGGGAGATATCGAGTGATTCTTAAAAGCGAAGACAGGGAACTGGCCGAGGGGATCTTCTACCTATACGGGCCGCCTGCCGGTGCCGCCCCACCTCCGCCCGAACCTGCTCCCGGCGACGTGGCCGCGTTCAACAATCTCCAGGCCACGGTGAAAGGAATCAAGTTTTATCCCGCGTACGACACTTCCACCTTATTTCCCGGGTCCAAACCCGGTGCCCCCTATGGCCAAAGGCAGTATGCCGAAAAATTTGACTGCGGCGTAGATTTTATCTTTTGGGAATTGTCCCTGGAGCACCCGGGCCCCAGGGCCAAGGTGGTGGAATTTCCCCTCACCGCTATCTGGTACGACCCGGCTGGCAAAATCTTGCTCACCGAGACGATTAAATTCGAGGTGCAACCCGATAGTAACGCTAGCCTAATTACCGGTAAGTGCGCCGGCCCCCGTAAACAACTTTGGAACGAGGGAACCTACCAGGTCATTCTCAAAGTTGGGGATAAGACCATCAGCAGCGGCACTTTCACAATGAGTGAGCCTTACTGATACAGCGGCAGGTTAATGCCAGGTTCTCCAGGAATTGCAACCGACTGGAGAGATAACTTATTGACATCTCTGGCAATGGCAGGTTTGCTGCTCAATGCGAAAGGTGACGCATGGGCCGTGGCGTTGCTCTAGCTACTGATCGTCGATCCAGTTGTAACCCTGCCGGCCCCGGTTCAGCCGCCGGCAGGCATAATCCGACAACTCCTGGATTTCCGCCAGGCTGAGGAGGGAATTGCTGGCCGTGGCCTGCCCTTGGCTGCCCTGGGCATAGTCGTCTTCCCAAAGAACCATCCGGTATTCGTCCCGCTGCTCATGGAGGGGGGTGCCGGGCATCAGGCTGATGGGCGAAACCACGTGATGCTCCGCGTCCAACTTTTCGAGAAAATCCAGGGAGTCCAGGATGTCCTGCCGGTCCTCGCCGGGGAGGCCGATAATGGCATAGGCCACCCGTTTCAACCCCGCCTCTTGGGCCAGGCGGAAGGCCGCAACGATTTGCTGGGGGGAGGTGCCCTTCTTGATCAATTTTAAGGTGCGGCGGTGGCTGGTTTCCACTCCGAAGAGGACATGGGAGCAGCCTGCGGCCCGCATTTTCCGGAACAGCCCCAAATCCACCCCCTGGGCCCGGGAAAAGCAGCGCCAACGAAACTTCAACCCCCCGGCGATGATCTGATCGCACAGCGCGTGCACCCGCCCCTTATGGGCCGTAAAGCTGCTGTCGAAAATGTTGATGTACCGGAAGCCCACATCTTGCACCAGGTATCGCAGTTCCGTCATTACCCGCTCCAGGGGCATAAACTTCACCCTGGGCCAAGCATAACCTGTGGCGCAAAAAATACAGCGGCCACTGCAGCCCCTGGAGGTAAGAATAGCCATGCGCTTAAAGATTCGCCGATATTTCCCCATATCGAACAAATCATAGGCATGGGGCGGCAATTCCCGGAGATCGATATCCACCGCGGGTTGGCGATAGGGCCTGGGGACTTGGTGATAACCCACGCCGCCGAGGTCCGGGGCCACCTCCCCCCGGGCCAGCCCCCGGCACAGGTCCAAGGCCGCCAGTTCTCCTTCTCCGGCGATACTAAAGTCGAAGCAATCTTCCTGGAGCACCTCTCCGGGCCTGAGGGTCACATGCACCCCGCCCGCCAGGATGGGGATTCCCGGCAGTTCCCGCCGGATCAGCCTGGCCAGTTGCACTACCCGGGGATAGGTCAAGGTGACCGCGGTCAGACCGATGATGCCAGGCGGGGCTTTCCGGAGACGGTTGATCAAGTCCGTATCCGGCATCCGTAATATCGGCATGTCAATAATTTCCACCGGAAAGGCGTCAGCCCGCAAGACCGCGGCCACGCAGCCCAGACCCAAAGGCGGATACAAATCGGGCAAGGCCCCGGGGTTCCAGTGGCGGGTCTCCCAGGAGGGGTTGATCAAGGCCACCTTGGGTTTGGCGCCGTCCATCCCCATACTCACGTCCTCAAGCCCCTCCCCAATCTACTAAACGCTATCCCGAAGAAGTTCGCCTGCCTCTAGTGCGGTGTCCCAGAAAAACCTTAACAAAAAACAACCTCTAAAACTCCCCCTCCCCCCGGCGTGAGGGGGTTGAGGGGGAGGGAGAAAAGACCGTGCAACTTGAGACCTCTGCAAAAGTCTCACTTACTTTCCTCTTTAAGCAAAATGTGGAGCAGGCGCCCTCGCCTGCTCCAGATAAAGGGAGGACAGCCGAGCGCGGCTGTTCCACATGAAACTTTCGCAGAGGTCTTAACTTATGTAAGGTATCTCTGGGATACGACACTAGCCCCACCGCCTTGCTGACTGAAGGATAGCACAAATTCCCCTAAAAATGTATCTTTATTGTAAACTTTAAATATTGATTGCGCTTGTCGTAATTGAGTGATAAGGTCTCCTGGGTCCCTCGCGCCCGTCTTCCGCCCCTGACCCCCCTCCCCCCAAAAAAGAAAGGGCGGGACCGAAGTCACCGCCCTCGCCGGATGATTATGGGAAGTCAGACTACCAGGCACAGCCCGGTCCGTCGCCGGCCATGGCCATACCCATGCCCATGCCGGGGCCCATGCCCATGCCATGGCCCATACCCATGCCTTTACCCATGCCTTTGCCCATTCCCATGCCGCCCATGGGGCAGATCTTCCGGGCCTGGAGCCGGAAGGCCACCATCTTTTCCTGCATCTGTTCCCGGAGAGCATTCATCTCCTTCTGCTTGGCCTGGATCTGTTTGGCATCAGGATTCTCTGCCTTCCACAGAGCCGCCACCTCCGCCCGCTTCATCCACATGGCCTTGCGGATACTGGCGGTGTCATTCATAAATTGCTGTTTAAGGTCGAAGAGCTGCCCCGCTTGTTCCGGGGTCAGGTTCATGGGGCCGCAGCCGAAGGGCCGGGCCCAGGCCGCGGTGCTCAAGCCCAAGAGCAGGGCCAACATCAGCATCACCGGTAATCCCTTGGTTATCATTTGGCGTTTCATGTGCGAAATCTCCTCTTTTTACTGGCAAGATGGAGAGCCGGCTTGCGGCTCTTACCTTATAAAACCCCATCCCCTCCCAAACCCGGCGCGGGGGGTTGAAAAAAAGTGGTCAGGGGTCAGGGGCCAGGGGCCAGAGAAAAACAACTGATCACTGACCACTGGCCACGGGTCACTGATCACGGATCACTGATTACTGGCTAACCCTGCCGGAGGAGACAGAGGTTACTTTCTTTTTCTGATTAATGACTGGAAGAATGACTGGAAGCGCTCCCACCAGACGGGCCAGGAAACCGGCAGCAGCGGCAGCTCCCGCACGGTGCGCCGCCAGAGGAAGACGGCTACCCCGGCGAAGAGGAGATTGGACAACCAGGGGGCCAGGAAGGGATTGAGGCGGGAACTGATGGCCAACCGCCAGGACGCGGTAAACACGACATAATAAACCAAAAAGACCAGGAGGCCCAGGATCAGGCCCCAGGTGCGGCCGTGATGCCGGGGGCTCATCCCCAGGGGCATGGCGATGATGCACAGCAGGAAGGCGCCGCAGGGCAGGGAAAATCTCCGGCTCAACTCCACGGCGTAGCGGATATGGCGGTCCGAACCCGGGGTCTCCTGGTGCAGGTTCTGCCACAACTCCCCCACATACATCTCGTCTTCCGATTTTTTCTCCTTCCAGGCAAAGCTGAAAAGATGCAACGGCAGTTGGTAGGACTTAAATTCCACGGTTTGCCACCGGGTCAAGGCCGGTCCCCAACGCATCACCCGGCCGTCGGACAGATGGAGCACCAGGGCTTCCTGGGATTCATCAAAGGCCAAGCGCCCCTTGCGGGCATAAACGGTATTGGGATTATCCTTGTCCCGGGAATCGTAAATGAAGATGCCCTCCAGTTCCCCGTGGATGGAGGGCACCCGGTTGACAAAGAGCATCAGCCCCTGGAAATCCGTGCTGAAAACCTGCTCTTTGATCCCCAAATCAGCCCGGCGTTTGACCACTTCCATCATCAAGGCCCGGGTGGCCTTTTGCCCCCAAGGGCTGCCGTAGGCCGTGAGAAACAAGGCCAGAAGCGCGGTGGCCAGGGAAAAGATAAAAATCGGGGGCGTCAACTGGACAAAGCTCAGGCCCGAGGTCTTTAAGGCCACCACCTCCTGGTCCACGCTTAAGCGCATGAGGGCCAGCAAGATGCCCACCGTGGCGGCCATGGGCAGGGTAAAGACCAGGAGATAGGGGAAAAGATAGGCGCAAGTCCTGAGCACTTCCATCAGACCTACGCCCTTGACCACGATCATTTGGGTCACCCGCATCAGCCTTCCTAAAAAGACGATGGTGGTGAAGGCCAGCAAACTGGCGCCAAAGGGGGCCATGATCTCCTGGAGGAGATAGCGGTAGATGATGTAGGGCAGGGGCAAGGCGCGCATAGGTCAGTGGCCCGCGGTCAGCCGCGGACTGGTGGGAATCGGGTTCTTCCCTGCATTTTCCCGGGCATATTGAGATGATCCCTCATATCCGACTAGAATACTATTTTTATGCCGGGCCAGGAAGTGATATTTGCCCGGTAATTCCCGCTCTAAGTAGGGGAGATTGGCCGCCTTCAAGAAAAAAAAGACCGCAGGCCGGGACTTCACCCAGGAGATCATCTCCCCGGAGGTCTGAAAAAAAAGGGAGTTATGGGGGGCCAACTTCCGGCCGTAATCCAATTCCGTGGGAAACTCCAGGATGTGAAAAATCTGGCCGCTGTAATACGAAATCCCCTGGGAATAGCGCCGGTAACCCACCAGCCCGGCCCCCGGCTGCCAACTGGATTTCAGAATCAGGGCCATTTCCCGGGGGGAGCGCTGCCGGCTCACCTTTTCCATGCCCCAAAACACCAGCGCGCCCAGCAAAAAGGCCCCCAGCAGCAGCACCCCCAGCCGCCGCCAAATCAGGGCGAAGCTAGGGGTTAGAGCCATGATGAACACTCCCAGAAGGGCGATTGGGGCCACCAGGGCCCCCTGGCTCACCAGGGGGTTTAAAAAAGCCGGGGGCCAGAGATACAGGCCCGCCGCCACCCAACCCAGGAGGGCCCAGATACCCAGGGTGAGCAGCAGACCCCGGCTGGCGGCCAGCCCCGGGCCGCCCGCCGCCAGGTTGGACAGGCTGTGGCCCACCAGCAGGGCCAGGGGCAGCAAGGCCGGGAGAATATAGGGCGCGAGCTTACCCCGGGACAGGGTAAAAAAAAGGAATACCGTGGCGGCCCAGATGAGGAGAAACAGCCGGTCCGGGTCGGCCCAGGGCTTCTCCCGGCCCAGCGCCCAGGGCAGGAGCCAGCTCCAGGGCAGCATAAATACCAGGAGGATGGGCAGATAATACCAAAAAGGCTGGTGATGGTGGATGGACGCGGTCAGATAGCGCCCCAAATGCTGCTCCAGGATAAAAAACCGCCAGAAATCCGGATAACGGACCATGACCCCGATAAACCAGGGCAACGAGACTGCAAAAAGCAGCGCCAGGCTCCAGGGACGGAGCCAGGAACGGATCAGGGGCCTACCCTGGGACCAGGCGGCCCCGGTCCAGATGATGGCCGCCAAGACCAGGACCACCGGCCCCTTGGTCAGGACGCCCAGGGCCAGGGCCAGATAAGCCCAGGGCCAGAGGCGTAGGCGTTCCCGGCTGAAGGCCAGGTAACCCAGCCCCACCCCCAGGTTGAGAAAGAGGCTCAGGGCCATGTCCAGGGTCAGGAGCCTCCCCATGGCCACATAGCCCCCGCAGGTGGCCAGGACCAGGGCGCTCAGCAGGCCCGCCGCCGGCCCCCAGAAGGCCTGCCCCAACCCATAGGCCAGAAAAATCCCCCCCAGGGCGCACAAGGCCGAGGGCAGGCGCGCGGCCGACTCAGAGAAGCCCAGGACCTGGAAACTCAGGGCCGTGAGCCAATAGACCAGGGGCGGCTTCTCCAAATAAGGCAGAAGGTTTAGGTGGGGGATGAGCCAGTCTTTTAAAAGCAGCATCTCCCGGGCGATCTCGGCATAACGGCCCTCATCCGGGTCCATCAGACCGGGAACCCCCAGGCGCCAGAAAAAGAGGATCAACCCCACCAGGAGCAGGGCTCCAAGATAGAGAGGCTTTCCCTTAGCGCTCCCTGGGTGGGCAGCCGTTGGCCCCGCCAAAATCATCCTCCCTGAAAGGTCTATTCGCCTAACTAATCCTTAACACACTACAATTCTTGCCGGACAACAGCCCCCAACAGCCTCCTGCAACCCGGCAATATTAGCCTACCTGCAATATAAACTATTGGAAATTATTAGCATTACCAGTTGGCTTGATTTTTGCTTTAATCCAGCCTGAAGCTATCCGGCCGGGGGCTGGCAACATACTGATCCCTCCTTCTCCTGGAGAAAGAGATCCGAGCCGGGCCGGCTATTTTGCCAGATCCCGAAAACGATGGGCAGAAAACAACAGATTAATAACAGATTTTACCCGGAGATAAAAGAGGAGCATCCCGTATGGATTGGCAAGATCAGAATATCTTGATTACCGGGGGCACCGGTTCTTTCGGCAAAGCCTTTGTGAAATTTATGCTGGAGAACCACCCCCCCCGCCGGCTCATTATCTTTAGCCGCGATGAAGTCAAACAACTGGAGATGCGTAGCCAATTCCCCGATGGCGAGGGCTCTCCCCTGCGCTACTTTATCGGCGATGTCCGGGATAAACAGCGGTTGCTCCGGGCCTTCCACGGCGTGGATATCGTCATCCATGCCGCGGCCCTGAAACAGGTGCCCACCGCGGAATATAACCCTTTGGAAGTAATCATGACCAATGTCATGGGCGCGGCCAATATCATCGACGCGGCCATCGACCGGGGGGTGAAGCAGGTCATGGCCCTCAGCACCGATAAGGCGGTGAACCCCATCAACCTTTACGGCGCCACCAAGTTGTGCGCCGACAAGTTGTTCATCGCCGCCGGAGTATACGCCGGCTCCAATATGACCCGCTTCGCAGTAGTGCGTTACGGCAATGTCATGGGCAGCCGGGGCAGTGTCATCCCCCTCTTTCTGGAACGTCGAGCCACCGGGGCGCTGCCCATCACCGACCCCACCATGACCCGGTTCTGGATTACCCTGGACCAGGCGGTGGCCTTTGTCAATCGCTGCCTCCGGCTGATGCAGGGAGGAGAAATCTTTGTCCCCAAGCTGCCCAGCATGCGTCTTACCGATCTGGCCCAGAGCATAGCTCCGGATTGCCGCCAGGAAATCGTGGGCATCCGTCCCGGGGAAAAACTCCATGAAGTCTTGCTCACGGAAGATGAAGCCCGCCGGACCTTGGAATTTAACGAGTTCTTCGTGGTGCAGCCCGGCTCCGTCATGGGCCGGTGGCAGAACGGCAACCTGAACCGGGGCAAACCCGTAGCCTCGGGCTTCAATTATAAGAGCGACACCAACAAGTGGTGGTTGTCCGTGGAAGAATTACGGCAAATGATAGGCATCGATGGAACGGAAAGCAATACCTTACGCGCGGCAATGGGTTGATGCCGACGACCTGGAGGCAGTGGCTGCGGTCCTAAGTTCCGATTGGCTGACCACCGGCCCCCGGGTGGCGGACTTTGAGTCGGCCGTGGCCGCATATGTGGGCGCCCGGGAGGGGGTGGCGGTGAACAGCGGCACTGCGGCCCTGCATGCCGCCATGTTTGCCGCGGGCCTCGGGCCGGGGGATGAAGTCATCGTCCCCCCTTTGACCTTTGTGGCCACCGCCAATGCCGTGGTTTTCCAGGGAGCGACACCGGTCTTCGCGGACATAGACCCGGAAACCCTGCTCCTCGATCCTGAAAAGGCCCGGGCCAAAATCACTCCCCGCACCAAGGCCGTCGTCGCCGTGGATTACGCCGGGCACCCTTGTGATTACGAAGCCCTGCGCCTCTTGGCCCGGCAGTATGACTTGGTTCTGATTGCCGACGCCTGCCACTCTCTGGGGGCCACCTATCGGGATAAACCCCTGGGCTCCTGGGCCGACCTCACCGTGTTCAGTTTTCACCCGGCCAAACATATTACCACCGGGGAAGGAGGCATGGTGGTCACCTCCCATAAGGAACTGGCCGCCAAGATGCGTCTATTTAGAAACCATGGAATTTCCACGGATTTTCGGGAGAGAGCCGCCCGCAATACCTGGCATTACGAGATGGTGGACCTGGGCTACAACTACCGGCTGTCTGACTTGAATTGCGCCTTGGGACTGAGCCAACTGCAAAAAATGCCTCAATGGCTCCAAAAACGCCGGGATATTGCCCGGCAGTATGACGCGGCCTTTCTGGAGATACCGGAGATCAGCCTGCCCCGCCGCAACCCCCGGGTGAGCCATGCCTACCATTTATACGTGATCATGCTGCACTTGGACCGGCTTACCGCCGGCCGCCGGGAAATCTTCCAATCTTTGCGGGCCGCGGGCCTCGGGGTCAACGTGCATTATCTGCCGGTGCACCTGCATCCTTTTTATCAACAGCATTTTCATACCGGTCCCGGGGATTGCCCGGCCGCGGAATGGTGTTATGAACGCTTACTGACGCTGCCTCTGTTTCCGGCCATGTCCACCCCAGAGGTGGAAAGGGTCATCCAGGCAGTAAGCAACACCTTGGAGCATTACCGGCAAGAAAACGGGGTTTTACCGGGACTTGTCCGGGGCCTGACTGCCTAACCCGGCGCCCAGGCCGGGCCTGGAAAAAGGGCCGGGGCACTGACCAATGGCCAGGGAAGGCTTTAATATCGAAAATTTGGGCAAATTTCGGAGTTTTTCCTGAGGTGGGGCGAGATGATGACGGGTGGCAAAAGGGGGGAGCGTCCGGAACGCGCGGTGGCCTTTGTGGTGGCCCGTCTCAACTCCTCCCGGCTGCCAGCCAAGCACCTGCGCCGGATCGGCGATAAAACCT
The DNA here is from genome assembly GCA_040757175.1 of Thermodesulfobacteriota bacterium. Lineage (GTDB taxonomy): Bacteria > Desulfobacterota > Desulfobaccia > Desulfobaccales > 0-14-0-80-60-11 > SURF-52. The sequence continues at coordinate 89,091 of JBFLXM010000054.1, forward strand.
TGCTGGGTTGGGTTATCGCCAATCTGCGTGGTTGTCAGGAATTGGCCGAGATAGTGATCGCCACGGTGGCCGAGTCTGGTAACGAGCCTCTCCGTGCTTATGCCGATAAAGAGGGATTGTCTTGTTATTGGTATGAGGGTGACCCCGATCAGGTTACCACCCGGCTCAGGCGGGCCGCGGAAGAATTTACCGCGGAGATCTGCGTTCTGGTGAGCGGTGATTGCCCCCTGATCCATGGGCCGGCCCTGGATCAAATGATCCGGCAGTTCAGACTTGCGCCCCAGGGGGATTATATCTCTGTACCTCCGGATGCCCGGGGACGGGAGCCGGTCCTGGAAGGCATCAATCTGGCCCGGCGGCGGGCCTGGCAGGTGGCGGATGACCTCTCAGTCACCCCGGAACTTAAGGAACATCAGTTCCCGGTAATCGGGTTGCACCCCGAGCGTTTCCAAAAGGTGGCCGTTAAGGTTCCTGCGAATCTTTACGGGCCGCGCCGGCGGCTCTCGGTGGATACTTATGCCGACCTGGAATTGATGAACACCGTTTACGACACCTTGACCGCCCAGGGCAAGCCCTTCGCCTTGCCCGAAGTCCTGCAATTGCTCCATGACGCGCCCGAGATCGGGCAGATCAACGCCCACGTGCATCAGCGTCAACTGCTCGAGAGCATTCAGCGGGTATTGTACGTGGTGGACGCGGGTCCGGGCATCGGCTCCGGCCATTTGCTCCGTAGCCGGGAGCTGGCCTTGCAGATAGTGGAGCGGCTGAGTTGGCCGGTGACCTTTCTGGTGGATGACACGGCCGCCGCCGCCCTGCTGGCGGAACGGGGCCTGCCTGTGGCCTGGGGGGCTTGGGAACGTCCGGCCCGGCCCGGGCCTCCGGGTGTCCGGGAACAAACCGCGGCGGCGCTGCTTTCCCGGCATGACCTTTTGCTCCTGGATATCTCTCCCCGAAAGGTGGCCTCCGGCTGGCGGCAGCGGCTGGCCGCGGCCGCGCCGGTAATCATCCTGGATAAATCTGAAGAATGGACGAAGGAAGGGGATTTAATCATTTTTCCGGTAGTCACCGCCCCGGCCCTGGGTCAAAGGTCCACAAACTCCGGGCCCGCGGTCTTGTCCGGCTTGGAGTTCGCCATCCTGCGGCGGGAGATCCGCCGGCTGATGCCCCTCTCCCGGGATAAGGACCTGGATATCCTGGCCTATCTGCATCGCCCGGAGGAGCGGGAAGCGGTGGGGAACTTTATTAAGGTCCATAACTTGCGGGGTCATATTATCAGCGGCTTTGAACCAGACTTCCCCGGTCTGCTGGCGCGCTCCCGCATCTTGGTGAGCGGCTTCGGCATCAGCTTTTATGAAGCCCTGGCCTTGCAGGCTTATCCGGTGACCTGGCCCTATTCCCCCGCCCATCAACAGGATGCGCAACTCTTTTATGCCCGGCTGGGATTGCCGCGGGTAATTATCGAGACAGAAGATGATTTGCCGGATATTTTACCGCTGCTGGCCGGGGAGTGGAAAGGAGGCCTGGCCCTCCGGGATGGAACTCCGGCCATCGTCCAGGCAATTTTTAGCTTGATGAAACAGCGGCAGGATTACCGGTCCCTGTCAGGGCTTCAGGACCGGGAAGCGGCAGGCGACAGAGACGGTCAAGCCGCAGCCTTTACCGGAGGATGCCGGCAATGACTGTGGCTTTTGTGGCCGAAGTGTCCAGCAACCACCACCAGGACCTGTCCCGGGCCTTACGGTTCATTGACCAGGCCGCGGCCATCGGCTGTCAATCGGTAAAGTTCCAACTCTTTAAGATCCACCAGCTTTTCGCCCCGGAGATCCTGGCCCGGAGTCCCGAACACCGGAGCCGCCAGGCCTGGGAGCTGCCCCCGGAGTTTCTGCCGGTGTTGTCAGCCCGTTGCCGGGACCAAGGACTCAAATTCGGCTGTACTCCTTTCTATTTGGCAGCGGTGGCGGAACTGTATCCCTTGGTGGATTTCTACAAGATCGCCTCCTACGAGTTGCTCTGGGAGGACTTGCTCAAGGAATGCGCCCAAACCGGCAAGGAGGTCATCTTGTCCACCGGCATGGCCACCCTGCCGGAGATCCAGCAGGCGGTGGCCACTCTCCGCCGGAGCGGCTGCGAAAACTTTACTTTGCTGCACTGTGTCTCCGGATACCCGGCCCCCCCGGCAGAGTGCAACCTGGCGGCCCTGGAGACCTTGCGCCGGAAGTTTCATTGTCCGGTGGGCTGGTCCGACCACAGCGTCAACCCGGGGGTCATCTACCGGGCCGTACACCGTTGGGGGGCTTCCCTGGTGGAGTTTCATCTGGACCTGGAGGGTGAGGGAGAAGAATTTCAGACCGGCCATTGCTGGCTGCCGGCGCAGATAAAGGCCGTTATCCAGACGGTGGCCCAGGGCCGCCAGGCCGACGGCAATGGGCACAAGGTCCCCAGCCCCAGTGAATTGCCGGACCGGGACTGGCGGGCCGACCCTGCTGACGGCTTGCGGCCCTTCAGAAAGATCCGGGAATTATGGCGGCGGACCGGCACAGAATAATGCTTAGGAACACCTACATAAAGATTATTAAGGGACAGTTTCAAGGGAGGGAGTCATGGAACTAATTCAGCGGCGTTGCAATGTCTGTCAATCAGAAGATTATATCGAAGTATTTCAACAACGATTTAACTCCATTGTCGGTTTTTCTGATCTCGATTATGTTCAAAGGCTAGTTATCTGCAAAAATTGCGGTTACACCTATACCAATCCTTCACCTTCACCCAACGAACTCGGAAAGTATTATGAAACACTGTCAAATTATGAAAATCCCCTAAGACAAGGCCAGGCGCGGAGAGAAAGTATGAATCGCTGGCACATGATCTATGACATGATTGCCAAACATGCTGCACCCGGAAGGGTTTTGGATATCGGCTGCGCCACCGGCAACGGCTTATCTGTCTTCAAATCCAAAGGATGGGAGGTCCTAGGCTTAGACCCGAGCCCAAGGGCTGCCCAAATTGCCTGGGAACTTTATGGTGTGGAAGTAATAAGCGGCATCTTTGATACCAAACATTTTATCAATCGCGGCCACTTTGATTTAATTATCTTTTCCAGTGTCCTCGAGCATTTAAACTATCCGGATATAACGATAGATGAAATTAAAGATATCATAGCTGCTGGTGGTTTAGTATTTATTGAAGTGCCTAATTTGCTTTGCCCTGCTATTCCATTTGGATATTTTACGTTTGAGCATCTGAATTATTTTACTCCCACCACATTGACGACCCTCATGGAAATGAAAGGTTATAGCTTGGAGCAGATCGAGCTATTAGACACTTGTAAGGAAAATGACATCGATTACCCTGCAATCCATGCAATCTTTAAAGCAGGAAACCTTAAAGAAGTTAATTTAGCTCTCAAAAGCGACTATATTGCTGCATATAATACAGTAATTAATTATAAGAAGAGTCTTGAAAAAGAAGTATTTAGATTGCAATCAAGAATTGGGGAAATAACCCAGCAAACCGCCCCTGGCAAACTCGGAATTTGGGGAGCAGGCATCCATACTTCCGAATTACTTTCATCAACTACTCTGGCGAATGAGAAAATAGCCTGTATTTTCGATAGCGACCCGAAGAAACAGGGTAAGCTGCTTAATGGCGTTCAGGTTGTTTCTCTTGACAAGCCTGAAGAAGTCAAAAAGAGGCTCGATGGCATTATAATTTCATCATTCGCCTTTGAAAATGAAATATATAACCAAATCAAATATCTCCAAGATTATGGGATAAATGTTTATAAGCTTTACGACGTCTAGAACCGGAGCGGGCTTTGCAGGAACAAGGCAACCGGGACGTCTGACGATGCGTCAAAGAGAAGGAATCTCCATGAAACCGGATGAAAGCAGATTAGCGGAATTAGCTGCAGAATTGCGCAAGTTCATCATCACCATGAATTGCTGCGCCGGTTCGGGCCATCCCGGCGGTTCTCTTTCCGCCGCGGAGATTTTGACCTATCTGTTCCATCAGGAACTTAAAAACTTTTTCCCGGCCCAGCGGGATGACCCTGCCCGGGACCGCTTCGTTCTCTCCAAGGGCCACGCCTGTCTGGGGCTGTATGCGGTTTTGGCCCAAAAAGGCTTCTTCGGGGTGGAGGCCTTTCAAACTCTCCGCCAGGTGGGCGGTATGCTCCAGGGCCATCCGGACCGCCTGAAAACTCCGGGAGTGGAGTTTAATTCCGGCTCCCTGGGGCAGGGGTTTTCTTTTGCCCTGGGATGCGCCCTGGGCGGCAAACGTCAGGGACAATCATTCCGGGTGTACGCGCTCCTGGGGGACGGCGAATTGAACGAAGGGCAGGTCTGGGAAGGCCTGATGTTCGGGGCTCACTGGCGGCTGGACAACCTGGTGGCCATCGTCGACTACAACAAGTACCAGAGCGATGATCTGTGCTGCAAGGTCACCGCCCTGGAACCCCTCATGGACAAATTCCGGGCCTTTGGCTGGCAGGCCCGGGAAGTGGACGGCCACAGCTTTACGGAGCTGGCCCAAGCTTTTGCCGCCGCCGGAAAGACCAAGGGCAAGCCCTCCATCATCCTGGCCCATACGGTTAAGGGCAAGGGCATCTCCTTCATGGAGAACAACCCGAAATGGCACGGCAGTCTGGCCCCCCAGGGAGAAGAAAGACTCTTGGCCTTCCGGGAATGCGGCTGTTCATTAACCGGCGACAGGGCCTAATCGGAAATATTAAGGAGATAAATAATGAATCATCTACGTCCCCACAAGGTGTTTGACAAGGTGGCGCCAGCAGACCGCTTGGCGACCATTTGCCTTCCCCAGCGCGAGTCGATGACGTCCATGTTGGAAAGAGCTATCCTCATTTCCCTCCTCAAAATTATCAAACCTCGCAAGATTTTCGAGTTCGGCACTTATTTGGGAGAGGCCACGGTAAATTTAGCCGCCAACTCGGAGGCCACCATTCATTCCCTGGACCTGGGCGAAGACCACCTGGGAGAAGCGAAAACCAAACTGGATGAACTTGAGTTTTCCTATGCCACCAGTCGATTGCCCAACCGACTGGCCTTCCAGGACACGCAGTATGAGAAACGGATTGTACCCATGCTGGGGGATTCGACCACCTTTGATTTCTCACCTTATTTTCACCAGTTCGATTTTATCGTCATCGATGGCGGCCACCAGATTGAAGTAGTGAGAAGCGATACGCAACAGGCATTCAAAATGCTGCACCAGCAAAGCCCCGGATGTATCGTCTGGCATGATTATGGCGACCCCCGTTGGCAGATTACTGAATACTTGGACGATTTATCAAAGGAACTCGATTTATATCATGTCTCTGATACCGCTTATGTTTTTTACCTAAACAATTGCGACTTAACTTTCTCTTCTGAGTAGAACTTGAGTAACACCTGAAATGAGCTGATTAACCCGGATAACCAGAATGCGGCGCTTTGTTAACCGGCAATTAGGTAGAGGGCAATGATGACGACCATGAGAGAGGCCTTTGGCAAGGCCCTGGTGGAACTGGCCGGAAGACGGGACGACTTTGTGGTGCTGGATGCGGACGTGGCCGGAGGCACCGGCGCCCATATCTTCCGGGAGGCCTTTCCGGAGCGCTTCATCCAGTGCGGTATTGCCGAGCAGAATATGATGTCGGTGGCTGCAGGGCTTTCCACCACCGGGGTCATTCCGGTGGTTACCTGTTACGCGGTCTTTGCCGCCATGCGGGCCCTGGACCAGGCCAGAAATTCCATTGCCTATCCCGGCTTCCGGGTCAAGATTGTGGCCAGCCACTTGGGGTTGGACGTGGGGCCGGACGGCCCCACCCACCAGTGCCTGGAAGATATCGCCATTTATCGGTCCATTCCCAACTTTAAAGTCGTCTCCCCGGCTGACCCCCTGGAGTTGGCCAAGGCCTTGCCGGTGGTTTTGGATGACCCGGGACCGGTTTACCTGCGCACCGGCAGAAGCCCCCTGCCCACGTTTTATCCCGGGCAGGCGGATTTTCAACTGGGCCGGGGCGCCATCCTGCGCGAGGGCGGGGACGTTACGGTAGTGGCCGTGGGGGTCATGGTGCACCGGGCTTTGGAGGCCGCGGAAATTCTGGCAGGAGAAGGCATTTCTTGCCGGGTGGTCAACATGTCCACCCTCAAGCCCCTGGACCGGGACCTCCTGGAGGAATGCGCCCGCCGGACCGGCTGCCTGGTCACCGCCGAGGACCACAATATCCTGGGAGGGCTAGGCGGGGCGGTGGCGGAGGTGCTGGCCCAGACCTATCCCTGCCCCCTGGAGTTTGTGGGGGTGCGGGACACCTTCGCCGAATCCGGGGAGCCCCCCGACCTGGCGGCAAAATACGGCTTAACCGCGGCTCATATCGCGGCCGCGGCCCTTAAGACCATCAAACGCAAACGGTGAAAGGGTCATGAGATTAAAAGACCAAGTGGCCATAGTGACTGGGGCCAGCCGGGGCATCGGCCGGGGCATTGCCCTCAAGTTCGCCCAAGAAGGGGCCCATCTGGTGGTAAATTATCAGCAGAACCGGGAGGCCGCCCGGGAGGTGGCAGCCGCAGTGGAGGCTCTCGGGCGCCAGGCCCTAATAGTCCAGACTGATGTGAGCCGCCGCTCCGAAGGACAACGCCTGATCCAGGAAACCGCAGATTTCTTCGGGCGCATCGATATCCTGGTGAACAATGCCGCCATCCTGCAGCAGAAACCCTTTGCAGAGATCACCGATGCCGACTGGGAGGCCATGTTCGGGGTCTGCCTCAAAGGCCCTTTTATTCTCAGCCAGGAAATCTTGCCCCATTTCAAAGCCCGGAAACAGGGCTGCATCATCAACGTCGCCTCCATCGGGGGCCAGTTGGGGGGGCCGAAGGCCCCTCACTACTCCGCGGCCAAGGCGGGCCTGATCTGTTTTACCAAGTCCACGGCCCGGATTATGGCGCCCTACGGCGTCAGGGTAAACTGCATCTCCCCGGGTTTGATCGAGACGGACATGTCCTCTCGGGAAATCGGGATGATGGGTGGCCCGGAGACGGTGGGCGCCACTATCCCTCTGGCCCGGGTCGGGGCGCCGGCGGATATCGCCGGGGCCGCAGTGTTTCTGGCCTCTGAAGACGCAACCTATATTACCGGACAAACCATCAACGTCAACGGGGGCCTGTTTTTTTCATGAAGACCTTATTAATGGTGAACGGCGGTCTGGAAGCGGTGCCGGGCATCCGCCTGGCCCGGGAAATGGGGCTCCACGTGGTGGTGAGTGACCAGAATCCCCAGGCCCCGGGTTTTGCCTGGGCCCACGACCGTCTCCTGGCCAGCACCTACGACGTGGAGGCCACGGTGGCCGCGGCCCGCCGCTACCACCGGCAGGTGAGACCCCTGGACGGGGTCATGTGCCTGGCCGCGGACGTGCCTTTGACGGTGGCCCACGTGGCCGCCGACCTGGGCCTGCCGGGGATCTCCCTGGAATCGGCGTTCCTGGCCAGCGACAAACTGGCTATGAAACGGAAATTTGCCGCAGACCGCGTGCCGGTTCCCTGGTTCAGCGAGGTGGCGTCTTTAACGCACTTACGGGACCTGGTCTCTCAGCAAGGCTTTCCCCTGGTGCTGAAGCCCGTGGACAGCCGCGGCGCCCGGGGGGTGTTGCGCCTGCTGCCGGAGGTGGACTTGCCCTGGGCCTATCAGGAATCTCTCCGATACTCCCCCACCGGCCGGGTCATGGTGGAGCGGTTCCTGCCCGGCCCCCAGGTGAGCACGGAATCCATCATGATGGACGGGGTGGCTTACACTTCCGGGTTTTCCGACCGCAACTATGAGTATTTAGAGCGCTTTGCCCCCAATATCATTGAGAATGGCGGAGACTTACCCAGTTTGCTGCCCCCATCCATTCAGAAAGCAGTACACCTGCTGGTCCAACAGGCTGCCATCAGCATGGGTATTACCCAGGGGGTGGTAAAAGGGGACATTGTCGTCAGCGATTCCATCCCTTATGTCATCGAACTGGCTGCCCGGTTGAGCGGCGGGTATTTCTGCACCCACGAAATTCCCTTAAACACCGGGGTGGATATTGTGAAGCAAGCCATTTTGCTGGCCCTGGGGGAAAAGCCGGACCCGGCGGACCTTATACCCCGCATACAGCGGGGTGTGTCCCAACGCTACCTTTTTCCGCCTCCCGGCCGGGTGGTGAACATTTCCGGGGTGGAGGAAGTGGCCCGCCGCCCCGAAATCGCCTTTTGTGAAGTGAGAATAAGCAAAAATGACCTGATTCCGAAGGTCGACAGCCACCCGGCCCGGGCCGGGGTCATCATCGCCACCGGCGCCACCAGGCAGGAAGCCCTGGCCCATGCCGTGGCCGCGGTCAATGATATCCACATTGAGACAGTGACGGTGTCTTAGCTATGGAATCGCCTCTGCAATTATATGCCGTTTTTCACCTCAACCTGGCTTACTCGGCGGTGGAGGAGGAGCAGAGGCCTGAAGTCCTGGAGCGCTGTTACTGGCCTCTGCTCCGCCTGGCCCGAGAGCTTAACCTGCCTCTGGGGATCGAGGCCTCGGGCTACACCCTGGAAACCGTCCAGGCCCTGGACCCGGCCTGGGTGGAGGAATTGCGCGTTCTCGTCACTCAAGGCGACTGTGAGTTCATCGGCAGCGGCTATGCCCAGATTATCGGCCCCCTGGTGCCGGCCCCGGTTAACGCCATGAATCTGCGCCTGGGTCACGAAGTTTATGAACAACTGCTGGGGATTCGCCCCCGGATCGCTCTGGTCAATGAGCAAGCCTATGCCGCCGGGCTGGTGCAGCATTATCTGGAGGCCGGCTACCGGGCCCTCATTATGGAGTGGAACAACCCGGCCCATTACCATCCAGAATGGGACCGCGGCTGGCTCTATGCGCCCCAATGGGCCGGTGGCGTCAACGGTGAGGCTATCCCGGTGATCTGGAACCATGCCATCGCTTTTCAAAAATTCCAACGCTTTGCCCACCGGGAAATGGAGTTGGCTGAGTATCTGGACTACCTGGCCGGCCACCTGCAGCCTGCGGCCGGGGATGACGGCCGGAGCATCCCGGGCGCCCTCTCCCTCTACGGCAATGACGTGGAAATTTTCGACTTCCGTCCGGGCCGCTACCACACCGAGCCCCAAATTCAGGGCCGGGAAGAATGGCAGCGCCTGGGCCTCTTATTCCGGACCCTGCGTGATGATCCCCGCTTTCACCTGGTGCCGCCCTCCCGGGTGCTGGCGCTCCTGCAAGGTCCCCAAGCCCCCAGGCTCCACCTGGAGTCGCCGGAGCAGCCCATTCCCGTTAAAAAACAGCCCAAATACAACATCACCCGCTGGGCCGTCACCGGCCGGGACGACCTGGGAATCAACACCGCCTGCTGGCGGCTGTACCGGGCCTTGGAGAAAAGCCCCCAGCCCCTGCCGGACGCCTGGCGCACCCTGTGTTATCTCTGGAGCAGCGACTTCCGCACCCACATTACTGCCAGGCGATGGTCCAAGTACCAGAAGGAGCTGCGCCGGTGGCAGCGGCAACTCCGGGTAACGCCGGAAAGCAGCGCCCCGGCCCCCAAGGGGCTCATCCCTGGCCCTGGCCCCGGGGCCCAAACCCCGCGTTTCCGGGCCGCGGCCCCGGCCTCTCCCCAGGGCCGGCGCCGTCGTCCCCACGGGATGATCCGCCGCCAGGGCCTTTATTTGGACCTGGAAACCGATGCCGTCAAGGCACGTTTCAACTGCCGCCGGGGCCTGGCCCTGGAGGCCCTGTCTTTTCCGGGCCGGTTTTCCGCCCCCCTCCTGGGCACCTTGCCCCATGGCTATTACGAGGCCATCTCTCTGGGGGCGGATTATTACAGCGGCCATAATATTGTGGACATTCCGGCCTACCGCCGGGTCACCGACCTCAACCCCTGCGAGCCCCGCTGGCGGGTGCTTTACACCCCTGACGGCCAGGTGGTGCAGGTGCAATCCCGGATTCCCACCGAGCTCGGCCCGGTGCACAAGAGATGGGACATTTACTGCTCCCGGCCGCGCCTGGAGTTGCACCTGAGTTTCTCCTGGCCGGCACTGCCCCTGGCCACCTGGCGCACCGGCATCCTGACCCTGATTCCGGGTTCCTGGTCCCGGGAGTTTTTGTATTACCAGACCCATAACGGCGGTTATGGTCTGGAGACCTTCCCGTTGGCCGGACGCCATGTGGACCATACCGCGTCGGTAAGCGCCTTGATTTCCGCCAGCCATGGCCTGGGGGGGACCGGGGGCGTGGTGATCCTGGGAGACGGGGAGCGCCGCCTGCGGGTAGGTTTCGATCAGGCCCAGGCCGCGGTCATGCCCATGCTGACCTACCAGGAAACCGGAGAGCAGTTTTTCTGCCGTTTGCTTTTTTCCCTGGGGGAACTGGACGAGACCCGGCGCCTGAGGGAGCAAAGGGCCCCGGCCCCTCTGCACCGGAAATTGCAATTTAGTCTTTCTCTGGAACTGGATACGCCAAAGTGAGCGGGCAGGGGGTCCTTGACACCGGCATCCCCCTCTGCCGGGCATTGGTGGAGAGGAAAGTAACGATGATCGCCATCACCGGCTGCGGCGCAAGCAACCAACACTGAGGAGACAGCCATGCTTCATCCCGAAGATTCTCAAACCATAGCCCCGGACCTCCCCGGCCAGGCCCGCAAGGTCTTATGCTATTCTCCCTATAATCTCTGGGACCTGCATGGCATGTGGGAGATTACTATTCTCCATGCCCTTAGGCTGAGAGGGGCAGAGACTTTCCATGTTCTTTGCGACGGATTGTATAAGCAATGCGATGTCTTCTGGGCCGCCACCAATCCTCGACATCGGCTGGCTTGCCAGCAATGCCAGGCCACGGTGACCAACCTGTCCCTGTCCATGGGCATGGAGTTTGGGTGGCTGGGCCACTACCTGAGTCCCGAGGAAACGCGGACGGCCCAATCTTGGGCCGCATCCCTGGAGGCAGCGGACTTCTTTAACGCCACGTACGGTGACTGGCCGGTGGGCGAATGGGTGGTGGGCTCGGTCCATTCCCACCTGCGCACCTCCAGCCTGGACCTGTCTCAACCCCTGGTGCAGCAGGTCTATCGCGATTACCTGGAAAGCGGCCTGGTGGCCTGCTTTGGGCTCAGCCGGCTGCTGGCCGACTATCAGCCGGACGTCTTACTGCAATTCAACGGCCGGCAGTCCTCCACCCGCGTAGCCTTTGAGTTGGCCCGACGCCAGGGAATTAGAGTAATCTGCCATGAACGCGGCTCCATCAAAGAAAGCATCGGCCTCGTCGTCAACGCCAATTGTCTGGCCATCCAGCACATTAAAGAAGATCTTTGGCGGCATTGGGGGGAAGTCCCCCTAACCCGCGGGGAATTAGAGACGGTGAGCCGTTTCATGATCGGCCGCCAATACGGCAAGGACCTGAGCTGGAAACAATTCAGCCCTCCCCCCCAGAATCTGGACGAGCTGCGCCGCCAGTTCCATATATCTCCGGGGCAAAGGGTGTGGGTGCTATTCACTTCCTCTGACGACGAAGTCGTCTCAGTCAAAGAATGGGGAAGCTGTTTCTCCAACCAAATGGCATGGATCCAGGAAAGCATCCACTATGTGGCCCAGGCCAAAGACATCACCCTGATCATCCGGGTCCATCCGAACACCGGCGGAGCAAAATCCACGGGCCAGAATCTCGCGCTATTACAGGAATTTAAGGAGTTGCGGGATGAACTCCCGCCCCAAGTGCACCTGGTAATGCCGGATGACCCGGTCAGTTCCTATTCCCTTATGGATCTGGCCGAGTTAGGTTTGGTCTACATGAGTTCCACGGGTCTGGAAATGGCCTGTAAGGGCAAACCCGTTGCGGTAGCCGCCGGTTGTCTTGTCAGCGACTTTCCTTTTGTCCATACCCTCAAGACACAGGAAGAATACCAGGGAGTGCTGGCCGCGTTTCACCACGACCAAATTCCCTTCCAGACCCAGGAAATCCAACGTCTGGCCCATCGTTTTGCCTACGCCCTGTTTTTCCGCCACATTATTCACTTTCCCTTGGTAAAGATGCCTACGCCCCATACCGGGGAGCTCGCCTATAACTCCATGGAGGCGCTCCTGCCGGGGCGGGAACCTAATCTCGACAGAATTTGCGATATCATCCTCAAGGGGACACCGGTTTGTCCTCCCCCGACCCCCTTGGATTTTCACCGAACCGAGGAACCGGAGCTGGCCTATTTTGATTCCCAGCGCCAACCGGCCGGCCCCTCCGAGGACCTCCCAGGGCAGCAGCCGCAGAGCGGGGGGACAACCGGCAGGGCTGAAAAGGCCTCTCCCTTGACAGTTCCAGGGGCCGGGGTTCTCCCCGATCCCACCGTTTCGGTCATCATCCCCTGTTACAATTATGCCCGGTATCTCCCGGAGGCCCTCCACAGCGTTTTGGCTCAGACTTATCAAGATTTTGAAGTCATCATCGTCAATGACGGCAGCACCGACGATACCGCGGCAGTGGCCCGGCAATTGGTGGAAGACCATCCTCAATACCGCATACGGCTCATTAACCAGAAAAACACCGGCCAGCCTGCCTTTCCCCGCAACCGAGGCGTCACGGCCTCAAAAGGCAAATATATACTCTTTCTTGATGCCGACGACCTGATTGAGCCCACCTTTATGGAGGAATGCCTCAGGGTTTTGCATACCGACCCATCCATCGCCATTGCTTATACTGATCGCCTGGATTTTGACGGCGTGGATCAGGTGGTGTTGGCCGGGGATTATAATTTCTCCCGTCTGAAATATGCCAATCATATCTCTTATTGCGCCCTGTTCCGCCGGGAGGTATGGGACGCGGTGGGGGGAATTCGCACCAATGTTAAGGCGGTGGAGGACTGGGACTTCTGGGTGGCCGCCGGCGCCAAAGGTTTTCTTGGCCGGCGCATCCCCAAACCCCTGTTCAAATACCGCCGCCACGACACCGGTATCTTTCAGGAAGCCCTGGGTGATTTCGAAAGGAAAAAGGCCCAGGTGGTCCTTAATAACCGGGAAGTCTATGAAGAGCAAGCCATTGCCAAGGCCCAAAAAATTCTGGGAGAAACCCCAACACCCTTAGTCTCGGTGATCGTGCCCACCCATAACCGCCCGGACTTGCTGGTGGCCACCCTGCAAAGCATCCTCGACCAGACCTATAAAAACCATGAAATCATCGTGGTCAACGACTGCGGCGTGGAGGTGGCCGGTATCGTGGGCTGGCTCAACCAGCAGGGGAACATCACCTATGTCCGGCATGACCGCAACCGGGGTCTGGCCGCGGCCCGGAATACCGGCATCAAGCTGGCCCGGGGGAAATACCTGACCTACCTGGATGATGATGACCTTTTCTATCCCGATCATCTGGAAACGCTGGTGGATTTTCTGGAAACAACTGACTTCCGGGTGGCCTATACCGACGCCCACCGGGCCCATCAGGAGAAACAATGCGGCAGATATGTGACTACTGAAAGAGACGTGCCTTATTCCAACGAATTTGATCCGGATCGACTGATGGTTTTCAATCAATTCCCGGTCCTCTGCCTGATGCACGAGAAATCCTGCCTGGAAGAGGCGGGGCTTTTTGATGAGAGCCTTACCTCCCACGAAGATTGGGATTTATGGATCCGTCTTGCCCTGCATTATCCTTTTTCCCATATCAAGAAAGTCACCTGCGAGTTCTCCTGGCGTCAGGATGGCAGCACCATGAGCAGCCAGAAGTTCGAGGATTTTATCCGCACCTTGGAGATCATCCATGCCCGCTATCAAGATCACCTGAAGGACAAACCGCAGGTTCAGGAGGAGCAGCGGCAATTCTTGCAGTCCAACAGAGATGCCCTGCAAACCTCTGGCTCTGGAACCGAGGCAGCGGACCCCGGGCCGGAAAAAATGCTGCATCAGGCCACCATTGCCCTGGAGCGCCAGGATTGGCCGGCTGCCGAGGGTCATCTCCGGGACCTTTGCCAATGCTATCCCGATATGCTGGAATCTTATCTGTCTTTGAGCGATGTCCTCACCTTGCAGGATAAGCTCCAGGAGGCCGCGGAAGTCTTGCAGGCTGCCCGCCGGGTGTTCCCCGAGTCTTTGCCTCTGTGGCAGCGCTTGGGCCTCAATTGCCGTCAACGGGGAGACCTCAGCGGCGCCATGGCGGCTTTCACCAAGGCCTGGAACCAGAACCCCAGAGACCCCGAGATCCTGGGCCATCTGGGGGCCACTTGCCTCGATTTGGGACTCTTCCAAGAGGCCCGGGGCTATTTGCAGGAAGCGGTGCAAATCCATCCCCGGCATCTCGAAGCCTGGCTGGGGTTGGCCCGGGTGGCCCAGAAACTGGAAGACCAGGAGGCCTTTGACCAGGCCTGCTGGCGGGCCGCGGCCCTCAATGCCGCCCACCCCCGGCTCCGGGAGCTGACCAAAGGTAGGATCCCTGACAACGGGGGCGCCGCGCCGCCGCCGGCCGAAGCGGTTCCGGAAGAACCAGCCGCCGAGCCGGTGCGGGTCCTATCCTCCATTATCATCCCGGTTTTCAACAATCTCTCCCTGACCCGCCAATGCCTGGAGGCCATCGAGGAGAACACCGACGCGCCCCATGAAATCATCGTCGTGGACAACGGCTCCAGCGACGGCACCCGGGACTATCTCCACCGCCTGGAAGCCGGGGGCTTGGTGCGGGCCATCACCAACCGCGCCAACCTGGGTTTTGCCAAAGCCTCCAACCAAGGCGCCCAGGCGGCCCGGGGAGAATACCTGGTCTTCCTCAACAACGACACCATCGTCCAGCCCGGCTGGTTGCGGGAACTGGTAAACGCGGCCCAGAAGGATGAAAAGATCGGGGCCGTGGGGGCCAAGCTGCTTTATCCGGACGACTCCATCCAACATGCCGGGGTGGTGTTCAATGAAAAGAAACTGGTGCATCATATCTACAAGTACTTTAACCGGGACCATCCCGCGGTTAACAAAGAAAGGGAATTCCAGGCGGTCACTGCCGCCTGCATGTTGATCCAGAAGGACCTCTTCTTCAAAGTCGGCGCCTTCCCAGAGGGCTACCGGAACGGCTTGGAAGATGTGGACTTGTGTTTTACGCTCCGGGAACAGGGCTACAAGAATGTCTACACCCCCCGGGCGGTGGTCTATCACCTGGAGAGCAAAACCCCGGGCAGACACGACCGGGATAAGGAAAACTCCCGGATCTTCAGATCCAGGTGGTACGACAAGATCCTCTGTGATGACCAAAATTATTATGAAGAGGACGGCATTACCATTGAGGTGCTGGACAGACAGGGGAATGTGGCCACCATTCTGGCCCATGACACCAATGACAACCCCTTTTGGCAGGATGCGGCCAGATACAGGGAAGAAGGCCTCCTGAACCAGGCCGAAGCCTGCTATCTCCGGGCCATCAAGTTCAACCCCTTTGATCCCCGGAAAAACGAGATCGCCCGGGAACTGGCGGATCTTTACGAGGCCCAGGGGAAGCATTCCCAGATCGAACAACTGCACCAGATAGTGCCGGGTCTGGGCTGTTATCCAGGTTTACCGGCAGGGCCGGAAGAAGTCCGGGAGAGCGTCGGCGCGGTTTAATACCGTGTTCGCTTTGAAATGAAACAAACTAACATGCTAACATATTGATATCACTTGTAGGGGCGGGTTTAAAACCCGCCCCTACAATGCGAACATGGTATAAGAAGGGGGGGAAAGATAGGGGGAGGGGGTGAAGTCTTTCCCCCCTGTGTGGCTCATCAGCCACCCACCGCCAAATCGACATAGGTATGCCCTCACGGGCTTTCCCTGTCACACCACCGGGCGTACGGGTCCGTACCCGGCGGTTCGGATGGTTAAGCTATTTCCCAGGTGCTAAAGTCGGAAGGCCCAGCGAAATAAAATAGGCGTTGGGTAGGGCGAAGC
>JBFLXM010000055.1:0-2528 GCA_040757175.1 Thermodesulfobacteriota bacterium
TGCGGCGGGGAGGGGGGTCCCGGGGGGGCCGGCGGCACTATAATGGGCGGGGTGACCTGGGTCATAGGCAGGATGCTGGCCGGGGGGGTGGGCGCGCCGATAACGGTCTCCGCGATCCCCGGGGTGGGGATTTGGCCGGGCTGCGGCAGCAAAGAAGTTGGGGCCCCTCCGGACGGCGTCCCCGCTCCTGACTGCCCGCCCTTCACCCCCGTGGACAACTGCCGCTGCAGCAGCAGAAAATCCTCCAGGGGGACGACCGCGGGGATGGTGGGGGGCAGATTCCAGCCCACCCGGGTGAACTCCCGATCTTTGAGACAGACCTCCCCCACCACCTCCGAAAAGGTATTTTGCGCGCACACTTTCCCGGATTCATTGAAGACATCGGTGGCAATGGGATGGAGCACCGCATACCATTTGGTCCCCCTCACCCCCATGATGGCGGTGTGGGTCTTCAGGAGAAAATCCGGCTTCTCGGTCTGCATGATCCGGCTGACCACGGTATACACCATGCCATAGAAGACCTGGACCACTCCCTGGCGCTCTTTTTTGGCGGCATCATACATGTAAGATTCGATGGCCACCCGGCTGCCGGGGGAGATGGAGATGGTGGTATCGTCCACCAAGGTAATCTGGGCCCGGGCCTGGGACTTGGTGCGGATGATGTCGCCGGGTTCGACCCTGTCCTGGAGTTTCACCGGCAAGGCCGGCAGCTTGCCTTGCTTGAGTAAGTTCACCTCGCCTTCCACCTGGGTAAACCGGCCCACGGCTGCGGCCCGGGCGCCCCCGGGCCAGGCCAGCAGCATGACCAAAAGTGCGCCGATCAAATAATTCATCATTTTCTTCCTCTTATACCATGTTCGCTTTGAAATGAAACAAAATAACATGCTAACATATTGATATCACTGGTAGGGGCGGGTTTAAAACCCGCCCCTACAAGGCGAACATGGTATTAGTAGCGGTAGCCCAACTGGGCCCCAAATATATGTCGGGAATAATCGTAAAGAGCTTTATTAGAGTCATCCCGAACAAAATAGTAATGGATGTTGGCTTCCAGTCCTTTATAGACGTTATAGGTGGCCTGGGCCCCGAAAATCAGGATTCTGTCATACCGGGGGGAGCCGCTGGGGGATCCGGGAGAGGTGACAAAACTGTTCACATAAGGCTGCAACAGGAGATCCAAAAAGAGGCTCGCTTTGAGCGCGGAAGTCACCGGGTAGAGCGCGGCCAAAAAGAGGCGGTAGGTGTTATTGGACCAGTTATCCCCGGAGGCCCAATTGTGTTCGTAGGAGCCCCGGGCCAGGAGGTAGCCTTCCTGGTTTTTAAAGAAATAGTAGAGCCCCAGGCTGGGGCCCAAGACCCGGCCGCTCCGGTCATCCTGGGGCAGGGCGAGGGGAAACCAGTAATATTGCCGGGCCGCCCGCCCCCCCAATTCCACCCCCACCTGGGGAGTGAGCATATGGAGATAGGAGGGGGTGAAATAAAACGCGGTGTAATATTTATCATTCTCCACATCGGTGTAATTAAAATTGCAGGGCAAAAAGAGCCGCCCCTTTTCCCAGGTATAGATGGGGCTGAGACCCGCGGTATGGCCCACCGTATCGAAGCTGGTGAGGCGCCGGTGGAAATTCTGGTAATAGGCGTATTGGGCCAACAGGCTCCAGGGACGGCCGGCCCCCAGGGTATACTCCACCACCGCGGTTTGGTTGTACACCGCATCCCCTTTGCCTGAGACCTGTTGGGCCGCGGCCGCATCCCCCGGCTGCAGGGTGACGTTGGAATCATAGTCCCAGCCCGCGGTCACGGTGGCGCGGAAGGGCCGGTATTCCCGGGCCCGGCGTTCCAGGGCGGTGAGATAGCGCTGGCCGATGTCCGCGGTGGGGGAGAGGGGGGCCAGGGCAATGGCCTCCTCCATGGTTTTCTGGGCTTCCCGGTGGCGCCTTTGGCCGGCCAGGGCCAGGCTGAGCTGGAACTTGGCCTCCTGGGCCGTCGCCGGGTCCTGGGCGGCCCGCTGGAAATACTCCGCGGCTTGCTTCTGGTCACCCCGGCGGGCCGCGATCTGGCCCAACAGGAGGGCGGTGCGCCCGGGTTCGTAACCCGCGGTTTCCAACTGCCTTAATTGCTCCTGGGCCAGGGGCCACTGCTCCAGACCCATGAGAGTGTCGGCCAGCAGCAGCCGGGCTTCCTGATAATCGGGCTTCAGCCGCAGGGCCTCTTCCAGATATTCCCTGGCCTTTTGGTATTGCAACTGCAAGCGGTGGACCTTCCCCAGATAATAAGCCTTCTGGGGAGTATGCCTGCCCTTCTGCCAGGCCTGGTTCAGGGCCTCCAGGGCTTCGTCATAGTTTTCCCGGTCCATCTGCCGGAGGGCCTGTTGGACCAGGGCCTCGTCATCGGCGGTGCGCCCCTGGGCCATCCCCGGGGTGAAAGTCAAGGTTACCCAGAACAGCACCCACCACCAGCGCCTGATCCCCCGGAAGTCCCGCATCGGCAATCTCCCCCATCCTGTCCTGACGCACTGCTATTTCTGC
>JBFLXM010000056.1:0-29019 GCA_040757175.1 Thermodesulfobacteriota bacterium
ATATTACGAAAACCGCACTTGTTCACAAGCTAATTTGTCAAGGAAAAAAACGCCTCCGGGAGAATTTTTTTCAAATGATGTTTACCGGTTGTCATGCAATTTCCTAACCGGACAGTGCTGGGGCGAATCTGGTATTCGCTCCGTCCAAGGCTAACATTAAGTTCGCCCCTTTGAGAAAAGCTTTGACAACAAATGGATATGCGTTTCTTATCATCTCCGGGAGATCCCATCCGGCAGCTCATTAACTTTGAACTTTGAACTTTGAACCTTGAACCTTGAACTTGTTAACGCGCAAGTTGGGGAATGGCAAGATGGGACCAAATCACCCAGTGCCGTATTTTAAAAGATCGCGCCTTTTAACGCTATGAGAATCACGCCCCCGAACATCAAGGCCGCGCCCAGCAGGCGGGGGAGAAAGGGCCGCTCCTTCAGCCACAGGCCCCCCACAAAGACACTGAACAGGAGGCTGGTACGTTTCACCGCGATCATATACGCGGCCGGGGCCAGGGTCAGGCCCTGGGCTACGCTTAAAATGCTGAGGGCTACGAAAAATCCCAGGAGCAGGCCCCAGCCCCAAATGGACTTGAAGGCCAGCCCCCCGGCCGTCCGGGCCCAGGGATAGCCGGTGAGCATGACACCCCCCAGCAGCATTGGGTAGAATACCCCGAAAAAAGCCGGGTCCGCATGGAGCACCGCCTTCTTAAACAGGGCCGCGGTGCAGGCATAGATCAGGGCCACCCCCAGCATCAGCCGGGGCCCCCGCTCCCGGGCCAGGGCCTTAAACGGCCCCCAGATTCCCCCTTCCTCCGAACCCAGGCTGAG
Source organism: Thermodesulfobacteriota bacterium (assembly GCA_040757175.1). GTDB lineage: Bacteria > Desulfobacterota > Desulfobaccia > Desulfobaccales > 0-14-0-80-60-11 > SURF-52. Next base: position 823 of record JBFLXM010000056.1, read on the forward strand.
AATATAGCTGCCCCCGGCAATCAATAATACTCCCGCTATCCCCCAGCGGCCCAGCGCTTCCCCTAAAAACACCCACCCTGTGAGGATCATGAACACCGGCGTGAAGGCCAGAAAAGGAATGCACAAAGACAGGTGGCAGACCCTCAGGGCCTGCATGTACAGCAGGGTGGCGGTCACCTCCAGGGGCACCATGGCCGCCACCACCCCCCAGAAAGTGCCGTCCAGGGCCGGCCAAGTGAGACCCAGGGCCACCAGCAGCAAAAAGGGCACGGCAAAGAGAAACCGGGCCAGCCCCATAACATAAGGGGAAAGGTGCGTCAGGTGGCGCTTGGTCACCGCGTCCGCGCCCGCGTCCCCCAGGGCCGCGGCCAGGCCCAGGAGTAACCATATTCCTAATCCCAAGACTAATCCTTTTAGAGGGGGTATTTGGGGAGGAGGCAACCAGTCGTAGGGGCGGGTTTTAAACCCGCCCCTACAGCCTCCTTCCTCCAATCGCATTACTCAAGGCCACAAATTGGGCCATGCTCAGGGTCTCTCCCCTATGGCCCGGGTCGATCTGCAGAGAAATGAGAATATGGCGCAAGGTGTCCGGGGTCAGTCCGAATTCCGGGGCCCGGTTCACCAGGGTATTGGTCAGGGTCTTGCGGCGGTGGGCGAACGCGGCTTTCACCACCTGGCGGAGCAGGGCCTCGTCCCGGGCCCGGGGCTCCGTCTCCCTGGGAGTCAGGCGCAGCACCACCGAGTCCACCTGGGGGGGCGGATAAAAGTTACCCGGCCCCAAAGAAAAAAGGCGCTCCAGGGAAAAATAGTATTGGCCCAGGACGGAGAGAATCCCGTAGTCCTTGGTGCCGGGGGGGGATAAAAGCCGGTCCCCCACCTCCTGCTGCATCATAAATACCGCCTGGCTGAGGGCCTCTTTTTCTTCCATCAATTTGAAGAGCAGGGGGGAAGTGATCTGGTAGGGGAGGTTGCCGGCAACGATTAAAGGCCGACCCGCTTCCCCGCGGCACTCCCGGAAGTCAAAGGCCAGGGCATCCTGGCAGAGAATCTGTACCCGGGGATTTTCCTGGAAAAGCTCTGCCCCCAGGAATTGGGCCAGGGCCGGGTCCCGTTCCAGGGCCACCACTTTTCCGGCCTCCCGGGCCAGAAAGATGGTGAGGGCTCCCAGGCCCGGGCCGATTTCCACCACCGTCTCTTCTCCCTTCAGGTCCAGGGCGGCGACAATGCGCCGGGCCTGGTGGGGGTGGAGGAGAAAGTGCTGGCCCCAGGCTTTTTTAGGCCTCAGGTCCAGACGACGAAGAAGAATTTTGGGGGAAGGGAAAGACATCGGCGGCCTTCCGGGCCTTTTGCTGCCGGTAGCGCTGGACGGCCCAAAGCGTGAGAAAATAGGAAACAATGGCCGGGGGAATGGCGATGATCACTCCTCCCACCTGCAAAGCCAGACCACCCCGCCACAATAGGTCCAGGGTGCTGTGCAAATTATAGATGGCCGGCAGGGTCAGGGGTTCCCCCCGGAAAAGGAGGAATTGCCCCACCTTGTAAGCGGCCAGATAGAAGGGGGCGATGGTCACCGGGTTCATGATCCAGATGCCCAGGTAGGCGGTGACCGGGGAAATTCCCAAAATAGGGGCCAGAATCAGGACCGCGACCGTGTGAAAAGGCACGGTGGGGGTCACACCCACGAAGATTCCCAAGGCCATGCCCCAGGCCAGCTTCCGGGGGTCCCCCTGGAGACGTTTGAATTTGAGCCAGTGGAAGCGAATAGTCCGGCTGAGGGTCATGGCTTGGGAGCGGGCGGAGGCGCGGCCGGGGCCCCTTCCTCCCGTAAAACCCGGCGCAGCACCTTGCCCACCTGGCTTTTCGGCAATTCCGAGCGAAATTCGATGATTTTGGGCACCTTATACACCGCCAACTGCGTCTGGCAGAAGGCCTGGATCTCCTCGGGGGTCATTTGCAGGCCGTCCCGGGGCACGATCACCACCTTCACCACCTCCCCCCGGTAGGCGTCCGGCCATCCCAGGGCCACCGCCTCCTTCACTCCGGGGTGCTGGTAGAGGACCTCCTCCACCTCCCGGGGATAGATATTGTAGCCCCCGGAGATAATCATGTCTTTTTTCCGTTCCACAATGAAAAAATAACCGTCCCCATCCCTGCGGGCCAGGTCCCCGGTATAGAGCCAGCCGTCCTTGAGGGCCAGGGCGGTTTCCTCTTCCTTTTGCCAGTAGCCCTGCATAACCTGGGGGCCCTGCAGAACCAGTTCCCCCACTTCGCCGGCCGGCAGCTCCCTGGTCCCCGTCTCCTGGTCCATAATCCGCACGGCCGTGCCCGGCAGGGGGAGTCCCATGCTGCCCGCCGGCCGCCGCCCGTTAATGGGGTTGATGTGGGTCACCGGTCCGGCTTCCGTCAACCCGTAGCCTTCCAGAATGCGGCAGCCGGTCAGGGCCTCAAACCGGTCCCGGACCTCCAGGGGCAAAGGTGCGGAACCGCTGATGCAAGCCCAGAGGGAAGTGAGATCATAGCGGGATAATTCCGGGTGGTTGATCAGGGCCACAAAGAGGGTGGGCACCCCCGGCAGCATGGTGGGGCGGTACTTTTTTAAGACCCCCAACAGCATCTGCATCTCAAATCGGGGCAGGACAATGATCATCGCCCCCTGGGACAGCGGCCAGTTGAGGCAGACGGTGAGCCCGAAGGAGTGGGAGAAGGGGAGCAGCCCTACCAGCCGCTCGGTGCCGTACCGCACCTGGGGCAGCCAGGCATTGATTTGGGCCACGTTGGCCAGCAGATTGGCATGGGTCAAGGCCGCGGCCTTGGGAACCCCGGTGGTGCCGCCGGTATACAAGAGAACGGCCACGTCCTCCGGGCCGGGCCGGGGCGGGTCCTCCAGGGGCCGGCTCTTCAGCAGCTCCCTCCAGGCCAGGAGGCCGGGACCCGCCTTAAAGCCCGTGGCCAACCCTTGCCGCCGGGCCTTGACCGGGTAAAGCCACTTCAATGGCCACGGCAGGTAATCTTTCAGGCCGGTGACCATCACCCGGGTCAAATTGGCCCGGGCCCGGGTGGCCTCCACTTTGGGGAGGAGATGGTCCAGGACCACCAGCCAGCGAGCCCCGGAGTCCGCCAACTGGTAGTTAAGCTCTTTGGGGCTGAGGAGGGGATTTAAGGGCACGGCCACCGCGGCCAGTCGCATGATGGCCTGAAAGGCGATCACCAACTGGGGACAGTTGGGCAGCAGGAAAGCGACCCGCTCCCCGGGAGACACCCCCAAGTCCTGGAGGGCCTGGGCCAGGCGGGCCGTCTGGGCGGACAGGGCTCCGTAGGAGATGGTGCGTGCGAAAAACGATAGGGCCGGAGATTGGGGGGATTTTCGGGCCGCTTGCAAAAGTAACTGGGGGAGAGTGCCCGCAACCGGTCCGATCTCTGCAGGCACTCCCTGGTCGTACTGCTCCACCCAGGGGAAGGTCATGGACAATAATCCTCCGCCCTCAATGCTGGTGCTCGCCCCCTTGGCACTCAAAACAGGAATGTTGCTGCTGCAAATCCTCCGGGGTGGCTTCCCGGACCCGGCGCACGGTGAAGGAGACCTCCAATTCTCTGCCCGCCAGAGGATGGTTGAAATCGATGGTTATCGTCTCGGGCTGCACTTCTTTGACGACAAAATAGACCTGCTGCCCTTCCTCATCTTCGGTCTCAAATACCAGGCCCGGCCGCAGCTCCACCTCGGGAGCGAAATCCGACCGGGGCACTTCCATGACCAGTTCCTGGTCGGCCTCTCCATAAGCCTCGGCGGCACTGAGGCGCACCATTTTCTGGGCGTTTTCCTCCAGGCCCACCAGGGCCTTTTCCAGACCCGGGGGCATCACCCCCCAGCCCATGCAAAAAGAGATCTCCTCCGGCTGGCCGTTGGGAGGATAATAATCCCTCTCCCCCATGCGGATCAGGTAATCTATGGTAACAAAGGAGGTTTTATCGATTTTCATGTCTATCTTCTCCTGAGAAGGCAAAACTGCGGCCTTGTCTATTCATGTTAGAGAAAAGTTCCCGAAAGACCCAAATAAAGCCAGAAAGGGAATGGGGTGAAGGTTCTCCTTAGGGGAGAGGGAATCCAGGCAAAAATCCGCCCTCAACTCTTGCTGGCCATAATGATCCGGCCGGTGTTCATTAAATTGCACCGCACGGCCTGATTCACGTTCATCCCCACCTCCCGCATGACGCGGATCACATCCAGGTCGGTGGTAAAACCGATGCGGACACATACCGGAGCCAGCAAGTCTTCTATTTTCCCTAGGAAACCGCCATTAGGGCTGCGGGTGTGATTGATGACGATGATCTGTCCCCCCGGTTTTACCACCCGCAGAATTTCCCGGCAGACCTGGTGAGGGTCTTGGACGGTAGTGATCACATAGGCGGAGATGACGGCGTCGAAATGATTATCCGGGAATTCCAACTGCGAAGCATCCATCACCTGGAGATGGAAGGTGCTGCCGCCGTTGAGCTGGGCCGCCCTTTTCTGGGCTTCCTCAATCATGGACGCGGAAATATCGATGCCCACCAGGTTGGTACAGGGAGGATACTTTTCCAGGGTGGAGCCGGGGCCGATGCCGATCTCCAGAATCTTTTGATGGGGTCTTTGGTCTAAATAATGAAAGGCCTTGCGGCGTCCCGGTTCCAGTAATTTTCCGAAAACATAATCATAAAAGGGGGAATAAAAAGAATATAATTGCTCCATGTAGCTGGGGTTTACGCGGCATTTCATATTCAATCCTCATGGGAGATGTGATTTTTAACGCGAAGAATCTCAGGTCCAGGCGCATGTTGGCCCCAAATAAGCTATTTTACACCAACAATTTCGCAAATGTAAACTGATTTTTCCGGGCTCCTGGGGTATTATTCTCCAAGTTCGCAAACCCGTGCCTCCCAAGAATCCGCGGCCTGCCGATACTGCAACCAAAAGACGCGTCCGTCCGCGGCCACCACTTTGAAAAAAAGATGGTCAGGCCCATAACCCTGGTCCAGAACCCGGCGGACTTCCAGCCACTCTTCCCCCCAGGTGAACCTCAAGGGGCGTTCATGGAGGCGGGAACCGGAATAGGTGGCTACCTGGCAGCGCATTCAATGCTGGTCTTCAGTTTTTGTTTAAAGAAGTCAAGGGATGTATCCAGGTTGCAGGTTTAGGCGATAGGGTCCCCCGTAAGAATGCCTGGGCCCGGGTTGATATTCCTCCTGATAATAATAGCATATTTGCCCTTGGGACTTCGCCAATTTCCTTACTGGGGAGCCCGCCGGCACCCCTTAAGGCCGCGCCGGAATTAGACATTGCATTAGTCAACAGGGTAATTTAAAATGCCAGATATGCTCCGGGGTTGGCCCTGCGATCCGATCCCGGAAGATTAAAAGATTTGTTCCCAACCCCCTCCTTCCCGGAGGCAGGGCGGGGCAGCCGTATCTAGCACCCTGAACCAGCCCACGGGTTGGCAGAGCCAGCGGCCGGATACCGCAGAAAAACAGAGGGCCGTTGGCAGAGCCCGGGGGAACTTAAGGTTGGCCCTCGGCACAATTTCCCTAACCCGTGGAGGAGGTTGATTTATGTCCGTTAAGAAAAATCTGGACTTACGCCGGGTGGTGGTCACCGGCCTGGGGCTCATTAATTCCATGGGCTTCGACGTGCCCACGGTCTGGGAGCGTCTGCTGGCTGGTCAATCCGGGGTGCGCCGGGTCAACAATTTAAGCAGCTACATGGATTCTTTCAAATCTATCCATCCCTTACCTGATGATTTTCCCACGGTTGCCGGGCAGATCGTGGATTTTGATCTGAAAGAGCTGCTCCAGACCCGGAAGAAAAACCCCTCCAAAGAAGATTTGAAGCAGATCAAATATACTGACCGTTTCACGCAATTTGCCCTGGCCGCCAGCCTGGAAGCGGTCCAAGACTCCGGCCTGGACCTGGAAAATGAGGACCCGGAGCGGGCCGGGGTGATTATTGCCACCGGCATGGGCGGCGTCGGCTCCTGGGAAGAGCAGATCATCAAACTCATCCACGAAGGGGTGCGCCGGGTGTCGCCTTTTCTGGTGCCCAAGATGATTCCCAATTTGGCCGCAGGCAATGTGTCCATCAGCTTCAAGGCCAAAGGCCCCAACATCGCCCTGTCCACCGCCTGCGCCGCCGGGGCGCATGCCATCGGCATGGCCTACCGCTCCATCCAGATGGGGGAGGCGGACCTGATGGCCACCGGGGGCACGGAAGCAGCCATCACCCTCTTGACCATGACCGGATTCTATCGCATGGGGGCCCTGGCCACGGGTTACAATGACCGCCCGGAGGCGGCCAGCCGCCCCTTCGATACCCGGCGCAACGGCTTTGTCATGTCGGAAGGCTCGGGCGTCCTGGTTTTGGAGGAAATGGAACACGCCCTGCGCCGGGGGGCCAACATCTATGGGGAGATTATCGGCTTCGGCATGACCGGGGACGCCCACCATATCACCGACCCCCATATCGAGGGAGCCAAACGCTGCATTCTTTTGGCCCTCAAAGACGCGGACATCTCCCCCCAGGAGGTGGATTACGTCAACCCCCACGCCACCGCCACCCCGGTGGGGGACCGGAACGAGGCCAAAGCCCTGCTGCAGATCTTCCAGGAGGCCAATCACCGGCCCCTGGTCAGCGCCACCAAGTCCATGACCGGGCACCTTCTGGGGGCCGCGGGCGCAGTGGAGGCCATTTTCTCCATTATGGCCATGAAGCACGGCATCGTGCCCCCCACCATCAACCTGGATGATCCGGATCCTGAATGCCAAGGCTTTGATTTAGTCCCCGATAAGGCCCGGGAAGCCAAAATTCGTTATGCCCTGTCCAACTCCTTCGGTTTCGGAGGCACCAACGCCTCCCTGGTCTTTAAATCCTTTGATGGATGAAAAGTTCCGGGCACAGGGACAAAGATAGCCCCAGTCCCCTTGCCCGGCATTGAAGGAGCGGGCCGGGTGGGGGGCCCTTCCGGTTCTTCTGCAGCCAGTGATGAATGACAAGGCCCAACCCATTCGCATCGCCATTCTCAGCGACCAGGAAGCCCCTGCGTGCCAGGTGTTGTCTCTGCCCTTCTCCTCGGAAGGGTTGCCCCCGGTGGAAATGGAAATTTTTACCGGCGCGGCCTCCCTCTCTCCCGCAGAGTTGCGCCGGGCGTTACAGGAGAGGCAGCCCGGGGGCTACGACATCATCCTGGACGGGGAAGGCCTGGCTCCCGACCAGACTCCCGGGCCCGTTATCTCCGGACCCCGGGTCCAGATCCTGGAGAACCTTCTCTGCCAGCTCCAGGAGTTGCGGCAGAAACAGGAAATCAACGTCGGCATCATCAACAGCGCCACGGACGCCATCGTCACCATCAATGAAGACCACATCATTGTCGGCTACAACCGGGGCGCCGAGGAGATTCTAGGCTATACCCGGGAGGAGGCCCTGGGCCAGGACCTGAAGCTTATTATTCCACCTCCCTACAAAGACGTGCACCGGGAATATGTGCGCCGCTATGTGGCCACCCGCCAGCCCCACGTCATCGGCAAACATGTGCGCCTCACCGCCCAGCGCCGGGACGGCGCGGAATTCCCCATGAGCATCTCCTTTTCCGTGGCCGAGGTCCGGGGCAACCTCTATTTCACCGGAGTCATCCGGGACATGACGGAAACCAAGGAGATGGAGGACCGCTTGCTCCAGTCCGAGCGCCTGGCCGCGGTGGGCCACACCGTGACCCACATCGCCCATGAAATCAAGAATCCCTTATTGATCATCGGCGGTTTTGCCCGGCAATTGCTGAAAGCCACCGAGTTGGACGATAAGGCCCGGCAGAAACTGACCATCATCACCGAGGAAGTGGCCCGGCTGGAAGGGATGGTGGCGGAGATGCGGGACTTCGTGCGCCCCCCCGCGGCCCGGAAAACTCCGGGGCAGTTGGCGGGGCTGGTCACCAAGATTCTGGAGTTTTTCCAGGATAACTTCCAGGAAAACCATATTCAGGCGCACTTACGGGAGGAGGGTCCTCTCCCTCCGGTCAACTTCGACCCCCAGCAAATCCGCCAGGTGCTCATCAATCTCTTGAAAAACGCGGTGGAGGCCATGCCCCGGGGCGGCGAGCTGACCGTCACCACCCGGGTCAAGGGGCCGAACGCGGAGGTGAGCATCGCCGATACCGGGGAAGGTATGACTCCGGAGGTGCTGGCCAACGTCTTTCAGCCCTACTACACCACCAAGGGGAAGGGCACCGGCCTGGGCCTGGCCATCTGCCGGTTCATCGTCAAGGAGCAGCACGGCGGCGACCTCCTGGTGGAGAGCGCCCCGGGCCAGGGCTCCACTTTTACCATGCAACTGCCACTGGCTGAGGCGCCCGCCGATTGAATTCCGCCCCGGCCCCCCCCTTATTGCAGGTGCAGGACCTCCAGGTCCATTTCGCCACCCCCGGGGGCGCGGTCCGGGCCGTGGCCGGGGTGAGTTTCCACCTCCAGGCCGGGGAAACCCTGGGGCTGGTAGGGGAGTCGGGCTGCGGCAAGACGGTCACCGCTCTCTCCATTTTGCGCCTCCTGCCCGCGTCCCACGCGCGAGTTAGCGGCGAGATCAGCTTTGCCGGGGACGATTTGCAAACCTTGCCGGACCCCGAGATGCGCCGGGTGCGGGGCAACCGCATCGCCATGGTCTTCCAGGAACCCATGACCGCGCTCAATCCCGTCTATACCATCGGCGAGCAGGTGGCGGAGGCCCTGAGGTGGCACCGGGGCCTGGGACACCAGGCCGCCTGGAGCGCCGCGGCCCAGGCCCTGACCCGGGTGGGGCTGCCGGACGCGGAGCGCCGCCTGGGGCAGTACCCCCACCAGCTTTCCGGGGGTTTGCGCCAGCGGGCCTTGATCGCCATGGCCCTGGCCTGCGAACCCCAGTTGTTGATCGCGGATGAACCCACCACCGCCCTGGACGTGACCATCCAGGCCCAGATCCTGGCCTTGCTCAAACGGCTCAAGGAAGAAATGGGCCTGGCGGTGCTCTTCATCACCCACAATCTGGGGATCGTGGCCCAGACCACGGAGCGGGTGGCGGTGATGTACGCCGGGGCCCTGATGGAGCAGGCCGCCACCCCGGAGCTGTACCGGCATCCGGCCCATCCCTACACCCGCAGCCTCCTGGCCGCGGTGCCCCGGCTGGATTTCCACCATCCTCCGGGGGAGACCCTGGCGGCCATCCAGGGCCAGGTTCCCAGCCTGGCCGCGCCGCCCCCGGGCTGCCTCTTTCAGGACCGCTGCCCCGAGGCCCAACCCCGCTGCCTGGAGGCCCCCCCCTGGGTGGAGGTGGGACGGGGGCATTTGGTGCGCTGTTGGAATTATGGGTAACGGGCTGTAATGCCAAAGGCGGGATGCGCTTCGCTTTCCCGCCCTACAATTACTACAGTTACTACAATTACTGATGAAAAAGATTAATTACAGAAAATTGGCTTTCGATCAATATCCTCCAATCTGTGCTTATTGCGGATTCGGAATACCTGAGATTTTAGAGGTTGCACATCTTGACGGAGATAGATCGAATAATGAAACAGAAAATCTGGTCATCCTTTGCCCCAACTGCCACAAAATGCATGACATTGATCTGATATCCACAGAAATAATTATTAAAATGAGAGATAGTGAGAAACGAGTTGATTGGTCAAAACGAATGAAAGATGCCGGTCAAAAAGCTGCCGCAACCCGAAGACGGCGCGCATCTGGTCGAAAGGCAGCTGAAACTAGGAAAAAAAAGATGGAAAAATCGTAGCAGTTGTAGGGCGGGAAAGCGCAGCGCATCCCGCCTTCGGCAATGGGGTCAGGCTGGCTAATGCCGCAATATATCCGCGCTTTTGTTCCCGGCGGCACTTTCTTTTTCACGGTCAACTTGCTGAATCGCCGCCGGAAACTACTGATCGAAAACATTGACCTATTGCGGGAAGTGTTCCAGGCGGCCCGCCGCCGCCGACCTTTTACCATCGAGGCCATCGTCATTTTGCCCGATCACCTGCATTGCATCTGGACCTTGCCTTCAGGCGATGCGGACTTCTCCAGACGCTGGCATGATATCAAAGCCCGATTTGCCGCCCAAATTTCCCGAGGGGAGAAACTTTCCACCCGGCGTATGCAGAAGGGGGAACGAGGCATTTGGCAGCGGCGCTTTTGGGAACATGTCATCCGCGATGAAGTCGATTTTGAGCGCCATGTGGATTATATTCACTACAATCCAATGAAGCACGGTCATGTTTCGAGGGTGGCGGATTGGCCCTATTCAAGCTTTCACCGCTATGTAGAAAGCGGCATTTATGACCTTGATTGGTGTGCAAATGATAGCATTCGTAGTATAGAGATGGATTAATGTCAAAGGCGGGATGCGCTGCGCTTTCCCGCCCTACAGGCTGTTGAAACTTCAGCTAGAATGGGGGCAATTAGAGAATTTTCCATGGCAGACGAGACTAAGACCAGAGAAGTGCTCTTGGCAGAATTGGCGGGCATGGACCAGAAGATTGTGGATCTGGCTAAATCCATGACCAAATTTCAACGCCTGGCGGAGGCCTGGCGGGATTTGTGGGAGCAATTCGCGGCCATCGTCGAAGCCTTTGACGGCTTCATCTACGTCTGTTCCCAAAACTATGAAGTGGAGTTTATGAATCAGCGTTTCATTGACCGCACGGGCTATTACCCCCTGGGGCAGAAATGCTATAAGGCCTTGCATGATCGAGATGACATCTGCCCCTGGTGCGTCAATGAAAGGGTCTTTAAGGGCGAAACCGTGCGCTGGGAAGTGCTGAGCCCCAAAGACCACCGCTGGTATTACGTGGTGAACACCCCCATCAAGCACCCCGACGGCACCAGGTCCAAGATGGCCATGATCCAGGATATCACTGCCCAAAAAGAGATGGAGAAGGCTCGCAAACTGGCGGAAGAAAAGTATCGGGGCATCTTTGAGAACGCGGTGGAAGGCATTTTCCAGAGTTCTCCCGAAGGGCGGTTTCTCAGCGTCAATCCGGCCATGGCCCGGATTTTCGGCTACGCCTCTCCCGGGGAAATGCTGGCCGGCATCAATGATATCAGCCGGCAATTATACGTCGATCCCCGCCGCCGGGACGATTTCCGCCAAGTGATGGAGGAGGCGGGCCTCGTCCAAGGCTTTGAAGCGCAAATGCACCGGCGGGACGGCAGCCGCATGCGGGTGGCCATCAATGCCCGGGCGGTGAAAGATGAGGAGGGGGAGGTCCTTTATTACGAGGGTTTTGTCCAGGAGATCACGGAGCGGCATCAAGGGCAGCCGTAGTTGCAGTAGTTATAGGGCGGGAAAGCGAAGCGCCTCCCGCCTTTCGGGCTTATTCAGAACAATTTAAGTTATGAAAAATTTCCAGCGTCAACTTTTAGGTAATTTCTTAATATTTTTTGACCAGGCGATAGTATTTTTTTGTCTTATCTCGTCAGCGCTACTGGCCCTCGAAGAGATAGAGTCCCCTTCCCTTTACCAAATTTTCTCCCTGCGCCTCAAAGTAGAGGACTTCCTTCTTTTTATAGTGATCGCGGTTATCTGGTATGGCGTCTCAGCTTTTTTTGGAGTTTACTATTCCCGGCGTTTGGCCACCTGGAAAAACGAGTTAACCGATATCGTCATCGCCACCTCGGTGGCGACCCTGCTTCTTTTCTTCATCGATCTCGTTTTCGATCTTAGATTTATCACACCGCTTCTACTCCTTCTGTTCTGGCTGCAAACCAATGTTCTGGTCATTTCCTACCGCTTCCTCATCAGATTTCTCCTGCAACGTCTCCGGGCCAAGGGCATAAATTTACATTACGTGGTGATCATCGGTACTAACCCGCGAGCGGTGGAATTTGCCAGGAAAATCGACAGCAAGCTCGAACTCGGTTACCGCATCATTGGCTTTGTGGATGATAACTGGGCCGGAACCCAGGAATTCCGGCAATCTGGTTACCCCTTGGTGGCCAATTTTGCCGGCTTTCCCGGGTTTCTCAGAAAAAACGTGGTCGATGAGGTGATGATCGATCTGCCTCTGCACTCTTGTTATCACCAAGCCACGGCCATTGTGGCCCTGTGCGTGGAGCAAGGCATTGTCGTCAGATTTATTTCCGACAGCTTTTATTTGCTGCGCAACATGAAATTGGCCCGGTCCAAATTAGAGCAGTACGAAGATAACATGGTCATCTCGGTGTACACCGGGGCCATGGGAGGATGGCCCCTCCTGGTCAAAAGGGCCTTTGATTTTGTCGGCTCCTTTTTTTTATGCGCCCTTTTTTCCCCGTTATTTATTGCGGTGGGCCTGCTGATCAAATCTCTCTCTCCGGGACCGGTCTTTTTTATCCAAGAGCGGCTGGGCCTGAATAAAAGGATCTTTCGATTATATAAATTCCGCACCATGATTCCGGACGCGGAACAACAAATCGCCGGTTTGGCATCCCTTAATGAAGCCGATGGCCCGGTGTTCAAGATTAAAGACGATCCCCGGGTCACCGCCATCGGCAGATTCTTGCGCCGCACCAGTATCGATGAACTCCCCCAGCTTTTTAACGTGCTCCAGGGGGATATGAGCCTGGTGGGTCCCAGACCCTTGCCCTTACGGGACTACGAAGGGTTCAGCCAGGACTGGCAACGGCGCCGCTTCAGCGCTCCGCCCGGCATCACCTGCCTGTGGCAGATCAGCGGCAGAAGCACCATATCTTTTCAAGAGTGGATGCACCTGGATTTGCAATACATTGACAACTGGTCCTTGGGCCTGGATCTCAAAATCCTGGCCCAGACCGTGCCGGCAGTATTAAGGGAAACCGGGGCTTATTAGCAGTCGTAGCAGTCGTAGGGCGGGAAAGCGCAGCGCATCCCGCCTTCGGGTAAAAAGGATTGGTCTTTCTTATGCCGCAATATAATCGAGCCTATGTTTGCAGTTTAGAGATGTATTAATGCTAATGGCGGGGGACTCTTAGCTTTCCCGCCCCATGGGCTAAACATGGAGGGATTTATGGATTTCCTGCATACTTACGCCGTCTGCGCCTCTGGAGTAGTCCTGAGTATTATCATTCCCGTTTTATCCAAGGCTGTTAGGAGACAGTTCGATCTTGGAGGGGCAGCTGAACTCGGCGGATTTGGCATAATAATTCGCGCCATCTGGCAGGTGATACGACCCTACATTATTCTTGGATTGTTCTCTTTGGCCGTTGCATTGTTGATAGTGGCTTTTTCGGGGGAAACTTTAAAGACCTGGCAAGCCGCATTAATTGCAGGATACCTTTGGGACTCCACACTCCAAAAAATTATGGGGAAGCCCTGATATGTTAAAATCTTGGGGACCTCCGGCTAAAAGCCAATTGGAATTGGCTCGAGAAGTAGGAATAAGTGCTCTGTGGGAGAAAGGCATCCATGGGGAGGGCATCACAGTTGCTGTCCTAGACTCCGGGGTGAATGAGGAGGTTTTGGGTGTCCGGCTTGCCTGGAAAATCGATTTAACCTCGGATAATAATCCCAGGGACCTCTTGGGACACGGTACCGAGATGAGCAAATTCATCCTGGGATATGCGGATAGGGCGCAAATCGGCAGTATCAAGGTCATTGATAAATGTGGCCTCGTTACTCGGGAGGTGTTGATTCGCGCCTTGGAATGTTGTGTTGAGCGTTACCCTGAAATCCGGGTGATAAACATTAGCGCTGGGATTCGTCGCCGCTTTTGGCGGTGGTGCTGGTGCACCCATGACAAGCCGTGCAACCTTTGTGCGATGGTCAACGAAGTGGCCGATTTGGGACTCATTGTCGTTGCCGCAGCGGGGAATCTTGGGCCTGGAATTGATACCCTTACTTGCCCCGGTAACGCGGCTGGAGCGTATACAATCGGAGCATCGGGGAAATTTCCTACCAGCAACTGGGGGAGAATTCTGGAAAAATACTTTCCCTGGCTATATTACCGGTTAGGAGAAGGCTCTACCGGAACTTCAGTGTCTGCCGCCTTGGTAAGTGGCGCATTAGCGATTCTGCTTTCAGGGCTTCCTGATTTAAAATTTAATGAAATCAAAGAGGCTATAGGAATTACCGCTACACTTTTGCAGGATGGAGTAAGAGAAGGCCATTATTATAGGGCTTATAAGCTCTTACAACATAAACGGTTGGGCAAGCCTTTTGACCCTGATCGCGCCAAAAAGCATTATGAGACGGGCCTGCAAAGGCGCTCTAATGGGGAAGATAAGGAAAGTATAGAAGAGTTTGAGAAGGCGGTAGAGTTGGCTCCAACAAGTTTCATTTTCTATAATGAGCTCGGATTAGCTTATCTTCGATAGAATGATTTTGAAAATTCTCTAACCGCGTTGCAAGAATCGATAATGTTGCACTGGAGGTCAGCTCTGCCCCATAATAATTTAGGGGTTGTTTTGGAAAAAATAGGCCGTGAAAATGACGCGTTAGCCCAATACCAGCTTGCTTTGCATATAGATCCAGAATTTGAGCAAGCTGCCTATAATATCGGCCGATTGATGAGGATCGGTTATACCGGCGTGTCTTAACAATAAATATTATGGTCGGAAACCTCCTAAAAGCCGAAAACTTAAGCCGCCACTTCCGCCTGGCCGGGCCCTGGGGCCGGGGGCCGCTGCTCAAAGCGGTGGAGGGGGTGAACCTTTCGGTACAGGCCGGGGAGACTTTGGGCCTGGTGGGGGAGTCCGGCTGCGGCAAGTCCACCCTGGGCCGCCTGCTCCTGGCCCTGTTGCCCCCCACCGGGGGCCGGGTCTTCTTCGGCGGCGAAGAGTTGACGAAACTCCCCAAGTCACATCTAAAACACCTGCGCCGGCAGATGCAGATCGTCTTCCAGGACCCTTACTCTTCCCTGAACCCCCGGCTGACGGTGCGCCAGATCCTGGAGGAGCCTTACGCCATCCACGGCTTGGGCGGCCGGCTGGAGCGCCGGGCCTGGGCGGCGGAACTACTCCGGGAGGTGGGCCTGGCCGACGAGCACCTGGAGCGCTACCCCCATGAATTCAGCGGCGGCCAGCGCCAGCGCTTAGGGATAGCCCGGGCCCTGGCCTTAAAGCCCCGGCTGATCGTGGCCGATGAGCCGGTCTCGGCCCTGGACGTCTCCATCCAGGCCCAAATCCTTAATCTGCTGGCAGACCTGCAGCAGCGCCACGGCCTCACCTATCTCTTCATCTCCCACGATTTGAGCGTGATCTCCCAGATCAGCGACCGGGTCGCGGTCATGTACCTGGGCCGGCTGGTGGAGACGGCTCCCCGGCGGGTCTTTGACGGGGCCCGGCTCCACCCTTACACCGAAGCCCTTTTGGCCGCGGTGCCCCTTCCGGACCCGGAGCGGCCCTTTAAGCCCCCGGAGCTCAAGGGGGACCCCCCCAGCCCCATCAACATCCCTTCCGGCTGCCCCTTCCACCCCCGCTGCCCCGAAGCCCAGTTGCCCCTCTGCCGGGATGTGGTCCCGGATTACCGGGAAACCGCGGTGGAACACTGGGTGGCCTGCCATTTGCGGTAGTCTGCGGTTCATAAATTGTTGAACCCCTTTGATGCGAAGCTTGGCTTCGCCTACGCCAAGTGCAGCTTGGCGGTAAAAACGTTCCCAAGTGCAACTTGGGAACGAGAACAAAGCTGAAAGCTGACCCCTGAAAGCTAATATGACCCCCTTCATAACCCTCCTCCTGGCCGGGTTTCTGGCCCGGTTCAGCTACCAGATGGCCCGGAGCCCGGTGCTCCCCCGCTTTGCCCAGGACTTGGGGGCCGCGCCGGAATTCATCGGCCTCATCGTGGCCGCGTCCACCATTTCCGGAGTCCTCATCAAGCTGCCCGCGGGGGCGCTCTCCGACGTCCTGGGACGTAAGCGCATGCTGCTCCTGGGGGGCCTCTTTTTTGCGATTCCTCCCTTTTTTTATCCCCTGATTCACTCTCCCGGCCCCCTCCTGGCCTTGCGATTCCTCCATGGATTGGCCACCGCCATCTTCTCCCCGGTGGCCGCGGCCGCGGTCGCCGATCTGGCCACCCAGAAACGGGGGGAGCACCTGGGCTGGTTCGCGGCCGCGGGCGATCTGGGCGCCACCCTGGGACCCCTTATCGGGGGGCTTATTTTATATTACACCGTCAGCTACAGTTCCACCTACTTGGCAGTAGGTTTCCTAGGCCTGCTGCCCCTGCTGCTCCTCCTGCGCCTGCCCGATTCTCCCCGGGAGCCTGCCGGGAAATCTTCTTTGGGGGAGCGACTCCGGGGTTTTGGGGAGGGGATCAGGGAAGTTCTCTCCAGCCGGGGGGTACTCATCGCCTCCAGTTTGGAGGCCATGCTCTACGTGGGCTACGGCGCGTTCCTGGGGTTTTTCCCCACCTACGGCCGGGAGATCGGCCTGAACGACGCCCAGATCGCGGTGGTCATGGGCGCGCAACTCGCCACCACCATGCTGGCCAAGCCCATCTCCGGGCGGCTCTCAGACCAATGGGGCCGCAAACCCATGATTGTCTGCGGCCTCTGCCTCTGCGCCCTGACTCTCCCCCTGATCCCCGCCCTCACCTCGATCCGGACCCTCTTTATCATCTCCGCTTGCTTCGGCCTGGGGGTGGCCGTTGTCACCCCGTCCACCACCGCGCTGGTGGCGGACCTGGTGCGAGCCGGGCGCATGGGCTCGGCCATGGGGGTCTTCGGCACCATCTGGGATAGTGGCGAAGCCGCGGGACCCATCCTGGCCGGGTTCCTGATTGCTTCCCTTTCTTACTCTTATGCGTTCAGTGTGATCGGGGCTTTGATGTTAGGCATGGCCCTGTTTTTTTCTCTGGCGGTCAAAGACCCGGGGGCTTCCCGGACCTGAAGGCATTTCCGAGAGAGGCTCAGAAGCTGCCTCAGTCCAGACGCCTGTGCCCCTGGCCTTAGCTCCCTTCCTCCACTCAGATTAAAGCAAAAAAGGAGCCAGGGACAAATTCCCTGGCTCCTTCCGCATGCAGGCCCATGCAGCCTGCCCCTAAGGATTCCATCCTCAGGCTTTTTCAGGTATTGGGCACACCGGTGGGTTTGCAGAGCAGGTCCGCGGAAGTGGACAGCCGGCCGCACTGCTCGCAGACATACTTGATGTCTTCCAGTTTGCCTTTGCAGAAATGTTTGGTATGGGCCCCCTTTTCTCCGCAGTAGGCGCAGGTCATGGGTTCACCGCCGGGATTGCAGAGATGGCCGGGCTCTTCCGCCAGGGCCCCGCAGGTTGTACAGGTATAAACTTTTTTGGCCATAACTCCTCCTTGTCGGGCATCTGGTTTCCTATAAAAAATAAGGTGCAAATAGAGATTGTCAATCCTGGGGAGGATTTTTAGAGGCCCGGGGAGGGCGGCCGGGGCGAACCCGATGTTCACCCCCACAGAAAGAATGGGGATCAGGGGGCCAGGGTGAGGCTGCCCGCCTGGCCGTCCACCCGGGCCCACACTCCCAGAGGCAGGGTATGGTTGTCCGGCTGGTGGCCCACGGGCAGACCCGCCAGGACCGGCACTTGCAGGGGGGCCAGGGCCGTGGCCAGAACTTCCCAAAGATTGTCCCGGGCACTGCCGCTGCCGGTGAACGCGCCCAGAACCACCCCTTTTACCCCCTCCAGGGCCCCGGCCAGGAGCAGGTGGTGGAGCAGGCGGTCCAGGCGGTACAGGGCTTCGTTATGATCCTCCAGGAAGAGGATATGTCCTTGAAAGCGGGGAGCAAAGGGCGTGCCTAACAGGTGGCAGAGGGTGGTGAGGTTGCCCCCGGCCAGGGTCCCTTCCCCGGTTCCCGGCAGCAGCGGGGTTAAACCCGGGAAGGAGACGGCCTGGGGCCCCGGGGCTGTGAGCCAGTATAAAAAACTCTCCCGGGCCGCGGGGGTGAGGACCGGCAAATGGGCCACGGTGGGGCCGTGAAAGGTCACCAGGCCCAGGCCCCGGTGCAGATGCCAGAGTAGGTTGGTGAGATCGCTGAAGCCCACCAGGCGCTTGGGCTGCGCCCCCAGGGCGGGCAGGTCCAGGAAGGGGAGGACCTTGAGGGAGCCGTAACCCCCCCGGGCCCCGACGATGGCCTTCACCTCCGGTTCCTGCCAGACCTCCAGGAACCTCCGGGCCAACCCCCGGTCGGTCTCCCGGCCCCAGGCCCGGGCCAGGAAGACCTCCGGCCCGCAGACCACTTTAAAGCCCCAGGCCCTAAGGATCGCCACCCCCGCGTCCCAGTCCTGCCGGGACACCGGGCTGGCAGGCGCGGCCACGGCCACCGCCTCCCCGGGCCTCAGCGGCGGCGGCCAGAGGCAATTTTCTCCAGTGATCATATTTCTTCTTGTACTGGTTTTGCTTTATTTGCCACTTCTAATATTTCACTCAACACGCTTGAGACTTCCGGGTCTATTTGGTCGATAGAAATATAGCGAGCTAAAATATGATAATCAGTCTTGCGCATTAAATTGGGAATTCCGAGTTTTTTAAAAAAGATATCAAATAATCTTTCCAAAAAATCGTCGCTTGCTTTTGTATTTCTCCACCAGGGATCTGAAACGTCCTGTAAAGCGAAACCAGGCACCAATCCTTCAATGCATTCTTGCATTATGTTTTTCCTTCTTATTTTTTCTCCCGCCTCGAATAAGGGTCCATTAGGTTTAGGATCAGTTTCATGGGGGAAATCTTCTGCGTAAGAAAGGAGGGCTTCCCTTGTGCATATATAATTTTCTATTTCTCTTCGACTCCACATATACTCCTTCAAGGCAGGAGTCTCCTTAAGTGATTGTTCAAGACGATCAAAGAGGGCGAAGCCTACAAGATCTCGATCTTTCTCACCCCGATATACCTCACGTAAACCACAAAAGTGATCGCGAGCTTTTTCGGGCCGATTTTGAACATAATGAACAAAAGGTCTTTCAAGGAACTCTTTTGCCGGATGATCAAGTATTTCAGCAAAAGTATTTAATATTGCAAGGTCTGTTGAACCTTCAAGATAAAGAACCCATCCTGTTTGTTCTGCTTGATAATAGTGATCGAAACCTATCTCTTTAAGTGATTTTAAAAGTTGGCTGCCACGGTCATCTATGCGATGCGGTTTACCTACAAATGCCACAACAACATCGCGATCTGCAGCCTCGTTAAGAATTACCTCTGAGTGACTGGCTACTATAATTTGACTTCTTTGCTCTCTGGCAGTTTCGGTCAAAAGCTGATAAGTTTGCCGCTGACGTAATATTTCTAAATGGGCATCTGGCTCATCCAGAAGCAATACCGATCCTGGATTTATGGTTAAATGAGCTAGCAAAAGCAACGTCTGTTGGAGTCCACGACCTGAAGAAGAAAGATCAAGCCTGACCCCTGACGTATCACGATATGTCATAATTATTTCCCCTCGATCAACGATGAGTTGAGGTGCATCAAGCTCAACTCTGAAAAGCTCATATATTCTTTTACAGACTTTTTTCCATTTATTCTCACCTTTATCTAAGTTTGTAATCTGAAAGCAAAGGTTTCGAAGAACCTCAGCTGTACGTCCTTCACCTAAGCGAACGTTAATGGCACCTAGATCAAAAAGTCTCGTTTCATAAGCAAACAGACCAGACATTGGTGGAAGAAACGCAACTCGGATATCTATCGCCTCTTTCTGAGGAATAGGCATGCGTTCTGGATCTTTCCCCTCTGAAATGCGTAACGGTCTACAGTAAAATGATTCCTCATTTGCATAATCAAATTCTAATCCGCATTTCCATTCTTTTCCTTCGGTTACGCCCTCAACCAAAATATCAATCCTAACATTTTTTGTCTGCGGTTTCCCATCTATCATCTGAATGTCGCGAATATGCAAATCTCTCCAAAGCAAATTAGTATTAGGAACCGGCACCGCGATTAAATCACGTCTATTGATGGTGACACCTTTCTTTTTCTCCGATGCCCCTTTGCCACCACGTTTCTCATGCCAGCGTTTTATTCCAATATCCCAGAGGGCAAGTGCCTGCAGAGCCGCGGTCTTACCAGAATTGTTTGGGCCAATGAATACAACAGGGTTTCCGAGCTCAATTTCCACCTGTCCAAAACGCTTAAAATTTTTAATAAATAATTTAGTTAGCATAATTCCTCCGCATGCCTGTTTTATCTCAAAAAGTAGACAATCCGGAAATCAATATTTTTCTATGAGATTCTAAGCCATCTATGGCAGCGATAACAAATAATCTCTTTCACTTGTCTAATATTTTGTCTTATAATACAAGGGAACTTTTGCGGCTCATCACTCCAGGAGGTCCATCCCCCCATTTTGCGGCGTCTGTGGTCTTGGATTCCCCTCAGGCCCCCCTGGGTCGGCCTGGCCTTGCTCTTCATTTTCGGGCTGGCGGCCTTTTTCCGCGTCTACGACCTGGGAGGCCGGGACCTCTGGACCGACGAGGCCTGGGTGGCCCTGGCCGCGCTGCAAGACACGCCGCAAGCGGCCCTGGCTGCCAGCCAATCCACCCCGCCCCTGTACCTCCTCAGCGTCTGGGCCCTGGCCCAGGTCGGCGGCAATGGCGAAGCGGTCTTACGTTCCCTCTCCCTCTTCTTCGGTTTAGGGACCCTGGCCTTGTTTTGGCCCCTGGCCCTGGCCCTGACCTCCCGGTCCGCCTCTCTGCTGGCC
Organism: Thermodesulfobacteriota bacterium; assembly: GCA_040757175.1. Lineage (GTDB taxonomy): Bacteria > Desulfobacterota > Desulfobaccia > Desulfobaccales > 0-14-0-80-60-11 > SURF-52. Next base: position 21,411 of record JBFLXM010000056.1, read on the forward strand.
CTGGCCATGGTGGGCTTTTCCCCCATCATGGTCTATTTCTCCAAGGAGTTGAAACAGTATAGCAGCGACGCCTTTTTCGCGGTCCTCGTCTTTTTTCTGGTGGAGCGGCTGCGGCGGGGAGACAACAAATGGGCCTGGCCGGCCTTGGCCGTGACCGGCGCCCTGGGCCTGGGGTTTTCCCATACCCTGGTCTTCATCCTGCCCGCGGCCCTGGCGGGGTTATGGTTTATTCTGCCCCGCTCCCGGCGCTGGCGCGTGGCGCTTTTGGGGGGCGTCTGGGCCGCAGCTTTTACCGCGGTTTACTTTTTATTTTTCCGGCGGCAAGTGGACCCGGAGTTGGTGGCCTATTGGGCCCAGGATTTTCCGGATTTCTCCGGCTTCGGCCCCTTTATGTGGTGGTTAGGTGGGGCTCTCTATCGCTATTTCCACTACTTTTTCGGCGTTTGGGGGTTGTACTGGGCCCCCGTCCTCCTGGCGGCCGGCATCGTCACCTTACGGAGACAGGGGGCCGGCCGGGCCTTACTATATCTAGGGGGCCCCCTGCTCCTGACCCTGGGAGCCGCGGCCTTGCACCGCTACCCCTTTATGGCCCATTACGGGGGAAACCGCCTGATGCTCTTCAGCGCGCCGCTGCTCTACCTGGTGGCCGCCGCGGGGCTGACGGCCATTCTCACCCGGCTTTGGCAAAAACGGCAGAAGGTTGCGGCCCTGGCCCTCTGCGGCCTTATCCTCCTGGCCCTCAAGCCCTCCGCCATGATCCGGGAAAACCTTTATCCCAACTACAACCGGGAAGAGATCCAACCCCTGGTAGACCATCTCCAAAACCGGCTTCGGCCCCGGGACTGGGTCTATGTCTATTATTTTGCGGCCTCGCCTTTTAAGTACTACTTTCACGGCCCCGGGGAGCGAGTCTGCTGGGGTAAGTCTTGTTATGAGACGGATCTGGCTTTGCCGGCCGTGGGCACCGGCCCGCCCCGGCGGGTGTGGCTCATAGCTTCCCATTTTCCTTCTCTGGAGGATATGCGGAAATTTGCCGGGAACCTTTTAGGGCCCCAATGGCGGGAGACGGCCTGCCTGTCCCGGGTCAGCGCCGCGCTTTTTTGTTTCGAATGGCAGGGACCGCAGTTGGCTAAAAGCCGGACATCCCTTGGAGAACCAGGCGAATCCGGCCTTCCAGTTCCGTCACCCGGTAAGGCTTATAAATAAAGCCCACGGCCCCCAACTCTTTGATCCGGGTCACATCCTCGGCGGGAAAGAAGCCCGAAGCCACCAACACCCGCACCTGGGCATCCAGGGCCCTAAGATCCTGGAGCACCTGCAGGCCATCCCGGCCCGGCAGGTAATAGTCCAGGATCACCAGATCCACCCGCCCCAGACGCCGGAAGATCTCCAGGGCTTCCTGGCCATCACTGGCCACCTCCACCTGATAACCCAAGTGCTCCAGGAGTTCCTTTCCCAGAGAGCGGATCAGGACATCATCGTCAACCAGCAGGATTAGCGGCGGCATCTTTTTCTGGCTCCGAACGCAGGTCAATGGTTATAGCCGGTTGTCAGCTAACGATCCTGCTCTTCCTCCAACTCTTTGACTCCCCGGCTTACCACCCGGATCCGCAGGTTGCGGATGACTCCAGGGCCTAGAGCCCTCTCCAGCTCTCCCAAGATTGCGGGCCTCAAGAATTGCAGTTCCTGGCCCCAGGCCGCGGCGCTCACCTCCACCCAGAGTTCCCGGCGGCGGACCTCCAGGAGCCGGGTGTGGGGCAGGATCTCCGGGGGCACCATCGCCTCCCAGAACTGGCGGATTAAGCTGCGCTGGGCCAGGTTTTCCCAATCCAGGGGCTTCATCAGCCCCAAAAGGACCTCCCGGACTGCCAGGGGCCGGGCTAACGGCTGGCGCTTGGTCATCAACCCCTCAACTCCGGGCCCGGGCGAAACCCGGGGCCGCCCGCCGGATCACCTCCTCCGGCACGCAAAAGGCCAGGCGGAAATAGCCGGCCCGGCCGAAACCCCGGCCCGGCACGGCCAGAATATTTTCTTCTTTCAACCGGGCCACCAGGGCCAGGTCGTCCCCCCCCGGAGCCTTGGGAAAAAAGTAAAAAGCCCCCCGGGGCTGGACAAAATCATAGCCCGCCTGCTCCAGAACCTCGCTGAACAGGTCCCGGCGCCGGGCGTAATAACCCACGTCCACCGACACCTCCAAGAGATGGGCCGCCACCCGCTGCATCAGGGCCGGGGCGTTGACGAACCCCAGGATGCGGTTGGCCAGCACCAGGCCCGCGAAAAGTTCTCCCCGGCCCGTGGCCCGGGGGCTCACCGCCGCGTAGCCCACGCGCTCCCCGGGAATGGAAAGGTCTTTGGAAAAGGAGGTGGCCAGCAGGGTGTTGGGATAGGCCCCGAAGATGCTGGGCAGGCTGAGGCCGTCGTAAACCAGGCGCCGGTAAGGCTCATCCGCCAACAGGTAAATGGGGCGCCCGTGGCGGCCGGCGTGGTGGGTGAGCAACCGCCCCAGCTCTTTCAGGGCCTCGGCCTCATAAACCTGGCCCGTGGGATTGTTGGGCGAGTTGATGATCACCACCCGGGTCCGGGGGTTCAGGGCCTGCTCCAGCCGCCGCAGGTCCGGTTGAAAGTGGTCGTCGGTCTCCACCACCCGGGCCGTGCCGCCGTGATTATCCACATAGAACAGGTATTCCGGGAAGAAGGGGGCCAGGACCGCCACCTCGTCGCCGGGGTCCAGCAGGGCCTTGAGAATGATATTGATGGCCCCGCCCGCGCCGCAGGTGAGGACGATATCTTCGGTCTTAAAGTCCAGATGGTGGACTTTGCTCAAATGGCGGGCGACGGCCTGGCGCGCAGGAACCAGGCCGGCGTTGGCCATGTAGCGGTGCAGGCCGGGCTGGGGGTCTTGCACTGCGGCCAGCAATTCTTTTTTGAACTCCGCCGGGGGTTCCAGGTCCGGGTTCCCCAGGGTAAAATCCATTACCTGATCCGCGCCCAGACGGGCTTTCAGCTCCGCGCCTTCCTCGAACATGCGCCGGATCCAGGAAGAGCCCTCCAGGGCTTGTTTGATGCGGTTGGAGACCGTCATAAGGGAAGTTTCCTGTCTCCCGTTTTCTTTGCTTTAGATATGGAAAATTGACTGCTGCCGGCTGTCAACTTTATTTGGGGCTTCTCTTCCACCTGGTAACCCGCGTCCCGCAAGGCCCGGAGCACCGCTTCCCCGTGCTCCTGATCCCGGGTCTCCAGGCTCAGCTCTACCCTAGTATAATCCAAAGGCAACTCCGGGGCCAGCCGATCGTGAAAGAGATGCAAAATATTAGCGCCTTCCTCCCCCAGGAGGGTGGCCAGACGCCCCAAGGCCCCGGGCCGGTCCCCCAAGGTCACCCGCAGGCTCCAGAGACGGCGGGACTCCAGCAAGGCCCGGGGCAGCACCCGTTCCAACACCGGAATATCAATGTTGCCCCCGCTCACCACCAGGACCACCTTGTCCCCCAGATCCCGGGACTTGAGGGGGAAGAGAAAACCGGCGGTGGTCACCGCGCCGGCCCCTTCCGCCAACACCTTCTTGCCTTCCAGGAGGAATAATAAGGCCTGGGCGATTTCCATCTCCCGCACCAGCGCCACTTCCTGAAGATACTGCTGCAGAATGGGAAAGGTGCGGCTCCCCACCAGGGGCACCTGAATGCCGTCCGCCAGGGTGGGCCGCGCGGGCTCCGGGGTGGGGCCGCCCCGCTTCAGGGCCACGGCCAGGGAAGGCACCTGGGAAGTCTGGACGCCGATAACGGCCACCCCGGGTTTCCGGGACTTCAGGGCCAGGGCCGTGCCTGCGGCCAGGCCGCCGCCGCCCACGGGAATGACCACCGTGTCCACTCCCGGCAGGTCCTCCAGGATCTCCAGGCCCAGGGTGCCCTGCCCGGCCATCACCTCCGGGTCGTCATAGGGATGAATAAAGATGTAGCCTTGAGCCACCAGTTCCCGGGCCTTTTCCAGGGCTTCAGAGAGGTCCCGGCCATGTAGGATCACCTCCGCGCCATAGCCGGCGGTGGCCATCTGCTTGGAAATGGAGGCCCCCAGGGGCATGACGATGGTGGCGGGGATTCCCAGCGAAGACGCGGCAAAGGCTACGCCCTGGGCGTGATTGCCAGCGGACGCGGCCACCACCCGTTCCCCCTCGCCCCGCTCCTTCAGAAGCCGCAAACGGTTCAACGCTCCACGCAGCTTAAAGGAACCGGTGGTTTGGAGGTTTTCCAGCTTCAGGAAGACTTCCCGGCCGCTGGCTTGGCTCAAAGTCCGGGAATAGACCAGGGGGGTGTGTTGCACCACCCCCCGCAGCCGTTCTTGCGCGGCCTCGATGTCCGACAAGGTGAGGGTCATGGCAAAATCATGGCGGTCTCCCCCTTAAAGGAGGAGACCGCGGTAATTATCCCGCTAGCGGTTGAACTTGATGGAATCGATGAGCCGCTGCATCTCCGCCCGGTTGGCGTTGAAATCCTTGGGTTCGCTATGGGCCATGAAGCTGTACATATAATTTTGGCTGTCATAGCACTGCCATTGGATGCGTTGAAAACCTCCCGAGCCCTTCTCCGGAGTCTCGATGGTCTCCCAGCCGATGATCCCTTCCTTGCCCTTGCCCCCTTGATCCCGACGCTTTACCGCCAGATACTTGCCGATGGTCTTCTCTTCCATGGCCTGCTTATAAGAGGCGTCCACCGAGGCCTTCCGGGGGAAGCTGGGCACCATCTGGGTCCAATGGATGTTAAAGCCGCAGGTGGTCCCCGGCTTCATGAAGATGATATTGTCTCTTTCCGCGTTGCCGGCGGGGTCGCCCCGCTCCAGGCGCCAGCCCGCGGGGATGGTGTAGGAAAAATTCCGGACTTTGTTTTGGTAGGTCACCGGGGAGGTGGATACCCCGGTTTTGGTGTCGCTCATGGACGCCGAACCCTCGTAGGCCTTGGTGGGCTTTTGCTGCGGTGACGGTTGTTTCTCCGCTTCCTTGGCCCGGCGCAGGGCGTCGGCGCCGCTTTGAATGGCCCCCCATTGAGCCCAGCCGGCGGGCAACGCCCATAAGCCTGCCAGGGTCAAAATACCTAAAGTCCATAATACCTTCCGCATACTAGCCCTCCTTGGTTCTTAAAGTTAACAAGATCAGTAAGCTTCAAGCCTTCTGAGCTTTTCGCCAGCCCGCGGCCTTCAGCTCCGCCACATGCTTAAGCCACTCGCTTTTCATGGATTCAAGATACCGGGCCAGGTCTTGCTCAATGAGGGGGGCCAGCCGCCGGTGCAAGGCGGCGTTCATCTCCTGGTCCCCCGGAGACAGACCCTGCCAGCTCAGGTAGCCTTCATCAAAGAGAAATTCCGGGGTGGCCGTGCCCTTAACGCCCTGTTGCTGCAGCAGGGCTTGAGCCCCGGGAATATCATACTCCAGGATCCAGCCGCAGTCCCGGAGCATGGCGGCCTCATCCCCAACCGCCCGGTCCTGGCAGAGGGGGCAGTAAAGATTAATCAGGATTTCCGGATAGAGGAGATTATCGCGAAAAAGGAGAAAGGCCGAATTCCGGCCGCAACAGCAATAGCGGCGTTCATTCCTGCACATGGCGTTATCTCCGGAAGGGAGCTGCTCTTAATTACTAGGTTTCGGTTATAATAGCAATATTCTTAAACTTTTTACAAAGGAATAAAATCATGGAGCAGATTTCCCAGGTCTTGGCCCGCCTGCCGGGCCGCTTCGCCACCGCGTTGGGCATCGACCTCAAGGCCGGGCCGGAGGCCAGGCAAAAATGGTTCCTGGCGGCCATCCTTTACGGCGCCCCCATCTCCGGGAAGCTGGCGGCCCGCACCTGCCAGGTCTTTGTGGCCCGGGGGGTCTACACCCCGGAGGCCATCCGGGAGCAAGGCTGGGATAATCTGGTGGCCCTGCTGGATGCCGGAGGTTACGCCCGCTATGACTTCAAGACCGCCACCAAACTGTTGCAGGTCATGGCCTCCCTCCACGAGCAGTACCGGGACTCTTTGGAGCGGCTGCACGCGGCGGCCGCGGACGGGCCGGACCTGGAACGGCGGCTCATCAATCTGGCCCCGGGGATCGGCCCGGCCACGGCCAATATCTTTTTGCGGGAACTCCGGGGGGTCTGGGCCAAGGCCACCCCGGCCTTGAGCCCCCTGGCCCAACTGGCCGGGGAGCACCTGGGGCTGCTGCCTTCCGGCCTCAGCCCCGGGGAGGCCCTGGCCGCCCTGGAAGCGAAATGGCGGCGACAACCGGTCGCGCCCCACGACTTCGCCGACCTGGAAGCGGCCCTGGTGCGCCTGGGCCGGGATTACTGCCGCAAAGCCCCCGGACCTCCGTGTCCTATGAGGGACCTCTGCGGCCGCGGGTAATATTATTCGTGGTGGGGGGATGCAGGGGCGAACCTGGTGTTCGCCCCGGAGGCTGGGCGAATACAAGATTCGCCCCCACGGAAAAAATACTTTTGATGACAAGTGAATTTAAAATGCTTCCCTCCGGAAACTGTCAAAAAAATGGCAAGTAGGCAAAACTTACCGCCGTTTTTGCCGTCGCTTCTCTATCAACTGCTTGTAATTGCTGGCTTTTATATCTGGCACTGATATTGCTAGCTATTAGGGGAAATTCCCCATAAGGAGATGCGGAGTGGAAATTTCCAGCCTTTATCCCCAGCAGACAATGACGTTGGACTCGGGGGTGGATGACCGGGTTACGGTTGCCAACCAGGCAACCCCGGAGGCCCAAAACGCGGAGAGCCAGACTGCTTCCGAAGAAGACCGGGTGGAATTGGTTACCACCCAGAACCTGGCTTCCCCGCCCCCGGAAGAGGTGGATGTGGACCAGGCCCAGCAACTCCTCCAGCAGGTGCAGCAGGATTGGAGCAACTTCAGCCGCCAAGACCTGCGGGAGTTGTACCAATTTGACCGCCTGCGGGAGATCTGCGCCCAGGTGCAGTCCGTGCAGTTCTAAAGTTAGCCGGAATTATTGCCGATCAAGAGGCCATCATGAAGATAGAAGATCTGCTCACCCAAATCATAACCCCGAAAACCCCGGAGGCCAAACCCGCGGCCGGCGAGGCAAACTTTGCCCAACAGTTGCAGGAGGTCCTGGCCGCCCAAGTAACCGGGGCCCCCGAAGCCCCTGCGGCCCTGGGGAATTTGTCTGCCGTTGCCCCGGTAACCGAAGTCAACCGCACCCCCGGCGAGGTGCTGGATACGGTCCTGTCCCACCTGGATAAATACCGGCAGGCTCTGGCCAGCTCGGATCTGCCCCTGAAAAAGATTGCCGCCCTGGTGGAGACCCTGGAGCAGGACAGCCAGCGGCTCCAGGCCCTGGCCCAGGCCCTGCCCGCGTCTTCTCCCTTGAAATCGGTGATGGAAGAGGCCGCGGCCCTGGCTTATACGGAGAGTTTCAAGTTTAACCGGGGCGACTACGTCTGATTCCCCTGTGCCAACAAACGGATATTGAAGAATTAGGGGCGAACCTGGGGTTCGCCCCAGCACTGTCCGGTTAGGAAATTGCATGACAACCGGTAAACATCATTTGAAAAAAATTCTCCCGGAGGCGTTTTTTTCCTTGACAAATTAGCTTGTGAACAAGTGCGGTTTTCGTAAT
>JBFLXM010000057.1:0-73101 GCA_040757175.1 Thermodesulfobacteriota bacterium
CTTTGCTCCACGCTTCCTTCAGACCCCGCCTCACGATGATGCCCTTGCGCTTCGCTAACCCTTCACCTCCATCAGGTTGGGTAGAGGACTTCCACCTCCAAGCTGCGTTGCATGCTCGGCACACAAACAAGGGGCGGACCAGTAGGTCCGCCCCTATTTTTTGCCCCAATCAAGGATCAGGCCAGGGGAACTCTCCCCTTAACTGGTAAAATTTACAGGGAAAAGCTTGTGGGGGAAAATTTTAGGGCAGGGAAAAGGAACAAAATGAACCCATAATACTGGCCATTTAACGTCACATTGTTCCCTGATTTATGGGGGCCCGGAAAAACTGGTCATTCCTCCGGCTCACCGGCAACGGGAGGCAGCAAGCCGAAGCGCTTGATTTTGCGGCGCAGGGTGTTCTTGTCAATCCCCAATTCCCGGGCCGTGGCCAGACGCCGCCATTGGTGGCGTTCGAGTGCCTCCCAGAGCACCCGTTTCTCCTGTTCCTGCAGAGTCAAACCGGTGAAGGCCGGCCCCAAGTGGCTCTCCTGTTGCAGGTGGTCCGGCAGATGCTCGGGCAGGATTTCCCCCTGGGGGCAAAGGATAAACGCGTGTTCAATGGCGTTTTCCAGTTCCCGGATGTTGCCCGGCCAGTCATGGCGCATGAAAATAGCCAGGGTCTCCTGGCTCAGCCTCTGAATCTTCTTATTCTGCAACTTATTGAAGCGATCGATATAGTGTTCGGCCAAAAGGGGGATGTCTTCTTTGCGTTCCGTCAGCAGGGGCAGTGTGAGCTTCACCACATTAATGCGGTAGAAGAGGTCTTTGCGAAAATCGCCGGCCGCCACCAGTTGGGCCAGGTCTTTATTGGTGGCGGTGACAATCCGGACGTCGGCCTTGATGCTCTTGGAGGATCCCAGGGGCGTGTAGGCCCGCTCTTCCAGGACCCGGAGCAGCCGGGCCTGCAGGGCCGGGGAGATATCTCCGCATTCATCCAGGAAAAGGGTGCCCCTCTCCGCCGCCGCGAAGCGGCCCTGCCGGTCCCGCCGGGCATCGGTAAACGCCCCCGCGGTGTGGCCGAAAAGTTCGGATTCCAGCAGGGTGTCAGGCAGGGCTCCACAGTTCACGGCCACGAAGGGACCCTGGGAGCGGGGGCTCAGGTCATGCAAGGCCCGGGCTACCAGTTCCTTGCCGGTGCCGCTTTCCCCCTGAATCAACACGGTGCTGTCGGTGGCGGCGATTTGCGGCAAGAGCTCGAAAATCTTCTGCATTAAAGGGGACCTGGAAATGATGTCTCCCAGGCGATACTGGCGGCGGATTTCCCGGCGCAACTCCTCCACCGGGCTCAAATCCCGGAAGGTCTCCACCCCGCCGATGACCTGCCCCTGGTCATCTTTCAGCAGCGCGGTGCTGACGCTGATGGGCAGCTCTTTGCCGTCAGCCCGGTGGATTTTGACCAGCCTATTGATCACCGACTCGCCGGTTTCCATGGTATGCCCCAAAATGCAGGCGGATTCACAGAGGCTGGCCCGGAATACATCACAGCAGGGACGGCCCAAGGCCGCGTCCGCGGGAATCCCGGTAATCTCCTGGGCCGCCCGGTTGAAAAAGGTGATGCGCCAGTCTGGGTCAACCGTGAACACGCCATCGGCGATGCTATCCAGGATAATGGTGTTCTGGGGGGGGAGATTACGTGGGGTCGCGGCCAACCCGCTCGCCTGCTTACGCCGGCTTTTACAAACTTTTGACTTGAATTTGGGCGTTGGATTTCTAGACACGATGATTTTTCCCAAAGTCCAACCGTTACTCGGCCTGTTTTTATTATACCAAATCGTCGGTAAATAGGTATTATTCTGTAAACTCGGCCTTTAGCGCCGGTACAGGGAGATAAAAATCCGGCTTTACTCTTCCGGTACGCCCCAGGAAGTTTATCCTGGTTGAATTTAAACCGGAAGAGAAGTAAGGTGAGCACGGTAAGTTGGCCGTAAACTCCTTCAGAGACTAAGGGCCCCGGAAAACCCTTTCCAGAGCCGCAGGACTATGGAGATATCATGGGTCGCATCGACTTCCGTCCTGTCTTGCTGATGTCAGTCCTCTTAATCGCCGGGTGCTTCAAGGTGGGGCCGGACTTTGCCCCGCCCCCGGCCCCGGTGGCCAAAGACTGGCAGGATGCCGGGGACCGGCAGGTAAAAAGGGAATCCACCGGGCCCCGGGACTGGTGGCGGGCCTTTAATGATCCCGCCCTGGACCGGCTCATCGACACCGCTTACCGGGAAAATCTGAACCTGCGTATTGCCGGGGTGCGGGTCCTGGAAGCCCGGGCCCAGTTGGGCGTCGCCATCGGCGAATTGTTTCCCCAAACCCAGCAGGCCTTCGGCTCCCTGGAGAAATTCCGTTATAGCGAACACGCCCCCATGGCGGCGTTCAACCAGAACTTAAGATACTGGCAGTCCGAGGTCGGCCTGACCGCCAGTTGGGAACTGGATTTTTGGGGGAAGTTCCGCCGGGCCATCGAGTCCGCGGACGCCAGCCTGGTGGCCGCGGTGGCCGATTACGACGCCACCCTGGTCAGTCTCACCGGAGATGTGGCCGCGTCCTATATCCTCATCCGCACCCTGGAGAAGCGTCTGGACATTGCCCGGCAGAGCGTGGCCACCCAGACGGAGGTCCTAAAAATCGCAGAAGCGAAGTTCCGGGGCGGCACCACCACCCAGCGGGACGTGGAGCAGGCCAAAACTCTGCTGTTCAATACGGAGGCGTCCATCCCCACCCTGGAGATTCAACTCCGCCAAGCCAAGAATGCCCTGAGCGTCCTGCTGGGGATGCCGCCGAACCAGTTGGTCGATCTGCTGGCAGGCAAGGGTAGTATTCCCGCGCCCCCGCCCCAGGTGGCGGCGGGCATCCCCGCGGACTTGCTGCGCCGGCGCCCGGATATCCGTGCGGCTGAAGCCCAGGCCGCGGCCCAATGCGCCAATATCGGCGTGGCCAAAGCCGATCTCTTCCCGGCCTTCAGCCTCACCGGCACCTTTAGCTTTCAGTCCAGCGACGTAGGGAGATTCGCCCTGGGGCAGATGTTCCGGTGGGACAGCCGCAATGTCCAGGCAGGCCCTTCGTTCCAATGGAATCTCTTTAACTACGGGCGGCTCATCAACCAGGTGCGGGTGCAGGACGCCCGCTTCCAGGAGCTCCTCATCGGCTATCAGAATGCGGTTCTCAAAGCCCAACAGGAGGTGGAGGACTCGCTGACGGCCTTCCTGCGCTCCCAGGTGCGGGCCAGGTTCCTGGGGGAAAGCACGGCCGCGGCCCGGCGGTCTTTTGACCTCTCGGTCCTCCAATACCGGGAAGGGGCCACCGACTTCACCACCGTGCTCAACGCCCAACAAGCCCTCCTGAATGAGCAGGACAGCCTGGCCGTCACCCTGGGGGACATCTCCCGCAATCTGGTGGGAGTGTATAGGGCCCTGGGCGGCGGCTGGCAACTCCGGGAGGGCCAGGATTTTATCCCGGAGTCGGTGCGGACAGAGATGGCGAAACGTACGAATTGGGGGTTTTTACTGGCTCCCACCAGGTATGCCCTCTCCGAACCGGGGAACGGTGGGAAGGAGAAGGGGGCGGAAGCACCGGCTCCCGCTCTGAAACAGGATTGAGACTGACAGGGAAGGAGTGGGAAGGCAGGGGATGCGGAACAGCCGCCCCCGGCTGTTCCTGAGCAGGCGAGGGCGCCTGCTCCACAAGCCTGACCTCCTCCGCAATTGCCTGCGGCAAATGCGAATTCACTGGAGTGGTCACTCATGAGCCAACAGAAATTCCAGCCTTTTTTCGCTTTTCGGCGCCTGATGTGGGGTCTGCTTCCCGTGTTTCTCCTGGTCCTGGCGGCTTGCGGTGAAAAGGCCGCGTTTACGCCCCCGCCTCCCCCCCAGGTGACGGTGAGCCAACCCCAGAAACGGCAGGTCACGGAATACCTGGAACTTACCGGCAACACCCAGGCCATCAACACTGTGCAACTCCGGGCCCGGGTTGAGGGCTACCTGGAAAAAGTCCTTTTCCACGATGGCGACCGGGTGAAAAAAGGGCAGTTGTTGTTTCTGATCCAGCAAAACACCTACCAGGCCAAACTGCAGCAAGCCAAGGCGGACATCCTCACCCAAAAAGCCCGCCTGTTTCACGCGCAAACGGAATTGACCAGGTATTCCAAGCTGCTCAAGGAAAAAGCCGCGTCCCAAGTTGACGTGGACAATTGGCTCTACCAACGGGACGCCGCCAAGGCCGCGCTCCTGGCCGCAGAGGCCCAGCGGGACCTGGCCCAGCTCAATTTGGACTATACCCGGGTCACCTCGCCCTTTGACGGCCGCATCGACCGGCGCTTGCGGGACCCCGGCAATCTGGTGGGTTCGGGGGAAAGCACGGTTCTGTCCGAAGTCAACCAGATTGCCCCCATCTATATCTATTTCACCGTCAATGAACGGGACCTCCTGCGCCTCATGGGCGGAACCCGGCTTTCTCCCGAAGAGGCCGGCAAAAAGAAATGGCCCATGTCCTTCGGTCTGGCCAATGACCAGGGGTACCCCCACGGGGGCACCCTGGATTTTGCGGCCATCAGCGTCACGTCCACCACCGGCACCCTGCTCATGCGCGGGATTTCTCCCAATAAGGAGGGCAAGGTCATGCCGGGACTGTACGCCCGGGTGCGGGTGCCGGTGGGCGAGAAAAAGGCGGCCCTGGTGGTGCCCATGCCGGCTCTGGGATTCGATCAGCAAGGCCCCTATGTCTTGGTGGTCAATGACCAGAACCTGGTGGAACGCCGCAGCGTCACCTTGGGGACCCAGGTGGACGGCTTCCGGGTCATTGACGAAGGTCTCCAGGGAAACGAGTGGGTGGTGGTGGAGGGCGTCCTCAAGGCCATACCCGGCCGGCCGGTCACTCCGGAGAAAAAAGGAGAGCCGAAAACTCCGCCGGCCAAAGACAAGTCCGCCGCCAAGAAGAACGGGAAGAGAAAGGCCGGATCATGATTTCCGAGTTTTTCATCGAGCGGCCGATCTTCGCCAACGTCATTGCCATTGTCACCATTATCATCGGGGTGGTGTGCTTCTTTATTCTCCCCGTGGCCCAATACCCTCCGGTGGTGCCCCCCACCATCCAGGTAACCACCCGCTTCCCCGGGGCCAGCGCCGAAACGGTGGCGAACACCATCGGGGTGCCCATCGAACAATCGGTGAATGGGGTGGAAAACGCCCTCTATATGTCTTCCACCAGCGGCAGCGACGGCAGCTACACCTTGACCGTCACCTTTGCCGTGGGCACCGACCTCAATACCGCCTTGGCCCAGGTGCAAAATTATGTGAACAGCGCCGTGGCCCAACTGCCCGTGAGTGTCCAGCAGCAAGGAGTCACCGTCAAGAAGGTCTCCACCGATTTTCTCCTGGTGGTCAGCCTCTATTCGGAAGAGGAAAAATTCGACGAAACCTTTCTCTCCAATTACGCGGTCATCAACCTGCAAAACCCTTTGGCCCGCCTGCCCGGAGTCGGCCTGATCCGGGTCTCCGGCGCCGGTCCTTACAGCATGAGGGTCTGGCTGGACCCCAACCGGCTCCAGACCTTTAACCTGACCACCCTGGAGGTGTTGAACGCCATCCGGGGGCAAAACATCCAGGTGGCCACCGGTCAATTAGGGGGAGCGCCCGCGCCCCCCGAGCAGGCCTTCCAGTTTACCCTGAACACCCTGGGCCGCCTGGCCGATGTGGAGCAGTTCGAAGACATCATCGTCAAGAGCCAGCGGTCGGAAACCGGGCAGATCGTCCGCATCCGGGACATTGCCCGGGTGGAGCTGAGCCAGCAGAACTACAGCAACTTCGCCGGGGTCAGCGGCCATAAGAGCGCCCAGATCATTGTCTTTACCCTGCCCGGCGCCAACGCCCTGGACGTCGGCAACGACGTCAAAAAGGCCATGGTGGAAATGAAAAAGGACTTTCCCCAGGGTCTGACTTACGCCATCCAGTACGACACCACCATCTTCGTCCGGGAAGCCATTAACGAAGTCTATCGGACCTTATTCGAAGCCGGCATCCTGGTGCTCATCGTCATCCTGGTCTTTCTGCAGAACTGGCGGGGGACCCTGGTGCCCGCCACCACCATTCCGGTGACCATCATCGGTGCGTTTGCGGCCATGAAAATGCTGGGCTTCGGCATTAATCTGATGACCCTGTTCGCCCTGATCCTGGCCATCGGCATCGTGGTGGACGACGCCATTGTCATCGTCGAAAACGCCTCCCGCTATATCGAGAAAGGACTCAGTCCCAAAGACGCGGCCATTAAGGCCATGCAAGAGCTGACGGGCCCGGTTCTCGGCATTACCCTGGCCCTGGTGTCGGTGTTTTTGCCCGCGGCCTTTCTCCCGGGCATCACCGGGCAGATCTTCCGGCAATTCGCCCTGGTCATTGCCGCCACCGCGGTCATCAGCGCCATCAACGCCCTCACCCTTAAACCCGCGCAATGCGCCCTCTGGCTCCGGGCCCCCAAGGAGAAACAACCCAACTGGTTCTACCGGGGCTTCAATAGAGCCTATAAAGCCATGGAGGATGCCTATATCGGCCTGGTGAGCCGGATGGTGCACCGCTCCGGCCTGATGGCGGCGATATTTTTCGCGGTCATCCTGGCGGCCGGCTGGCGCTTCGCGGTGCATCCCGTGGGCTTCCTGCCCACCGAAGATCAAGGATACGCCATGGTGGTGGCCCGCCTGCCCGAAGGGGTCTCCCAACCCCGGGTCAGAGAGACCGCCCTCAAGGTGTCCGCCATCTTGAAAGAGGCTCCGGGGATTCGCGCCTGGGTGACCATCGGCGGCTTTTCCATCCTGGACGCGGCCAATCTGCCCAACACCTTCACCACTTTCGTGGTTTATCGGAGCTGGGAAGAAAGGGGCGCGGCCTTAAGCCAGGAAAAGATTATCGCCAATCTGAACCGGCAATTCAGCGCCATCCAGGATGGGCAGCTTGCGGTGATGGTTCCTCCTTCCATCCGGGGCCTGGGCCAGGCGGGGGGATTCCAGATGATGCTGGAAGACCGGGGCAGCCTGGGACTGGGGGAGTTACAGAAAGCCGTTTGGGAAATTTTACGCGCCGGCAGGGCGCAACCCGGGGTGCAGAACCTGCTCACCACCTTCAGCGTCACCAGTCCCCAAATCTACCTGGATATCGACCGGACCAAGGCGGAATCCCTGGAGGTGCCGCTGGAGAACGTCTTCAACACCCTGCAAGCCTACCCGGGCACTTCTTTTGTCAACCTCTTTAACAAGTTCAACCAGGTGTTCCAGGTCAATGTACAGGCCGACGCCCCCTACCGCCTCCAGTCGGAAGACCTGAAGAACCTGTATACCCGCAACAAAAAAGGGGAGATGGTGCCTTTGGGAACCCTGATGGAGGTGCGGCAGACATTGGGCTCGGAACTGGTCACCCGCTACAACCTCTATCCGGCCGCGCCCATCTATGGGGCCACCTCCCCGGAAATCAGCTCCGGCCAGGGCCTGAAACTCATGGAGGATGTGGCCAGGCACACCCTCCCCGGGGGCATATCGTATGACTGGACCGCCACCGCGCTTCAGGAAAAACAGGTGGGCCTCCAGGCCTATTTGATCTACGCCCTTTCCATCATCCTGGTGTTCATGGTCCTGGCCGCGCTCTATGAGTCCTGGACCAGCCCCGCGGCCGTGATGCTCACCGTGCCCATGGCCATGGTGGGGGTGCTGTTGGCCCTGATCCTGAGGGGGCTGGATAACAACCTGTACACCCAGATCGGCTTGGTGCTGATGATCGCCCTGGCCAGTAAAAACGCCATCCTCATCGTGGAGTTCGCCCGGGACCTGCGCCAGGAGGGCCTGTCCATCATCGACGCGGCGGTGGAGGCCACCCGGCGGCGTTTCCGCCCCATCGTCATGACCTCCTTTGCCTTCATCCTGGGGGTGGTGCCCCTGGTGTGGGCCTCCGGCGCCGGGGCCGCCAGCCGGCAGGCCATCGGCACGGTGGTCTTCGGGGGCATGATCGCCTCCACGCTGCTCGCCATTCCCTTTGTGCCGGTCTTTTATGTAATCATGGAGCGGTTGAGTGAAAGGAGGATGAAGGCCAGGGAGCGACCCTGAGGGAGGCGAGACCGCCGGCCACCGGCAAGGAAATTGCATCTTAGGATGATAAGGCCTGGTTCCCCAGGCATCTTGGAGATGAAAGCCGCTCCTCTCTACCGGGTAAGTACTTCCCCAAAGACCTGGATAAGCACGGACATTGTGTCCAAGGCCGAGTATTTCCCGGTTCGGGGGCCACGCCTGACAGGCAGCCCCCAATGCGGCAACCCACAAGATGATGGGGGCAAAATGCACCTATCACCAATTCTTGATGATTTGCTGCCAGACCCAGCTTTCCCGCAGATCAGTGGCAGGGAAGAACATTCTTAAATTATTCGGCGCAGTTGGGTTTTGAAAAGAGTCATGCCTGAAGAGTCAAAAGCTGCATTCCCATCAAGGCCCAAATCTGGACGCCGCCGGCGGCAAGAGCCTGGCCTTGCCGTTTCCCCGGTGACTCCCCCGCCCCCCAACACCATCATCCTGGATAGTATTGCCGACGGCGTTTTTACCGTGGACCTGGAGCAGCGGATTACTTTCTTCAACCGGGCGGCTCAGGAAATCACCGGGGTGCCCAAGGACGCAGCCTTGGGCCGTCCCTGCTCCGAGGTGTTTCGCGCCAGCTCTTGTGGCACGGCCTGCGCCTTGAGGCACACTTTGCAGACGGGCCAGCCGGTGGCCAACCGGCCCATGGAGATTCTCAGGGCCGATGGCCAACAGATCCTCATCGGCGTCAGTACCGCCCCCTTAAAGGACGGGCAGGGCCAAATCATCGGCGGGGTGGAGACCTTCCGGGACCTGCGCCCGGCCCCGGAACTGCGCGGCCAAGCCTTCAATCAGAATCGGCTGGGGGGCCTCATTTCCAAGTCACCCTTGATTACAAAGATTTTTGAGCGCCTGCCGGCCATGGCCCGGGCCGACAGCACCGTCTTGATCCAAGGGGAAAGCGGCACCGGCAAGGAGGTGGTGGCCCGGGCCTTGCACATCTTGAGCCCCCGGTCCCAAGGCCCTTTTGTGGTCGCGAATTGCGGGGCCTTGCCTGACGCGGTGCTGGTATCCGAGCTTTTCGGCCACACTGCCGGCGCGTTTCCGGATGCCCGGCGGGAACGCCGGGGACATTTCGCCATGGCCGCGGGCGGCACTTTATTTCTCAACGAAATCGGCGAGATTTCCCCGGCCTTGCAGGTCCGGCTGCTCCGGGTTTTGGAAGAACACGCCTACACGCCTTTGGGGGCCTCCCAGGGTTTCAAAGCCGACGTGCGCCTGGTGACTTCGGCATCTTCGGACTTAGAGCGGCTGGTGAAGGCCGGGGCCTTCCGCAAGGACCTCTATTACCGCCTCAGCGTCATCAAACTAAGAATGCCGAACCTGGCCGAACGCCGGGAAGACCTCCCCTTTTTGGCCCAACACTTCATCGCCAGCTTCAATAAGCGGCAGAACAAGAGGATTGAGGGGCTGAGCGGCGACGCCCTGGCTATTTTTCTGGGCCACGACTGGCCCGGCAACCTCCGGGAACTGGAAAACGCCATTGAGCACGCCTTCATCGTCTGTTCCCAAGGCCTGATCCTGCCCCAGCATCTGCCGGACCACTTCCACCCCCAAAACCGCACCGTCTCCAGCCGCGGCCGGGGGCTGAGTCTGAAAGAGCAAGAGAAGCGCCTGCTCCGAGAAGCCCTGGAGCGCCACCAGTGGCGGCGCCTGGCCACGGCCCGGGAGTTGGGGATTGACAAGAACACCCTGCGCCGCAAAATCGAACGGTTCGGCCTGAAGCCGCCGGATCAAGGCGATTCCGCCAGTTGAATTTCCCGCCCCTTTTACGGGAAAAAATATTTGGGAACAATTTGCTTCCATGTGTTATATTTAAAGGGCGTAATATACTCCCCATACCCTCTTCTCCAATCATCGAACCTGCATTTGGCCGCTGAAAAGCATCAGCTTTCAGACCGGTCCTGACCTGGCACAATACTTGATGGAGGAGAGAGCCAGGATAAGGCTCGCCTGCGCGATTTATTCCTGAAGAGGAAAATCCAGGAACATCTGGCCTTCCCCCAGAAGATTTCACCTGAACTTATTGGCCGACTTTAAAGATTCAGAAATTCACCTATGAAAAACCCACAGTCCAAAATCGGGGCGGTAATGGTAGTGGGCGGCGGCATCGCCGGGATGCAGGCCAGCCTGGACGCGGCCGCGGCCGGTTTCAAAGTCTATCTGGTGGAGCGGGACATCTCCATCGGCGGGGTCATGGCCCAACTGGACAAGACCTTCCCCACCAACGACTGTTCCACCTGCCTTATCTCCCCCAAACTCATCGAGGTGGCCCGGCATCCGGATATTGAAATCCTGACCCAGGCCGAAATCGGGAAACTGGAAGGCGCGGCAGGCCGCTTCACCGTCACTCTCAAACGGGAGCCCCGCTATATTGACGCGTCCAAGTGCAATGCCTGCGGCGCCTGCGCCGAGGCCTGCCCTGTTTCCCTGCCGTCCACCTTCGACGAAGGTCTGGGCCGGCGGCCCGCGGCCTACCGCCATTTTCCCCAGGCCGTGCCCTCCACTTTTGCCATCAAGAAATTCGACCGGGCTCCCTGCGTCCTGGCTTGTCCGGCTAATTTGAGCGCCCAGGGCTACGTGCAGCTCATCAAGGCCGGCAAATATGAAGAAGCCTTAAAAATCATCATGGAACGCCTGCCTCTCCCCGGCACCATCGGCCGCATCTGCCCCCATCCCTGCGAAAACGACTGCCGCCGGGGGGAAGTTGACGAGCCGGTGGCTATCTGCAGTTTGAAACGCTTGGCCGCGGACCAGGCGGATTGGGCCGCCCTGCCGGTACCCGAAATCCCCAGGAAAAATCAAAGGGTGGCCATTATCGGCGCCGGGCCCGCGGGTTTGAGCTGCGCCTACCACTTGACCTTGCAAGGCTATCAGGCGGTGATTTTCGAGGCCGCTGCGGCAGCCGGGGGCTGGCTGCGCTACGGCATTCCTGAATACCGCCTGCCCCGGGAAATTTTGCAGCGGGAAGTGGATTATTTGCAGCGCCTGGGGGTGGAGATCCGCTACCGGTCGCCCATCGGGGCGGGCCGCAGCATCAACGACCTTCTGACCCGGGACGGTTTCGCCGCGGTCTTCATCGGCGTGGGCGCCCAGGACTCGGTGCGCCTGCCGGTCCCGGGGGCAGAAGCCCGGGGCGTCCTCTGGGGGGTGGAATACCTCCGGGAGGTGAATTCCGGGGGGGCGTCCTCCGTCCAGGGCCGGAGGGTAGTGGTGGTGGGCGGCGGCAACGTGGCCGTGGACGTGGCCCGGGTGGCCCGGCGCCAGGGGGCCGCAGAGGTGGCCATGATCGCCCTGGAATCCCCGGCGGAATTGCCCGCGTCCCCCTGGGAAGTGGAGGAGGCCAAGGCCGAAGGGATTGAGATCCTCCACCGTTGGGGCGTAAAACAGATCCTGGCTCCGAAGGGACAGGTCACCGGCATCGAACTCCAGGCAGTAGAAAGGGTGTTTGACGAAGCGGGCCGCTTTTCTCCAACTTACTTCGCAGATCAAACCACTACCCGGGAGGCCGACGTGGTCATCCTGGCGGTGGGTCAGAAGACCGATCTCAAGTTCCTTGAGCCCGCAGACGGCATCCAGCTTAGCCCCCGGGGTCTCATTGAGACGGACCCGGAAACCCTGGCCACCTCCCGGGAAGGCGTCTTTGCCGGGGGCGACGTGGTCACCGGCCCCTGGATCGCCATCGGTGCGGTGGCCGCGGGCCGGGAGGCCGCCATCTCCATCGGCCGCTATCTGCAAGGGCTGGACCTCAAGGCGGACCGGGAGCCGCGGTTACACCCCCTGGAGGACGGCAATTGGAATCCCATCCCCGGGAACCTGCCCCAAAAGAGGCGGGAGCCCATGCCGGAGTTGCCCCGGGAGGAATGGGGGCATAATTTTCAGGAACTCAACCTGGGCTTCACCCCGGCTCAGGCCCGGGATGAGGCGGAGCGCTGCCTCAATTGCGGCGGTTGTTCCGAATGCCTCCAGTGTGTGGCGGCCTGCCAGGCCGAGGCCATTGACCACCAACAAACGCCCCGGACTCAGACCCTGGAGGTGGGCGCGGTCATCCTGGCCCCGGGCTTCCGGACCTTTGACGCCGGAGCCAAGGCGGAATACGGCTACGGCCGCTACCCCAACGTCATTACCTCTTTAGAGTTTGAGCGGCTGCTCTCGGCCACCGGTCCCTGCGCCGGGCATGTCAAACGCCCCAGCGACGGCCGGGACCCCAAAAAAATCGCCTGGATCCAGTGCGTCGGCTCCCGGGACGCCTCCCTGGGCCGGGAATACTGCTCCTACGTCTGCTGCATGTACGCGGCCAAGCAGGCCATCATCGCCAAGGAACACGACCCCGGGGTGGAGCCCGCCATCTTTTTCATCGACTTCCGGGCCCAGGGCAAGGGGTTCGACCGTTATTACGAGCGGGCCCGGGACGTCCACGGGGTGCGCCTCATCCGGGCCATGATCTCCCGGGTGGCCCAAGACCCCCGCACCCACAACCTGGAGTTGACTTTCGTCGACGCGGACGACCGCATCCAAACTGAGGAGTTCGACCTGGTGGTC
Source organism: Thermodesulfobacteriota bacterium (assembly GCA_040757175.1). Taxonomy (GTDB): domain Bacteria; phylum Desulfobacterota; class Desulfobaccia; order Desulfobaccales; family 0-14-0-80-60-11; genus SURF-52. The sequence goes on from JBFLXM010000057.1 coordinate 12,674, forward strand.
CTCTCCGTGGGCCTGACCCCCCACCCCGCGGCCGGGAAACTGGCGGAGGTTTGTGACATCGCCACCGACACCTGGGGGTTTGTGGCCAGTCCGCCCTTTAAAATGGTGGAGACCAGCCGGCCGGGCATCTTCACCTGCGGCGTCTTCCAGGCCCCCAAGGACATTCCGGAAACCGTGGGCCAGGCCTCCGCGGCCGCGGGCGCAGCCGCCACGCTTCTGGCCGCGGCCCGGGGCACCATGCTCTCCAAGGCCGAATATCCCCCGGAACGGGAGATAGCTCAGGAAGAGCCCCGCATCGGCGTCTTCGTCTGCCATTGCGGCATCAACATCGCCGGGGTGGTGGACGTGGCCCGGGTGAGCGGCTATGCCCGGACCCTGCCGGGGGTGGTCTATGCCGACCACTTTACCTTCACCTGCGCCACCGACTCTTTGGAGAAGATGCGCCAGGTGATCGAGGAGCAAGGCCTCAACCGGGTGGTGGTGGCCTCCTGCAGCCCCAGGACCCACGAGCCCCTCTTCCAGGACAACCTGCGCAAGGCCGGCCTCAACAAATACCTCTTTGAAATGGCCAACATCCGAGATCAGGATTCCTGGGTGCACCAGGGCAACCCGGAGCCGGCCACGGCCAAGGCCCAGGAACTGGTGAAAATGGCGGTGGCCCGGGCCGCGGCCTTGGAGCCCTTGTCGGAATTGCCCTTCAAGGTAAACCAACGGGCCCTGGTGCTGGGCGGCGGTCTGGCGGGGTTAACCGCGGCCCTGACCATTGCCAACGCCGGTTACGGCGTCTATCTGCCGGATATCCAGGAACGCTTCGGCAGCAGTCTGGCCCACAAGATGCGCTACACCCTGGAGGGCCATGCCATCCAGCCTTTTTTGCAGGAGTTGGTGACCCAGGCGGAGATGCATCCCAAAATCCGCTGGTGGCCGGAGGCCCGGATTACCAGTTTCTCCGGGCACCTGGGGAAATTCCGCTGCGACCTGGAGTCACCCCGGGGAAAGTGGTCGATTCAATTCGGGGCCGTGGTCATCGCCACTGGCGCTCAGGAATACCGGCCCGCGGAATATCTCTATGGAGACCACCCCGGGGTTCTCACCCAGTTGGAGTTGGAAAACCGGCTGGCGGTCAATCCCGAGAGCCTGGGCGAGGCCCCCGCGGTGGTGATGATCCAGTGCGTGGGCTCCAGGGAGCCGGAGCATCCTTACTGCAGCCGGGTCTGCTGCGGCGAGGCCGTGAAAAACGCCATAAAAATCAAGGAACTCCGGCCTCAAGCCCAGGTCTTCATCCTCTACCGGGACATCCGCACTTACGGCCTAAAGGAGATTTACTATAAAAAGGCCCGGGATCTGGGGGTGCGCTTCCTCCGCTTTGAGCCGGAGGCCAAACCGGAAGTGGCGGCCGCGGGGGAGGGCCTGGAAATTACCATCTTTGACCAGGGCCTCAAGGGCCATGTCAGGATAGCGGCGGATTACCTGGCCCTGTCCGCGGCCATCCGGCCCCATCCGGCCTCCCGGGAGATCGCCAGGATATTCAAGCTCCCCGCGGACGCGGACGGTTTTTTCATGGAGGCCCACTTGAAACTAAGGCCCCTGGATTTTGCCTCCTCGGGCCTTTTCCTCTGCGGCCTGGCCCATGGCCCCAAGTACCTGGAAGAGAGCATTGCCCAGGCCCAGGGAGCCGCAGCCCGGGCCATGGGGATCCTGGCCCAGAAGGAGATGTTCGTGGGCGGCGCGGTGGCCCAGGTCGATCCCCAAAAGTGCGCCATCTGCCTTACCTGCATGCGCACCTGCCCCTTCGGGGTGCCCCAGGTGAACCAGGCGGAAGGGGTCATCAATATCGATCCCGCGGCCTGCCAGGGTTGCGGCAGTTGCGCCAGCGCCTGCCCCCGGAAGGCCATCGAAGTGATGCACCATAGGGATAAGCAGTTTGTCGCCAAAATCAGCGCCCTGGAAGCGGAGGCAGAAGTGGAGGATCAAGCCGCGAGTTAAGTGGCCAGGGATCAGGGGCCAGTAATCAGTGGTCAGTGGTCAGTGGTCAGTGGTCAGTGGTCAGCTTATAATTTGAACTTGAAACTTTAGACCTTTGCAAAAGTCTTTTAGGTTGTCATTCTGAACGTAGCAAAGCGGAGTGAAGAATCTAGATATCCCCAGCGCTAGATTCTTCGGTCGCTCCGCTTCCTCAGAATGACAAGTGAGGGGATTTGCGCAGTGGCCTCAACTTGGAACTTGGAACTTGGAACCTAAAGGGAAAGTCGTAAATGGAGTTTCAACCTAAAATCCTGGCCCTGGTGTGTACTTATTGCACATACACCGCCGCGGATATGGCCGGCTCGGCCCGGATGCAGTATCCCGCCGGCGTCCGCATTGTTAAGTACCTCTGCACCGGCCGCATTGACCTCATCCACATCCTGAAAGCCTTTGAAGCCGGGGCCGACGCGGTCATGGTCAGTGGCTGCGAAGCGGGGAGCTGCCATTTCCTGGAAGGTAATCTGCGGGCCCGGGAGCGGGTCGAGTACGCCCAGATATTACTGGAAGAGGCTGGCCTGGGGGGCCGCCTGGAGATGTTTGAGGTGGCGGCCTCGGACGCGCCCAAGTGGGTGGCCGCGGTCCAGGAAATGACCCAGAGGGTGGAAGCCCTGGGGCCCAGCCCCCTGCGCCGGGGGCGGCATCTCCATGCCGGAGTGGTGGAACAACTGGAGAATATGGTGCAATCATGATCATCGCCGAACGGAAACCCTTTGCCGAAATCAAGGCCATGGTGGCTCCTTACAAAAAGATCCTCATCGTCGGCTGCGGCACTTGCGTGGCCGTGTGCCTGGCCGGGGGCGAAAAAGAGGTGGGGCTTCTGGCCTCCCAGTTGAAACTATCCCTGGGATTGGAAGACAAGCGCCTGGAAATCGGGGAAATCACGGTGGAGCGCCAGTGCGACCTGGAATTCCTGCGGCCCTTATGTGATTTCACCGCGGACTATGAGGCCATCGTCTCTATGGCCTGCGGCGCCGGGGTGCAGTTCCTCAAGCAATTGTGCTACCTGCAGCCCATCTTCCCCGGCGTGAACACCAGCTTCATCGGCGTCAACAACGAAGCGGGCTACTACACCGAACGCTGCCGGGCCTGCAACCACTGCTACCTGGGGCTCACCGGCGGCATCTGCCCGGTGACCATGTGCCCCAAGGGCCTGCTCAACGGCCCCTGCGGCGGCACCATCCAGGGCCGCTGCGAAGTGGACCCGGAGAAGGATTGCGCCTGGAGCAAGATTTACCACCGCCTGGAGTTGGAAGGAAGCCTGGACAAAATCCGGGAGATTCTGCCCTTGCACCCCCACGACCGGAGCACCACCCCGGGAACGGTGATCCACCCCGCGTTTAAGAGGAGATACGGCGCCCATGAGTAAGCTCCGGGAGACTTTGGAAGCAGGCGCGTTCGCGGTGGTGGTGGAGCTTAAGCCCCCCAAGGGGACCGCAGTGGCGGACATGCTGGCGCCGGTGAGCGCGCTCCGAGACCGGGCGGCCGCGTTCGCGGTGCCGGACAACGCCCACGCCCGGATGCGCCTGGCCCCTTGGGCCGCGGCCCGTCTGGTTAAAGACGCGGGCGGGGAGCCCCTGGTCAACCTCACCTGCCGGGACCGCAACCGCCTGGCCCTGGAAAGCGATTTATTGGGGGCCGCGGTCCTGGGCCTGGAAAATCTCCTGCTGGTAAGCGGCGACTATGTCACCCTGGGGGACCACCCCCAGGCCAAGCCGGTGTATGACGCCGATTCGGTGCAGCTCCTGCAAATCATCCAGGGGTTAATGGCGGGGCAGGACAGCGCCGGCTACCCTTTAAACGGCATTCCCGCGTTTTTTCCGGGCGCGGTGGTCATCCCGGAGGCCGAACCACTGGCGCCCCAGCTCCTTAAGTTTGAAAAAAAGGTGGCGGCCGGGGCCCGGTTTTTTGTCACCCCCCCCGTCTTTGATCTGGAGAAATTCCGCCAGTTCCGGGAGCAACTGCCCCTCAGCCCCGTCAAACTCCTGGCCGGCATCAAGGTCCTGGGGCCGGAAGAGGTGGCCCAGGCAGCCGCGGGGCAGTGGCGCCAGGTCTATTCCTTGCCCCCGGACCTGCTGGCAGAGATGTCGGGGCAGGAGCCGGAGGCAGTCCTGGCCCTGGCTGCGGCCGCGGCCGGCCGCTTATTAAAGCAGATTAAGGAAGAAAAACTGGCGGACGGCGTCTATCTCAAGGCCAAAGGCCGGACGGACCTGTTGATGCGGATATTGGAGGCAGCAGGATTGTAACACCAGGGGCGAAAAGGGAAAAAGGTTAAAAGGGGAAAAGCATCCAGAGTCTTTTCTTTTCCTCTTCCCCTCTTCCCCTTTTCCCCCTGACCGAATTACCCAGAAATTTGATTTAACAACAGACCATGAATAACCCAAACAAATTCTCAGCAGTTATCCTGGGCGGCGGCATCGCCGGGATCGCGGCTGCTTTGGAGCTGGCCCGCCTGGGTCATGACGCGGCCCTGGTGGAAAAGACTCCCTTCTTCGGGGGCCGGGCGGCCCACCTGTGTTGCAAGGCCACTGAGGTCTGCCAGAAATGCGGCGCCTGCCTAGTGGAAGAGCGCCTCAAAGCCCTGTTCCAGGAACCCCTGATCACCCTTTACCCCCACACCGAATTGCTGGAGAGCTCCCGGCTTAACGGCCTTTTTCACCTGCGTCTTAAGCAACAGCCGCAGGTAATCAACCCGGAGCGTTGCGTGGACTGCGGCCTCTGCCAGGAGGAATGCCCCGCGGCCGCCCAAGGGGCCATCGTCACCACCAGCGTCACCCAGAATCACCCCCGGTACGCGGTGAACCCCGCAGCCTGCCTCTATTTCCAGGACCGCTCCTGCCGGGTCTGCCAGCAGATCTGTCCACCCACGGCCAGGGCCATCGATCTGGAGCAGCCGGAGGAGACCATCGATCTGGCGGCAGAGGCAGTCATCGTGGCCACGGGCTACCGCCCCGCAGACCCTGCCTGCCGGCCCCATTACGGCTATGGCCGGCATCCCCAGATCCTCAGCGGGGTGGAACTGGAAGAGCGGCTCCGGAACGGCACCGGTCCGGCCGGCCCTGACGGAGAACTGCCCCGGCGGGTGGCCTTTATCCAATGCGTGGGCAGCCGGGACCTGGGACATCCGTATTGCTCCCAGGTCTGCTGCGGCTATACCCTGCGGCTGGCCCGTCTCCTGAAGCACCGGCACCCGGAGGCGGAGATCACCACTTTCTATATGGACTTGCAAAACATCGGCCGGGACGCCCCCCGGCTGCAAACCGAGGCGCACCTGGAAATCAAGGTGGTCAGGGCCTTGCCTGGGGACTTGCGGGCCGCGGCCGACGGCAGTTTAAGACTGCGTTATCTCCACGAGGAGAACGCGGCCGCGGTGGAGGCCGCATTCGACCTGGTGGTCTTATCCGTGGGCATCGGCCCTGGCGCGGATAACGCCGCGCTGGCGGCCCTGCTCCAGGTGGAGCTGACTCCGGCCGGTTTTTTCCAGACCTCCGACCGACAGCAGCTCACCCAAACCTCTCAACCGGGCCTCTTCCTGGCCGGCACCGCCTCAGGCCCCCGGGACATTGCCGGGTGCATCACCCAGGCCCTGGCCGCAGCCCGCCAGGTAAGCCTATACGTGCAAAAATCATGAGCATCGCGCGCGATCTGGATATCATTTTGGCCCACGGCCCGGAGCTATCCGCCGGCGGGCTCGACTATTATAAACTGGGGCTCTGGGCCGGCAGCCTGCCCAAAAGCCGCATCCTGGCCTTGAACCCGGGCCTCCCTCCCGAAGAATTGGCCCAGCGGTTGCGGGCTTTCCTGTATCGCGGGCCGAGCCACCGGGTGCTTCTGGCCGCGCTGGACCCGCACCACCGGGCTCGAAGGATTATTCGCTTGCTCCTGGATGAGATCCGGATCAATCCCGAATTTCTCGGCGTGCTGGACCTCCAAGAGGCCCTGGGCTATCCCGACCCTCAGGCTTGCAGTCTCAAAGCTCACAGCCTCATCAGGCTGGCCGCGTCCATGCTCACCCGGGCCGAACCTATCGTCACCCGGGACCTGCCGGTGAGTTCCCGGGTGCTGGTGTGGGGGGATTCCTTTGCCGCCTTGAAAGCCGCGGTTGACCTGGCTAATCAAGGATATCCGGTTTTACAGGCCTTTCCCGGGCCTGCCCTGCAGCCCCTGATCCCCGGCGCCCCCCTCACCCAGGCGCCGGGAGAGGAGCTGCGCCGGCTTGTGGCCCAAGCCCAGTCTCACTCCGCCGTCCAGTTAGCCCCCCAGGCCCGGATTTTAGAGGTCCAGGGGAGTGCGGGGGACTTTCAGGTGAAGCTGGAGACTCCCCAGGAGGTCCGGGCAGAGACGGTGGGGGCCATGGTCCTGGCGCCGGAGTTGCGTCTGGAGCCTGGAGAAGCAGCCGCTGCCCTCTCCCCCCACCCCCGCATCCTGACCCAGACCGGGCTGGAGGAAATCCTGGCTGCTCCGGAGGAGGCTAATAACCTATTAGGCCCAGGGGCCTCCCCCCTGCAGGTGGCCTTCCTGGGGGCCGATTCCCACCCCCTGGCCCTGCGCCGGGCCCTGGACGCAGCCAAGAAGTTCTTGCCCCGGGACGATTGCCGGGTGCTGTTCTTGGTCCGGGACGCCAAAGTTGGGGCCCCGGAGTTGGAGACGGACCTGGAGGAGGCCGCGTCCTCCGGCCTCATCGTCGTCAAACTGCCGGGGCTCCCGGCCCTCTCCCTGGAGAACGGCCGGCCCCGCCTCACCTTTTTTGATCCGGTGATGCACCAGGAAGAGAGCCTGTCCTGTGACCTGGTGATCTTGGATGAAGTCTACGCCCCCGCCGCCGGCAACGCCGCCCTGGCCGAAACCCTGGGTCTGTTTCCCGGCCCCTCGGGATTTCTCCAGGTTGACAACGTCCGCCACCTGCCGGTGATCACCAACCGCCGGGGCATCTACGCGGCAGGTCCGGCCCGAGGCGTCATGGGGCTGGATCAGGCCCTGGCCGAAGCCGACGCTGCGGTCTCCGCAGTGCAACAACTCCTGGGCCGGGGTAGGGCCGCGGCCCCCCAAGGGCGGGCGATCATCGACCGGGGGCGCTGCGTCTTGTGCCTTACCTGCCACCGCCTCTGTCCCCACGGCGCGGTAAGCTGGGACAACCGGGCCATCATCAACGAACTGGCCTGCCATGGGTGTGGGATCTGCGCCTCCCAGTGCCCCAACGAGGCTATCCAGATCTGCAACTTAACCGACGATCAGGTGGTCGCGGCCATGGATACCCTGGACCCCCGCCTCACTCCCAAAATTGTGGCTTTCTTATGTCAAAACTCCGCCTGGGAAGCCTATCACGCGGCTTTGAAGATGCAACAAATAGTCCTGCCCCTGGGTTTTACCCCCTTAAGGATGCCCTGTGCCGGCAAGATCGACATCGATTACCTGCTCAAGGCCTTTACCTACGGGGCTGACGGCGTGTTGGTGCTGGGCTGCCACCCCGATAACTGCAAGTCGCAGATGGGCAATGAACACGCCCTGTGGCGGGTGGAGAGGGCCCAGGCAATGTTGGGGGAGGCCGGGGTCGATCCCCGGCGGTTGGTCTTCAGGACTCTGGCCGCCAACGCGCCCCGGGATTTCCTGGCCGCGGTGCATCATCTGGCCGATCTGCTGAACGAGCTAAAGGCGGCTTAAGTAGCTGAGAAAGAGGACGGCTCGATTAATCCTGGGGCCTTCCTCCCCCCGCCAGGATAATCCGTCTTAACTCCGCGGCCGCGGCCCTGGGGTCCGGGGCCGCGGTCACCGCGCTCATCACCGCGGGGTGTCTGGCCCCCCGGGCCACCACCTGGCCGATATTGCCTAAATTGATGCCACCCATGGTGCTCCAGGGAATCCGGAGGTGGGGGGTGATGCGCTCCAGGGCCTCGGGGCCCAAGGGAGTGGCGGTGGGTTTCGTCAGGGTGGCGAAGATGGGGCCGATATTGACGTAGCTCGCACCCGCGGCCTCCGCGGCCAGGGCCTCTTCGAGAGAATGGGTGGACGCGCCGATAAACAGCTCCGGCGCGATGAGGCGGGCGGCGCTGACGGGCAGGTCTTCCCGGCCCAGATGCACGCCGTCCGCACCGCTGGCCAGGGCGATGTCCAGCCGGTCATCAATGATCAACAGGGCGCCCGCGGCCCCGGTGCGTTGGCGGAACTCCCGGGCCAGCTCCAAAAGGGCCAGGCCCCCCATTTCCTTTTCCCGCATCTGCACGATCTTCACCCCCGCGGCCAGGGTCTCTTCCAAGACAGTGAGAGCAGTTCTCCCGGCGCAAAACGCGGTGGTAATCACTACATAAAGATCCGCGGCCTCGAAAACGGCCCGGCTCTGGGCCTGGTTCATCAGCCGCCTCCCACCAGGCGCACCAGTTCCAGGATGTCGCCCTCAGCCAAGGCCGTCTCCTGATAAGCGGACCGATCCACGATCTCCTGGTTACGCTCCACCACCGTGGCCTGGGGATTGAGGCCCAGTTCCTCCAGCAGGGCGAACACCGAAGCAGCGGCTGTGTTCCTGGGTTCGCCGTTGATTGTCAGTTTCAAGACATCCACTCCGTCCTGCTCTTTTTATCTCACGCAAAGGCGCAAAGACGCCAAGACGCAAGAATTATTATATAAACCTCTTGCGCCTTTGCGCCTTGGCGTCTTGGCGTGAGGTATTTATTCCACAAAGGCCCGGTCAAAGTCTTTCCACACCGGGTCGTAGCCCGCGCGGCGGATGGCCGCGGCCACCTCTTCCGGGCTGCGCCGGTCTTCGGTGGCGAACTGTTCCAGGGCGCGGTCCCCCAAATGGGAGTAGCCCCCCGGCCTGGTGGAGGAGCCTGCGCTCATCATGGTCACGCCCAGGTGGATCAACCGGTCCCGGAGCGCGGGCCGCTCCCGGGTGGAGAGGTTGAAGCCCGCCTCCGGCAAAAAGAGACGCAAGGCCAGCATCAGTTGCACCAGCTCTTTGTCGCTCAAGGGGTGGGCAATGGTGTGCCGGGCGGGGACGTTGAAGAGGCGGGGGAAGGAAACCGCCACCGCGCTCCGCCAGCACTCCTTCTGGAGGTAGCGGGCGTGGAGCGCGGTCCAGAAGCCGTCCAGACGCCAGTCATAGAGCCCCAACAACGCACCGATGCTGAGGCGCCGGACGCCGGCATGGCCCGCGGCCTCCATGGCCCCGAGACGGGCTGCAAAATCCTTTTTCCGGCCTTTGAGATGCACCTGGTCGTAGGTGGCCCGGTGATAGGTCTCCATATACAGGGTCACCCCTTCCAGGCCCGTGTCCACCAGGCGGCGGTAGTCCTCTTCTTTCAGGGCATAGATTTCCACGGACACGGATGCAAAGTATTCCCGGGCGATGGCCACGGCCAATACAAGATAATCCACCGGCGCGGCCTGGGGATGGTCCCCGGTGAGCAGCAGGACATTTTGAAAGCCGTGCCCGGCCAGGGTTTCACACTCCGTGCGGATTTCGGCGGGGGTCAGCGTCCGCCGCTCGCCCTCCCGGCCGGAGTGGAAGGCATAAGAGCAATAGGTGCAATCCGAGGCGCAGACGTTGGAGAGGTAGATGGGCACGTACAGGCCGATGGTGCGGCCGAACTGCCGCCGGGTCTGGCGGTGGGCCAGGCGGGCCGTCTCCTCCAGCCGGGCCGCGGCCGCAGGGGACAACAGCGCGGCCAGATCCTCGGGATGCAGCACCTCCCGGCCCAGGGCCCGGGTGACGTCGCTATCGGTGGCCCCGGCGATGAGGCCGCGAATGCGCGTCTCCGGCCAGGAAGCCAAGGTTTTGGTGAAAGGGGAATGTTTTGATGATGTTTTCATGGATGTATTCAGGCAAGAAGCTATTTCTAAATCTTTACCTCTGTCATCCTGAGCGGAGCGAAGGATCTCGTACTTACTGAGATTCTTCGGTCGCTTCACTCCCTCAGAATGACATGTGTTGCGACTACCTTTCTCATTCCCAGGCTGGGCCTGTGGAACGCCTTTACCCGCCAAGCTAAGATTGGCAACCTTTTTCGTTCCCAAGTGCAACTTGGGAACGAGGTGAAATGTCTCTCGTAGGGCGCGTCTTACGCGCCAAGAATGGTGCGTGAGACGCACCCTACCTTCCAAGAACCGCGGATGCACGCCGATAAGCGGCGATAAATGAAAATCCGCGGGCAGCGGCGTTGATCGGCGGTCTCTTATGGTGGGCCGCGCCCACCCTGCTACTGTGCAGGCAGGCGAACACCAGGTTCGCCCCTACAATAAATTGCTGTTAGATTGCGGCTTGAGACCTCTGTGAAAGTCTCATGTGGAACAGCCGCCCCCGGCTGTTCACCCTTCATCTAGTGGCAGGCGAGGGCGCCTGCTCCACATTTTGAATAAAAAGGAAAGCAGTTAAGAATTTCACAGAGGTCTCGATTTGGTATCATATACCCCCGGGCTATCTTGAGCAGAGGGTTATTCACTTAGGTTTCTCCAATTTCTCCAGGATTTCCTTGGCCTCGGCCAGCCCCTGGTTGGCCGCGTTTTCCAGCAATGACTTGGCCTGGGCCAGGTCTTTCGTTACCCCGTCACCCTTGGCATACATCAGCCCCAGAATGACCTGGGCCTTGGCGTCACCCTGGGCCACCGCTTTTTCCAGCCAGGTCTTGGCCTGGGCCCAGTCCTGCTTAACCCCCTCACCCTGGGCGTACATAAACCCCAGGCTGAACTGGGCCGCGGCGTTGCCCTTGGCTGCGGCTTTTTCAAACCAGGACTTGGCCTGGGCATAATCTTTCGCCACCCCCAACCCCTTGAGATACATCACCCCCAGATTCTTCTGGGCCTGGTGATCTCCCTGGGCCGCGGCCTTCTCGAACCAGGCTTTGGCCTGGTCCCAATCCTTCCCTACCCCTTCCCCTTTGGCGTACATGGCGCCGAGACCGCACTGGGCCGCGGCGTCGCCCTTTTCGGCTTTGGCCTTGGTTTCCTCAAAGGATTGGGCGTAAGCCAGGTGGGCCAACGCCACCCAAACCGCCAAAAGAGATAAAGTAAAAATGCGTTTTTTCATTTCAACTCCCTTTTTTTCAGAAATAGACTGAATAAATAACCGCCCTGCCGCATTTTAACCCATGGGGATGATTTTGTAATCCCGGAGGGCTTCGAAGACCCCATGGAAGACCAGCCCCATGCCGATGGCGGCCACGAAAAAGCCGACGATGCGGGTGGCCGCGTCAATCCCGCCCGGACCGATGCGCCCCAGAAGCTCCTTGGCATAGGCCAGGATCAGGTAAGTGACCAGCATCGCCGCCAGAATGGCCAGACAGATGCCCAGTAGTTCGATAAAGTTCGAGATGGGATGTTTCACCAGGGAACTCATGCCCATGATGGTGGCCATGACCCCGGGGCCGAACATCAAGGGCATGGCCAGGGGCACGAAGGCGATATTCCCGGGTGGCTGGGTGGAACCGCCGCCGCCTCCGTGGATCACCCCCCCTGAGGGGGAAGGCAGGAACAGGCTGAAACCGATACGCATGAGAATGATGCCGCCCACCACCCGGACCATGCTGAGGGAGACCTCGAAAAGCCGCAGCATGAAAGTGCCGCAGACCAGGAAGAAAAAGAGCAGACAAGTGGCGTAGAAACAGGAAAGGCGGGCGACCCGGCGGTGCGCCCGGCCGTCCTGGCCGGCCAGAAGTTTAAGAAAAATAGGGAGGGATTCCAAGGGATTGATCACCGCCAATAAGGTAGTAAAAGTCCCGATGAACAGGGCCAGTGGTTTTCCCATCATTCATCCTTCCCTAACCATGAAAATGCAAACACCCGCGGCATTTCTCTCTCAATAATGGTCATTACCCATCAATTTTTCACTCCCCCAGGAGCAGGAATCTGCTGGGATCGATGGAGGTCCTGGCAATCTCGGTGAGGACCGCGCAATGGTCGGAGACAAAGTCCTGATTGACGCCGTTAAAAACGACCTGGCTCTGTTTGAGGCGCACCCCCTTGCCCCTGACAAAGAGAAAATCAATGCGGGAAGGGGATCCAATGCTGGCAAAGGGATTACCGGGGACCCCAACGGTGCAGCCCCCGGTATTTGACGGGGTGCAGCAATTTTGGGGGTCGGCAAAACCGTTGGCTCCGGCATAGGAATCAATAAAGCCCTGGTCAAGGAACTTTTGATAGGCAGCCGGGGACTCGTTAATGGAGAAATTCATATCTCCGGCGACTAAGCTGGCGACTGCGGGATTTTCAGCGTCCACCCGGTTGACAAAGGCCATCAGGTTATCAATCTGCGGCTCTATGCCCTCCACTGATGGGGTATAAATATGGACACTGTAGAGATTTATCCTGCCGAATCCGGGAATATTCACTTGGGCCATGACGACGTTCTTTCTCCCCGGGAAATCCGGGCCCGGGAGATCCGTGGGCGTCCCGGTGCTGGCCGCGGCCGTGGCGGTCATGGTGTATCTGGGCAGGATGCCGACCTTAAAGACCAGGTAAGGGGGGTAACCCCAGTTGGCTTCGGTATAATAACCATACTGCCAGCCTGCGGCGGCTAACATCGCGGCCAAATCTGCGCCGCTGTCCTGGGTGGGGGGGGTATCATAGGGGCCCCCGGAAAGCTCTTGCAAGGCCAGCAGATGGACCGGCGCGGCCGCCAGAAAATCGACTATTCTTTGAAATCTGGCGGCCCTGGCTTCCGAGGCCTGTTGCATGACGTTTAGGGTTAAGATTTTGATGCTTGCTTGGGACTCCTGGGGTTGTTGGGCGAGATTCTGAAAATCAGCCGAGACCGGGAGAGAGAGAGAACCAAGAAGGAGGAGGAAAAGCAGCGACCCTCCGGAAAAAAACTTTTTCATTTCCAAGGCATACCCGCCAAGCTAAGCTTGGCAAATCATTTTCGTTCCCAAGTGCAACTTGGGAACGAGAAAAAAAAAGAAGTGATCCGATATATATTTTTTTTACATTTTCCTCAACCGGGGTTATTCCAAAAACCCTGTTAAGGGTGAGGACGCGGCTGCGGCCTCCCGCTCCGGGCCTAAGCCGGAGCAGTAAGCCAGGCGGCCCGCGGCCACGGCCATGGCGAAGGCGCCGGCCATCTTCCCGTGGTCCGTGGCTTCGGCCAGGGCCGTGTTCACCAGCACCGCGTCCGCGCCCATTTCCATGGCCTCCGCGGCGTGGGACGGCGCGCCCAGGCCCGCGTCCACCACCACCGGCACCTGGGCCTGCTCGATGATGATGCGGATCATATCTTTGGTCCTGAGCCCCCGGTTGCTGCCGATGGGCGCGCCCAGAGGCATGACCGTGGCCGTGCCCATCTCTTCCAGGCGCTTGGCCAGGATGGGGTCCGCCTGGATGTAAGGTAGGACCACGAACCCTTCCTTAATCAGAATTTCCGCGGCCTTAAGCGTCTCCACCGGGTCGGGCAGCAGGTAGCGGGGCTCCGGGGTGAGTTCCAGTTTCACCCAGGGCGGCAGGCCCATGGCCCGGGCCATCTTCGCCAGACGCACGGCTTCCTCGGCCGTCCGGGCTCCGGAGGTATTGGGCAGGATCAAGTGTTTTTTCGGGTCCAGGACCGAGAGGATGCTGTCTCCCTGGGGTTGGGACAGGTCCACCCGGCGCAGGGCCACGGTGACGATCTCCGCGCGGGAGCTTTTCAGCGCGGCCTCCAGGGCCGCAGCGGAGGGGAATTTACCGGTGCCCACCAGCAGGCGGGAGCGGAAAGAGCGCCCCGCGATGATTAAGGGATCGTTTGGCATTGTTAACTCATGATGATTCGACTAAGAGTCCGAAAAGTTCAAAGTTCCATAAAACACACAGGATATTCAAAGTCCCCCTTTGAAAAAGGGGGATTTAGGGGGATTTCAGGTGCTTAGCAAATCCCCCCTAACCCCCCTTTTTCAAAGGGGGGGATAAAAACTGGTTTCAATCAGGCCCAAACCTGTTTTTCAACAGCCTGATTGATGCTGCTCACTTTCCTTCTCCGCATAGGGGACAGTCAGGCCTCTTCTCCCTCTTAAGATGGCGAAAACGGCAGTTGAGCGCGTCATAGGCCAATAACTGGCGCGTCAGCCCGGATTTCCGGCCCAGCAAGAGTTTTAAGGCTTCCAGGGCTTGCAGGCAGCCCATCACTCCGGCCACCGCGCCCAGGATGCCCTCCTGCGCGGCCGGCGGCGGCGCTTGCGGCAGGAGGCAGCGGTAACAGGGGTTCTCCGGGGCCGGGTCCATAACCAGGAGCAAGCCCTGGAAACCGCCCACCGCCGCGGAAACCAGGGGGATTTTGTCCCGCCAGCAGCAGTCCGCCACTAACAGGCGGGTGGCAAAATTGTCGCTGGCGTCCAGCACCAGGTCGTTTTCTGATAGTATATCCCGGATATTAGCCGCATCCAAGCGCGTATCGTGCAATTGCAGGCGGCAATGGGGATTCAGGGCCGTCAAGGTTTCCCAGGCCGACTCCACCTTCCGCCGCCCCAGGTCATGCATGTTGTACAAAATCTGCCTCTGCAGGTTCGACGTCTCCACCGCGTCGCCGTCGATGACGCTGATCTGCCCTAGGCCCGCGGCGGCCAGGTAATAAAGGGCCGCGGAGCCGATGCCCCCGGCGCCCACCACCGCCACCCGGGCGGCGCGCCAACGCGCCTGGCCGTCTAAGCCCACCTCCGGGAGCATGAGGTTGCGGGAATAGCGGAGGATTTCTTCTTCGGAAAAATCAGGGCTCATGAGGGCTCCCCAGCAGCAATGGGTTGGCGTAAGGATGCTAGTGGTGTGGAGCAGGCGCCCTCGCCTGCTTGAGAACAGCCGAGGGCGGCTGTTCCACATTTCCTGCTCCCTCCAAGCTTCTATTCAGTAATTCTAACTTTCTTCCTTCCCCGGCTCCAGGCCGCAGGCCTTGATTTTCCGGTAAAGGTGGGAGCGTTCCAGGCCGATCTTCTCCGCCAGCAGGCTGACGCTGCCCCGGCATTCCTCCAGTTGGCGGCGCAGGTAGGCTTTTTCGAACCGGGCCCGGGCCTCCCGGAAGTCGGGCAGTTGCAGGAGGCGGTCCAGGTCCCCGGAAGGGGTCGCCGGCTCGTGGGAGAGTTGCAGGTCCGCCAGATCGATCTGGGGGCCCGGGGTGAGAATGGCCAGGCGCCAGATGAAGTTTTTCAGTTCCCGGACGTTCCCGGGCCAGGGGAGATTGGTGAGGGCCTCCAAGGCCCGGGGGGTCAGGGTCTTGGCCGGGGTTTCGTTCTCCCGGGCCAGTTCCTGGAGAAAATGTTTGGCCAGCAGGGGAATGTCCTCCCGCCGTTCCCTTAAGGGGGAGACGTGCAGGGGAATGACGTTGATGCGGTGGTACAGGTCTTCCCGGAAGGTCCCCCGCTGGATCTCCTCGGCCAGGTTCTTGTTGGTGGCGGCCACCACCCGCACGTCCACCTGCAGGGGACGGCTGCCTCCCACCCGCTCAAACCGCTGTTCTTCCAGGATGCGGAGAATCTTGGCCTGGGTCTTCAGGCTCATGTCCCCGATTTCATCCAGGAACAGGGTGCCTTCGTGGGCCTGGTCGAACTTGCCCTGGCGGCGGCTGGTGGCCCCGGTGAAGGCCCCTTTTTCGTGGCCGAAGAGCTCGCTTTCGATCAAATCCTCGGGGATGGCGGCGCAGTTCACCTCCACGAAAGGCTTATGGGCCCGGAGGCTGAAGGCGTGCAGCGCCCGGGCCACCAACTCCTTGCCGGTGCCGTTTTCCCCGGTGATCAACACCGAAGCGTTGGTGGGGGCCACTATCCTTAGTTGTTCCCGGAGGCGCCGCACGGCTTCGCTCGCGCCCACAATCTCCCGCACCGGCGCGGCCTGCTGCCGGAGCCGCCGGTTCTCCTCGGCCAGCCGGGCCATTTCCAGGGCGTTGCGCACGGTGAGGAGAATATTGTCGGCGTTAGGGGGCTTTTCGATGAAGTCGTATGCCCCCAGGCGGGTGGCCTTAACCGCGTTCTCCACCGAGCCGTAGGCGGAGATCATCACCACCGGCAGGAGGGGATGGCGCACCTTTAACTCCTGGAGAATCTCCAGGCCGTCTTTACCTGGGAGGGCGATATCCAGGAGGACCAGGTCCGGGTTCCCCTCGGCCACGGTTTTTAAGGCAGTCTCCCCGTCAGGCGCGGTGAGCACCTCGAACCCTTCATCCTGGAGGATTCCGGCAACCGCCTGGAGGATTTGGGGCTCGTCATCCACCACTAACAGAGTGGCCGGCATATTCTCCCCTGTGCATCGGCATGGCGATGATGATTCTGGTGCCCTGGGGCACGTTGTTTTCCACCCGGATCTCGCCGTGGTGATCGGCGATGATGGAATTGACAATGGCCAGACCCAAGCCGGTCCCCCCCCTCTTGGTGGAGAAGTAAGGCTCGAAGATCCGCACCTTGTCCCGGTCCGGGATACCGGCGCCGGAATCGGCCACGGTCAGCTCCACCAGGTCCCGGTCCGCGTCGCTGTGCAAAGAGATGGTGATCTTGCCGCTGCCCGGGATGGCGGCCAGGGCATTGTCCATGAGGTTGAGGAGCACCCGCTTCATCTGCTCCCGGTCCAGGAGCAGGGGCGGCAGGTCCGGATCGGCCTGAAACTCCAGGGTGATGCGGGGCTGCACCTCCCGGTAGAGAAGCAGGGTCTCCCGGATCAAGGCGTTCAAATCCTGGGGGGCCAGGGTGAGCTGCGGCAGCCGGGCGAACCGGGAGAATTCGTTGACCAGGTTCTTCAGTTCATCCACCTGGCTGATGATGACCTGGGTGCATTCATCGAAAACCTGGCTATCCCCCTCGAACCGCCCCAAATAGCGGCGCCGCAGCCGTTGCGCCGCCAGTTTGATGGGGGTCAGGGGATTTTTCACTTCGTGGGCGATGGACCGGGCCACCTCCCGCCAGGCCGCCAGGCGCTGGGCCCGTTCCAGTTCGGTCAGGTCCTCGAAGACGATCACCACCCCCAGGTCCCGGCCGGCCTCATCCTGGAGCACCGTGGGCTTGAGCAGAAGATACAGGGTCTGATCGGGCAGCGCCACGTGCAGGGGCTTCTCCACCGTGCCCCGGGGAGAGCGCCGGGCCGCGGCAATGACCTCGGCCAGCCGGTGATACTCCCCCGGGGGGAGCAGGTCCCGGCAATCCTGCCCCAACACCTCTTCCCGCCGCCAGTTGAGCATCTGGGCCGCGGAATCGTTGATGGTGGTAAGGCGGCCCCCGGCGTCGATGCTGATCACCCCCGCGGCCACGTTCTTCAACAGGATCTCCATGTCCCGCTTCTGGGTGGAGATGAGGTCAACGGACTCGCTCAACTGCCGGTAGGCCGTGGCCAGTTGCGCCCGGCTCTGCTGCAGGTCCTGGGTCATCTTATTGAAAGACTGCACCAGGAAGCCGATTTCATCCCGGCCTTCCTGGTCGATGTGGATATCGTAATCGCCCCCCGCCACCTTAATGGCCCCTTCGGCCAGTTGGCGGATGGGGGTGGTGATCTCCCGGGCCATGTAGAACCCCAGCCAGATGGCGGCCAGCATGGCCACCAGGGTGATGACCAGCAAGGTTAGGTAATGAGTCACCTTGACCGGGCTGAGTTGGAGCTGGCGCTGCCGCAATTCCTTCAGGCTGCGGGTCGCCTCGGCGACGCGCAGCAAGTGGGTCTTGGGGATGCGCTTGCGCAGCAGGAGGTAGCCCTTGAGGTTACCCCCGGCGTCGACCACCGGCACCTGCAGATTCAACAGCTCATCCGCGCCGACTTTCTGCCGGATGACCGCATCCTCCGGCGCGGCCGCCGCCCCGGATTTCGTGGCCGGCAGCCCCGGCAACCGGCCCACCTGGGGGTCGTAACTGGCAGCCAGCCGCTTCCCATGGATATTCAATACCTCCAGGCCACTGAGATGATAAGCCGACCGGCTCCGGTCCGCGAAGGATTGGAGAAAATCCCGGTCCTTGGGGCCCCACCTGTCTTGTTCCTGCAACTCCTGGCTGAAAAAGCGGCCGTAAGCCCGGAGATTGTCTTCCAGGTCCAGGGAGAAGATGCGGGTCAAGTCGATGGCCTTGTCCAGGGACTCCTCCACCTGCCGGTCCCAGGAACGGTCCATCTGCCTGGAGATGAGCTGCCAGGACATGAAAAAGAGAAAGAGGGTGGGCAGCAGGGTGAGGGTGACAAAGGTGAGGACCAGGCGGGTGCGCAGCCGGGAGCCGAAGACCTTGCGGCGCCTCTCCAGGAAGAGCTTGGAGATCTGGCGGAAGATGAGGAAAGTGAAAAGCAGCAGCAAAAAGGTGTTGAGGTTGAGGAGGCTGAAGGCCAAAAGACTGCCGCTGACCGGCTGCCCCCCCTGGCGCACCAGGAACACCTCCAGGGCAGTGATGGCCACCACCAGGACCAGGATGAGGACCATGAGAATTCTTTCCCGGCGGCGCTTCTGAGAGGCAAGGGCTTCCGGTGAGAGGGAGGGTTCCATGGACTAACCCAAAGGCAATCTTATCAAAAAGGTGGTGCCATGGTCGGGAGCGCTGTCCACCTGGATGCTGCCCCGGTGGTCGGTGATGATCTTATGGATCACCGCCAGCCCCAGGCCGGTGCCCTTGTCTTTGGTGGTGAAGAAGGGGTGGAAGATATTTTCCAAGACCTCCGGCGGCATGCCCTTGCCGGTGTCCCGCACTGCAAACCAGGCCTGCCCATCCTGAAAGCCGGTGGAAAGGAAAATCTGGCCATTTACTTCCGTAGCCTCCATGGCATTCTTGATCAGGTTAACCAGCACCTGCTTGAGCTGGTTGGGGTCGGCCTCCAGGAACGGCACGGGGTCAAGCTTTTCTCCCAGGCTAACCCCCTTTTCCCTGGCCGCCTCCAGCATCAGCGCCTCTACTTCCCGGACCACCTGGTTCAAGTCGATCTTTTGTTTTAGCGGCAGCGCGGGCCGGGTGAAATCCCGCAGGTCCCCCAAAAAAGTCTCCAGGCGTTTGACTTCCTTTTGAATGACTTGCAGTTTTTCCTGGGTCTCCCGGTCTCCTTCCAGGCGGCGCTCCACCTGGCGGGCCAGTCCGCCGATGACCATCAGGGGATTCTTGATTTCATGACTGACGTAAGCCGCAGCCTCTCCCACCGCCGCAAACCTCTCGGAATGCATCAGGCGTTCCTGGGATTCCACCAACTCCCGGGTTTTCAGGTCTATTTCCCGGGTCAGGGTTTTATTCCAGGTGAGCGCGG
The DNA here is from genome assembly GCA_040757175.1 of Thermodesulfobacteriota bacterium. Taxonomy (GTDB): domain Bacteria; phylum Desulfobacterota; class Desulfobaccia; order Desulfobaccales; family 0-14-0-80-60-11; genus SURF-52. The sequence goes on from JBFLXM010000057.1 coordinate 31,829, forward strand.
CCCCGATCATCGTCGCGGAGGCCAAGAGGACCAGGATAAAAAAGGTCCCCACCAGGAACAATTCCTGGTGCATCACTTCCGAGACCGGGCCGGACACTTCCTCCAGCGGAGCCGCCACACAGACTCCCCAGAGATTGTGGTCCGAGGTTTCTATTTGGGTTACGCCCCTGATCAATCCTTTATCGAACCTGATGGGGACATAAGCCGCCAGCTTCGGCATTTGCCCCAATCTCTTACGGTGCCAGCCGGAGTCGTATTCCGTAACCCCTTCCTTGCCTGCCAGGAGGGCGGCGTTCAACTCCTTGAGCCCCCGGAAGACGATTTGAGGATCGCGGGCAACCCGGATTTGGATGGCATTATAACCCACAAAATCCTTCTCATAATGCGCCAGAAAGATTTCCTCCTGGTCAATAATCCAGGCGTAGCCCGACCGGCCGGAGCGAACGTCGGCCACAACTTTTTCACAAATAAAGAAGGGGTCAATGATCAGTTCCAGCACCCCGGAGAAACGGCCTTTAGCGTCCGCCCAGTATAGCGGGGCCAGGAACCGTATGACCCTGCGGCCTTTCCAAGGGGGCTCCCCATAGACGAAAGTCTTGCTTAAAAATAGCTTGTTCCGGTGGGCCGGGTCCCGGGCCCATTCCAGGTAAGAGGCGGGCAGGCCGACGTTGCTGGGGGGCACCGGCTGGGGTGAGACGCTGAAGATCTGGACCGCCACTCCCTGAGCGTTATAGTGGCGAACCTCCAAGATACCGAAGGCTTGGTGGCGGGCGAAGCGCTCCGTCAGGGAGGCCTCTATCACGTGCTGCTGGGGAGGGGTAGTCTGATATAAACCTGCATATCCCAAAAGAATATTTTCCAGGAAGTCGAAGTAGGACTCCACGTTGTCGGCGATCTTCCGGGCCAGCATCAATTGCTGTTGGTTAAACTGCTCCCGCATGATGAGTTCTACTTTGTGATTCAACTTTTGCCAGAAGAAGAAAAAGGTCCCGGAAAGAAGAATCGCGCCGGCCAGGATGGCGAGAATGACTGGAGTAGGGGAGAAGAATTTGCGGACCCGGTCCGATTCCATACCTATTTTGCCCCCTTAAGCATCCTAGATATTATCATCCACGGGTCCAGGTGACAAGTTTAGGGTTCAGGGGCCAGGGACTAGTTGATTTGAATCCTTTGTTAACTGACCCCCGACCCCTGGTCCCTGGATCCTAAAAGGGAAAACCCGAGGTCTCCGGTTCTGTCCGGGGCTTATTCTTTTTTCTTCGCGGCCTGCCAAATCTCCTCCATTTCCTCCAGGGTGGCGGTCTCCGGAGTCTTGCCTTGCTTGACCAGGGTCCGCTCCACCACATGGAAGCGCTTGATGAACTTGTAGATGGTGCGCCGCAGGGCCCCCTCGGAATCGATGTTCAGGAAGCGGGCCACGTTGACCAAGGCGAATAAAAGATCACCCAATTCCTCCTCCCGGGCCTCAACGGGCGGCGCGGCCAGGGCCCGGCGAAATTCCTGCCATTCCTCCTCCACCTTGTCCAGGGCCCCCTGCACCGAGGGCCAGTCGAACCCCAGGCGGGCGGCCGCCTCCCCCAGACGCTGGGCCTGAACCAGGGCCGGCAGGGCCGGGGAGACCTGGTCCAAAGCGGCCTGGTTCTTGCCCTTGCCCTCCTGGGCCTTGGCCCGCTCCCAGATGCGGCGCAAATCTTCCCTGGTCTTGGCTTCCTCCCCCGCAAAGACATGGGGATGGCGGTGGATCATCTTGGCGGTGATCCCTGCGGCCACTTCGTCAAAGGAAAACTCGCCTTGCTCCTGGTACAGGTCGCTGATGAACACCAGGTGTAACAGGAGATCCCCTAATTCTTCCTTAATCTTCTCCGGGTCCCTGCTTTCCAAGGCTTCCACCAATTCGTAGGCTTCTTCCAGCACATAAGTCTTCAGGGTTTCCGGGGTCTGGCGGGCGTCCCAGGGGCACCCCCCGGGGCCCCGCAGGCGTCGGACAATGGCCACAAATTCGGCCACTGCCGCGCCCGGATGCCGTTTCTTCTTGTTCATAATATGCCCAACTCCCAACAGGCGTATTTAAAACCCGGTTTCTTGGTCAACCGGAGCGGCGCTGCTGAAAAGTCATCCTGGAAGGCAAGAGGGGGATCTTCTCCGCCTAAGACTAGGCAGCTATTTGTTTTTTCTTCGGTTTCTGTAGTTGCTGCAGATAATCGTTCAAACGCTTTTTGAAATCCGGGGGGAGCAGTCCCAGGGCCTGCCGGGAGAAATGGATCAGGTAAGGGGCAGTGCGGGATTCTTTCAAGAGGTGGGAGTCCCGGGGCATGACCACCCCAATGAGCATCAGAGAAAATCCCAGGAGCAGCGCTCCTTTTATCAGGGCAAAAAAACCTCCCAAGAGACGGTCAAAAACGTCCAGATATAGATGATAGAGGAGGCGCTGCAGAAAGTGAGCCACCAGACGGACGCTCCAATAGACCGCCACCAGCACCAAGGCGAAGGCCGCCCAGCGGGCATAATCGGGGTTGGTGATCCAAGGGCTGAGTTTGGCGGCCAGCGCCAGGTGGATATGGGCCGCAGCCAGCACCCCCCCCACTACCCCGGCCAGTACCGCCAATTCTTGAAACAACCCCCGGTAGTAACCCCGCAGAGAGATGAGAATAAGGAGAACCAGAATCCCCAGGTCTAACAAATTCAAGCCCATAGTCGCCTCATCCGGCTCAGCCCTAGCAAAAAAATATCCCCCGTCAACCTACCGGGAGGCACAAAGAACAGACGATTACTCACCCCGGGGTCGTTCACCTCCTTCAGGGGGACGTTCTTGTTAATCCTCTTCGATTTTGACGATATGGTGCACCCGGAGATAGAGGCCGGGCCCCAGGAAGGCCAACTCTCCGTAAATCATAATGTGATCCAAGCGATGCAACTCATAAGTTTTCTGAGAAGGATCCAAGGCCGCCAGATCAAAGTAACCCCGCAGGTCCGGGGTGCCGTAAATGGCGAACCATTGCAGCTTATACCAGCCAAAGGGATACCTGATCATATCCAGGTAATTGCGCACCATAGCCGGGTCATAAGTGAGAAATTGCCAATAATAAGCGGACACCTTGATCTTCTGGCCGGCCTGCAGCTTGCCGCTCCCCGGGGCCAGCAGCTCCTCATAACTGATGGGGGCATAGGTCTCCATTTCGACCTGCGCCGGCAAGGGCGGGAGCTGGCCGCAGGCGGCCAGCAACCACAGGAGGCCCGCAAGCAGCGCCATTAGGCCACCCCCCGCCCTGATCCGGCTGCCTCCAGTCTGATTTCCCGTGGGTTTGTTCCCAGCCCCAATTTTCATGGTTGTCATCTCGTGCTATTTACCTTAAAAAGAAAAAAGACTGCCGTCAAGGAGATGCGTTATGGCTTGTCCCATTATTATCCGCCAGCATGATGGTTTTCAATCATATCTGGTGCTGGATCCCGGCAATCCCCGGGAACTCCTGCGCCACTGGGGGTTCCCGCAGGAGTTTTCCGCCCGCCCCTGGTTAGGGTCCCTGGACCCGGTGGACGCCAAGGAGGAATGGTGCGAAATGCTGGCGGAAGACCTGGATAACTATAGCATTGCCGATGAAGAAAACCGGGAATATTGCCTGGACCGCTCCAGTTGGGACGAAATTAAATGAATAGGGGGGACTGGAGGACGGGCGCTCCCGCCTGTCCTCAGGTCCCTGCTCGCCTCCCACACCCTGCTACTCTTCCTCCAAAAAAACGTGGGCCAGGACCCGGGCGTCACCCAGGAGATTGCTCAGCAAGGAGAATTCGTTGGGTTGGTGCGCGGTCTGGCTCACCGTCATCCACACGGCCGCATGCAGGCCCTGCTGCCGGAGAAAGGCCGCCACCGTGCCGCCGCCGATCCCCCGGGGCTGCGCCTCCCGGTCGTAAACCTCCCGGATGGCCCGCTCCAGGGCCTTGACCACCGGCGCATCCAGGGGGGTGGCCGGGGCGCTGGGCAACTCCTGCACCGGCTCCACCGTCAGGGTCACTCCGAAGCGCCGGGCCGCGTCCTTCCCCAAGGCCAGGACTTTTTGTTTTACCCGGTCCAGGTCATATTCCGGCAGCACCCGGCAATCAAGATAAAAGACATCCCGGCCGGGAATGGTGTTGATGTTGGGGACATTGGCCTCCTTTTTGGTGGGCTCGAAGGTGCTTACCGGGGGCCGGAACAGGGGATCTTCCAGGGAAAATTCCCGGGCCAGCTCTTCCAAAGCCAGGATCACATGGGCGCTGGCCCGCAAGGTGTTCCGCCCCAGGTCCGGGCGGCTGGCATGGCATTGCTTCCCCTCCAGGGTCAGCCGCAGCCAGAGGATGCTCTTTTCCGCCACCTCAATGAGGGTGCCGTCCAGGCTGCCGGCATCCGGCACAATAATCAGGTCTGCGGGCCCGAAGAGCTGCGGCTTTTCCCGCAGCAGATGAACCAGCCCTTTTTCGTTGCCGGTCTCCTCGTCGGAGACCAGGGCCAGGGCCAGGGTGCGGGGGGGCGTGAGGCCCAGGTCCAGGATGGCCTTGACCGCCATCAGGGAGGTGACGATGCCGTGGTGGTCGTCTTCCGTGCCCCGGCCGTAGAGGCGGTCCCCCTCCACCCGCAGGGTGAAAGGGTCCGCATCCCACAGGGTCTCGTCCCCGGGGGGCACCACGTCCAGGTGGCTGAGGACCCAGACCTTTTCGGGCCGCCGGCCCGGGACATACGCCACCAGGTTGGGACGCTGGCCGCCCTCCACCCGGTCATCCGGCGCGGGATAGTTCTCCACCCGCAAGCCCCAGCCCTGGAGCAGGTCCGCCAGAAAAGCCGCCTTCTCCCCTTCCCCGGGGCCGCCGTGGTCCGGCCCCACCGCGTTCCTGGAGACCAGTTCCCGCTGCAAATCGATCACCTGCTGCTGATAGCCGCCGAGGCGCGCCGCCACCCTCTGATACATATCTTTTGCTGTCATCTGCCAACCTTTGTCTGTAAAAGTTCAAGGTTCAAAGTTCAAGGTTCAAGGTTCAAGGCTATTGGTTATTGGCGGGTGTGTCCTGTGACCAGTTAACTTTGCTCACTTTTCAAGGCATTTGTTCATGAGCCACTGGCTCACCCATAAATTATGAAAAATCAGTAGGGCGGGCGTCTCGCCCGCCTGTGTAGGCGCAGGCGAGACGCCTGCGCCACCAAGAAAAACTTTTCGAAGCAGTCCTTCCTGGGTTTCGGGGCACCCACAAATTTGGAAAAATTCGAGGGCGCTCTGTCCCGACTTTGAACTTTGAACCTTGAACCTTGAGCTTTTCGTAACAGGAAAATACATCCCGGGCTTTTCCTGCTTCCGCCCATCATATATAATGCCGGAGGGTAAGGGCAAGCAGATAAGGCGCAGGTACCCTGCCTCCCCCTTTTTATTTGCCGTGAAATTCCCCGTAGGGGCGGGTTTAAAACCCGCCCCTACACGAAGGTTTCATTTTCGAGGGTGATTAAAATCGGCCATGGGTGATTAGCCCGGCAAAAGCCAAAAATCGATAATATCCCTTGAGGAGGAGTATCCATGAAGATTAAACGGATCGCCCATCTGGGCATTGCGGTCAAAGACCTGGACGCGGGTAAAAAACTCTATGGGAGCAATCTCGGCCTGGCCCTCAAAGGCGACGAAGTAGTGGAATCCCAAAAAGTGAAAGTGAGCTTTATCGGCGTGGGGGAATCCAATCTGGAGCTGCTCATCCCCACCGCGGACGACAGCCCGGTGGCCAAGTTCCTGGAGACCAAGGGCGAAGGCTTTCATCACCTGGCCCTGGAAGTGGAGGACCTGGCCGGGGCCCTGGAGGAGCTCAAGGCCGCGGGCGTGCGCCTCATCGATGAGAAACCCCGGGAAGGGGCCCACGGCGCGCTGGTGGCCTTTATCCACCCCAAGGCCACCTACGGTCTGCTGTTGGAACTGTGCCAATACCCCCATTGAGATTCCCCGCCCATGGCCTTAACGGCTGAGGCCCTGATTTCCCGGGTCCAGGTCAACATTCCCTTTCCTTTTCTGGGGGAAGGATACCTGGACCTTTTTCTGGACCGGGGCCTGAACCCGGAAATCGGCCTGGACTGCCGCAGCCTGGGTCATTACCCCCGCCGGGATTTCACCCGCATGGCCCGGGCCTTTCACCAAGCCCGGCGCCGCCTCACCCTCCATGCCCCTTTCCAAGACTTGCTCCCCGGGGCCCTGGACGAAATTATTTTGTCCGCCAGCCGCCGCCGCCTGCGCCAGGCTTTTGGCCTGCTGCCGGTCTTCAAGCCGGTGACCATCGTCTGCCATCTGGGCTACGATGCCAAGTTTTATCACTGGGAACGCCAGGATTGGCTGGCCAGGAGCGCGGCCACCTGGAAGGAGTTCGCGGCCCTGGCCGCAGCCCAGGGGGTGGCGGTGATGCTGGAAAACGTCTATGAGACGGACCCGGATCTCTTCCTGGATCTCCTGGCCCTGGTGAACGCCCCCAACCTCCAGGTCTGCCTGGACGTGGGCCACCTCCAGGCCTTCGGCGGCGGCGACTACGACCGCTGGCTCCACACCCTCTGGCCTCACATCGGCCAACTCCACCTCCACGACAACCGGGGCGACCACGACACCCACCTGGCCCTGGGCCAGGGCACCGTGCCCCTGGAGACCGTCCTCCAATTCCTGGCCTCCCGGGACCGCCAACCCCTGGTCACCCTGGAACCCCACCAGGAAGGCAGCCTCTGGCCTTCCCTGGAATACCTGGCCAGAATCTGGCCCTGGGAATGATGGCAAGATTATATCTGTAATTTTTTCTGGGCCATGGATAATTGCTGATCCTGGCTAGATAAAGTTACCTGATTTCAGTGGTTAACGAATCGAGAACCGGAAGTCCACATAAATAGCCTTTTGATCTGGATTTTTCCAACTTCATGCACTAATATTAAAAAGAAGTCCCTTTGAAGACTTTCAGGTCCCTATAGGATTTTCAAATGCTCGAAATAGCGCGGTTAATCGGAACTCGCCCTAGTAGATTTATCCTTCAAACTCGTGAACGCAACTATGTGGCAAACAGTCAATCATGCGAGCCCGATGAGAGGACCCGGAACCTTTATCAGGCGTTCCGGAGACCGCACCCTCTTTGGAAGAATAGAAAGGATGCTTGTGGGGTTTACAATTGTGCCGGATTGGTGTGGGCGAATCGCCGCACATCGATCTATGACGAGAAGGAATATACCAAGATTCTACATGATGACGGCTATCGCTTCATATCTACTGAAAAGGAGCTACAGCCCAGCGATATCGTCATTTACCTTCGCCGGACTTCTGATAACTCCCGTGATACCTTGCATGTGGGAATAGTCCTATGTTTGGACAGAGTAGGGGCAACCATAGTAAGTTGGGTGCTCAGCAAATGGCATGACCAATATGGCGAGGATATCCACCACGTTAATGATGTTCCAGAGTATTTTGGGGACTACCTGACCGAGTTCTACAGACCCTAAAAGGATGAAACCATGTCTATGATTTTGCTTGACTCAGATGACATCGCCCATGTCGTCTTAACAATTGCTACTCCAAATGCACTTTGCAACATCCTACGGACCCACAGAAACGTTGAAAATGTTCGTCAATATCTTCAGGATAATGCATCCGACGCGCAGCAAGCCATTGAGGAGTACGTACGAGAGCGACTAATCGATCTAAAGCCACAGGTTTATTTCCCACATGAACCGGCATTCTGCGCTTTGGCGGTGGCTCTCGAAACCCTGCCCATGCCCGTAGCCGAGGATTTTCTTTCTCAGCTTGCAGCACTTAAGATTGCCGAGATGCCTATAAGTCCTCGCGTGGCTGCAATATGTTTGGATCGGCGTAAGAGCCTCCTAATTTCATATACGATAAAACAATTCAAGAGTAGGCTAATGACAATGGATTATACCTCTTCACCTAGGCGACTTTCCGTTATTCACACAGGATCAACTGACCTTAATACGCGTCCGAGGATTCAAGCACACTCAACCTATAATAGGGACGCAGCTTAATTATGGCACGCATGGAATTTTTTATCGTTTGCGAGGATCTGAGTATTGATCAGCAAACCAATAGAATGAGCCTGTTCAATGTCATTGAACAAATGATGGCTCCTAATTTTCCTTTGATTTATTCTGGCTCAGCTATTAGCCTTTGGGTATCAGAACCCGGAGATGACGAACTTGACTTTCAATGTACTCTTCGCGTCGTTTTCCCGGACGGTAGCCATCGTGACTTTCCAAGTAACTTCAGATTCCGCTCTCGCAGACATCGTGTGATTCACAGACTCGAGGGAATTCCAATAAATGAGCCTGGGACTTTAAGGTTTGAAGTTCAGCTCAACGGCCAATATCAAGCAAGTCATGAAGTCGATGTTTTAAAGATTGATCTTGCAACACCTTGAGTTCATGTATAACTGCTAGTTATCCACGGCTCTCAAAATCTTAGAATTAATTGATAGTTTATTCAAACAACAGGCTCTCGAGCTCTGGCCAATCCTTCACTTCCCAAAACGGATGCTCCTGGCGGTTCCAGGGTTGGGCGAAGAGGATGGGGGTGATGCCGTGGGCGGCCAGATGGTGGCAGGTTTCCAGGCGGTCTTCCACGAAGTAGTGGATGCCGTGGTCCTGGAGGTAGTGGATTTTGCTGTCCGGGTCGCCGGTGGCGAAAACCCGGATGGCCTCCGGGTCCACCTGGTCCAGGGTCCGGTGCAGCCAGGTGCGGATGGGCCGGGCCCGGTCCCGGGCGGTGATGAACAGCAGAGGGGTCTCCTGGGCCAGGCGGGTTAAGACCGGCACCGCGTGGGGGAAGGGCGCCACCGGCAGTTCATGGGGCCGGTCGATGAGTTCCCGGATCAGGGCGTCGATGATCCAGGGCTCCAGGTCCAGGCAATCTTCCAGGAAGAAGGTGGTGATGTGCTCATAGCGCAGATGCCCCCGGCCGTAGCGGTCCCGGGCCATCTCCAGGAAGGTGGTCATGATGTCCGCCACCACCCCGTCGATGTCAAAGGCCAGGCGGTCCTTGGGAATGGGACCCCTGGGCGGATCCGGCCACGTTGCTTTCATCGCGGTAAAACCACTTCTTTGCCCCCAGGCAACTACAAGAAGCTAATTCTTGGTTATCATCCGTCTTACCAAAGGCGCCAACTGCTCCTTGATGATCTCCGCGGTCATGATGGAGCCCCGGTCATTATGATGCACCAGATCGTATAAGTATTCTTTCTCCGGGGGAGTCTCTTTAGCCAAATCAATTAGCAGCACCCGATTTTCCTGGGCCTTCCGGCGGATGGTCTCGTTAAAGGAGTCAAAGAGCGCTTTATACCTGGCATAGTCCAGGGAGGTTTTCCTAACAGTGCCTTCGATAATCTCGTCAGGTTTATCCTTTAAACGGCTGGCCATGGTCATCAGCACCGGGGTGACGCGCCTGGCTTGGCAAAGATCGATAAACGCTTGCAAATTCATGGCAAATTCTTTATTTAAAGCCTCCTGATCTATTTCCGGGGTCTGGCCTCTCACCTGGGCAAATTCATCCTGGTTATCCGCGGCCTCCCTTCCCATTCTTAATGATCTCTGCCACTTATCAAAATTATGCAGGGCCATGGAAAGATTAGGAATCCACCGGTCCCGGATAATCTTGAAAAAATTCGCTACTATCTCCTGATTGATATCGAAAATGACCGATCGTGATAAATTACGATTCCAGTAAGATTTTTCATACAACAAGATCGTCAAATCATTTATATTATGCATCATAATGGCAATATTTGGTTTTAATGGCAATCCCTTATTTAGCAAAATATTCAAGGAATGAAGTGAATGGTTTCCTGACCTGGCTGCATTATAAGAATTTACTTTGATATTGAATGCTTTCTCCAGCAAAACCCCTGTTAAATAAGGAAATCTATTCTCCTCCTCAACAAAACGGCATTCGGTGGTGGACGCGCCTAAAAACAGCAAGGTGATGTCCGGATGTTCATATTTCTTGGAGGGCATAATAAAGCCATCATTATCAATTCTTAATAGATATTCTTTGCGTTGGAGGGTATCGTAATTCGTCTCGCTATCTCCCGCCTGCCAGTGCAGACGCATATTAGGGCGATATTCCCGCAACATAATGGCCCGGTTGGGAAGGTTGTAATTAAATCCGAACCCCTGATTTTTGTACTGCAATATTTTTTCTGTTCCCCAGATTATGCCCATAAGGACGACGATAACCATCAGCCCTAGGGTCTTCTTGGGATGTTTTTCAAACCAGTTACCGGCCATAGTAAGAATCCTCGAGGTGTTACAGGCCACTTAAAAAGGGACGGGCGAGTGGAGGCAATGCAGCCATATCGCAGCCGCGCCAAGTCGGGAAGTCTTGCCAATTACCCTTCTCTTGGCGATTGGCTCAAAGTTGCCGGATGATCCCCAGCACTTCCTCTTCCTCTAAATCATACCATTCCTCATAGGCTTCGGCCACCGCGAAAGACCAGCCGCCCCGGACGTTGAGGCAGAACAGCTCGTCCACCAGGGGGAGGAGGCTCTCCACCGTGTGGGCCGCGCCGGTGGGCACGGCCACGATGATCGCCCCCGCGCCTTTGCCTTGGAGAAAATGGATGGCCGCCCGCATGGTGTAACCCGAGGCCAGGCCATCGTCCACAATGATGGTGGCGGCTCCGGCCAGATCCGGATAGGGGCGGTCCTGGCGGAGCCGCTTTTCCCTTTGCCTCAGGGTGGCCAGGGTCTTTTGCACCTGGGTGTCGATCTCGGCCGGGGTCATTTGCAGGCGCTGGATAAATTCTTGATGGAAGATGGCCTCCCCCGCCGGGTTAATGGCTCCGAAACCCGCCTCCGTGGTCCAGGGGAGTTGGATCTTGCGGACAATGACCAGGTCCAAGGGCACTTCTAAGGCCCGGGCGATCTCCGCGGCCACCGGCACGCCTCCCGCGGGAATGGCGAAGACGCGCACCGCTTGGCCCTGATAGCCCAGGAGTCTGACCGCCAATAAGCGTCCGGCTTCTGCCCGGTCCTTAAAGACGTGGACCCGGTCCCGCAACGCGGGGTCTTCTATGAGTTTTCCCATTGCTGGACAAAAGCCTCCTCCAGGCCCTTAACCCGTTCCCGGAACTCCCCCTGGCCCAGGCGGGCGCCGGTAAGGCCCCCCTTCAGACTGATTTCCGAAAGATAAAGCTCCCCGGCGGCAGAGACCAGCAGGTCCAGAATGGCGTAAGGGAATTGGCCCCGGGTCATGACCTGTCGGCAAAAAGCGAGGATTTCCGGCGTGACTTCCAAGGCGCGGGAGGAGCCCCCCTGAAAGAGATTCTTGCGGAAGCTCCCGGGGTTGAGGCGCTCATAGGCTTCGGCATAATCCCCCAGCACCACGGCCCGCAGGTCCCGGCCCCCGGCCAGAAAGGGCTGCACCACCAGGGGGAAGGGCAGACCCTGGAGCCCCCCCAGGCTGTAAAGGGCCTCCAGGGAAGGCCAGAGACTCACCCCCAGCCCCAGGTGGGCCTGGTCCCTCTTGGTGACCACCTGGCCGCCGCCCAGGGGCTGGAGTTTACCCAGGCGCCGGGCCAGGTCCGACAGGCTGTAGGCCACAAAGGTGCCGGGGACCATAAATTCCCCCAGGACTTCTGCCTGGGCTGCTTTGGAGCGGACGAGCATCTGGGCCAGGGCGGAGGGGAAAAAAACCACTCCCCGGTTCACCAGGTCCAGCAGCTTCGCTTCTTCCCCAGGCCTCCAGGGGAAGAGGCCGAGAACGGCGTCCCCGGCTCCCAGTTGCCGGTAATGGCGGCGAATGTCAGTGATAGTACGAACTATCAGGCGGGGGGACATGCAAGCCACTATAATTCTGCTTCTTCGATACGTCAAGACGCGCCGGGACTACTTGGGAAGCCCGCATTTTCCGCAATTTTGCCCGCCCCTGCCGGGAGACGTAAATGTCATAGTCCCCTACCTGGGCCAGGCGGCGCCACTCCCGGGAGATGCGGTCCGGAGGGTAGATCTGCCTGAACACGCTTTTGCCGAACGCACCCACTACCAGCACATCCGCCCCCACCCGGTTGAAATCGTAGGGTTTTTCCCGGGGATTAAGGAGCACTATGCGATCCGGGGTGGACTCCTTAAAAAAATAGGCGGGCATTAGATGGATGCGATGGTCGTCAGAGAGGAAGACCAGCTCGTATTCCGGGGTTTCGATGAGGCAGGAGCGGGGCACATGGGTCTTGAGGTAGTTCACCAGGAGGTAAGGAGCGTCAACGCTGCGGGTATAAATCTCTTTCAGATAACCCACAGCCGAGAAGGGGTAGAACATAATCAGAACCGCGGCCACCAACCCCGGGGCCAGCCACCGGGGGGGGCGGGTCAGCCAGGCGCTCAACCGCACCGTAGTTCTTCCGAGAAATAGGGCCGCCAGGGGACTGGCCAGAAATAAGGCCGGCAGGGCAAAACGGTGCCACCAGACCGCGGTGAGATAAACCAGGCTCCAAAGCAGGAAATTCATCAGCCACAGCTTCTCGCCCCAGTTGGCCCCCTTCCTCCAGACCCCGTATGCTCCCAGGGCTCCCAGCCAGAAAAGGGGGTGGCGCAGGAGAGTGAGCAGGCTTTCCGGATAAATCCGGCCGATGGTCAGGGGTGTGAAGAACTCGTGGCAAAGAAGCTTCTTCTGTTGCAGAAAATGTAGGACCGCGGCTTCCAGATTGCCCAGGATGAACCATTTCAGGAGAAGATAGGCCAGTAAAGGCAGGCACACGCCCAGGCCAAAGGCCAGCAGTGATTTTAAGAGCCGGATATGGTCCCGCCACCACTGCCGGATCAGGAGAAATACCGGGGGCAGGAAGGCCAGGCCATAGAATTCCTTGGCGTCAAAGGCCAGTCCCAAAAAGATCCCCCCCGCAAAAAGCGCGCCGTAGGCCGGGGTATCCAGACCTCGCACCAGAAACCAGAGTCCCAGGAGAAAGAGTCCCAGGGCCGGCACGTCCCCCAGGACGGAACGTCCCCAGGAGAGTACATCGGTGCCCAGCAAGGCCAGGGCCACCGCTCCCAGAGCGGCCGCGGGCCTCCAGAGGCGGCGCGCCGCCAGATAGAGGGCCAGGAAGAGAAGGACCAGATAAGCCCCGGCCACCAGGCGGCCGCTGGTCACCCCCACCCCCAGTACCTTGTAGGCCAGGGCCACCGGCAGGATAATCACCGGGCCGACGCTGATGCGGAAGTCCAGATCGGAGAGCTGGTTGGGACTCTGCACGGTGAAGGCGTAGCGCCCGTGCTGCACCAGGTTGGCCGCGGTTTCGGAAAAGATGGCCTCATCCCACCAGATACTGGGGAAATTAGCCAGGTTATAAAAACTTCCCCACAGCACCAGGGCCCCGAGCAAGGCCCCGGCCCAACACCGGGGACTATTGAGTTTGAACAAGCCTTTGCGCCTTTAGCTGATAGATGAATGCCGCCCTAACCGGTCAATTGGCTAGGCGGCGAAAAATAAAGCCCGCCCTATTATAGGGCAGGCTTTTATAGACAATAAAGTAAAAAAAGTGAACTTTTGAATTTTTACCAAAAAGTTAACTTTTACAGGCCCACAATCTGACGGTGCAACTCCTTGGTCTTTTCCATCCGGGCTTCGTCCCGCTCCCGCACCAGGGCGGCCAGGCGGTCCTGGATGCGCAGATAGAAATAGCTGTTGATGTCCTCGCCCCGCTGGTGGGCGTCGATGAGCTGCCGGTAGCAGCAGATCATCTTGGCAATCATGGACACCGCGTACTCCCGGCCCTGGACCTTGATGGTGGCCAGCCCCAGGTCCAGGTAAGCCTTCAATTCATCGCCCAGGATGGCGAAGGCCACATTGGGATGGCTGTGGACCCGGTCGTTGATGGCGTCGATGAGGTGCTGGGGTTGCCCCCGCTGGCGCAATACCTGGCGGCGCTGCTCATCGCTCAGGAGGCAAAGGCGGAAGCAGCTACCGCTGCGGTCCGGCCAACCTTCGTATTCCACGATCTCGTTGCCGTCCTCATCTTGATAGACCTTGCGCACGTAAGAATCAGCGATGAGTTCGTGGAACAGACAGTTGCCGACGCCGCCGATACAGCGGTTCCCGTGCACCAGGACCTCGGTCTTCAATCCCAGGGAGTCCGCCTCCCTCTTGAACCGGGCCAGCTTCTCCACGGTATCGATTTCCGTGGAGGCCACCAGTTGCGTGGCGCCATAAGATTGGTACCGGGCCATCTCCTCCAGGGTCTGGATGTTGCAGCCCACACTGGCGTGGATGACCAACTCCGGGAAGAGCCGGTGGACCTCCTGCATCACCGCCGGGGTTTTAACTATCACCCCTTCGATGCCAAAGCCGGCGTACTTCTCCACTTTTTGCAGCACTAGGGGCAGTCTTTCCGGCGGGATTTCGGCATTCAGGGCCACCCGCACCTTACTCTGGTAGGTGGCGGCAATGCGGACGGCTTCGCCGATCTGGCTGTCTTCCAACTCCCAGGCGCATTTGCGGCGGCTAAAGCCTTTTGCTCCCACATAGACGGCATTAGCGCCGTTTTTGCAAACCGCCTGCACCATTTCCAGGCTGCCGCCTGGGGCTAATAATTCGTTAATCATAAGTTTCCCACACCTCCCTGAGCCTGCCAAAAAAGGTTCCTCTAGGCTCGGCCAACTTCTCTCTGCCAGTGCCTGTGGTAACCCCCAGGTATGGTGGGTTCCTGCCCCGCGTCGACTCTTTTTGGAGGCCGGCTTTTTGCCGGTGTACAGCGGTGTTAAGGTTTTGTGAAAATTTTATTAAATTTTACGCCAGGCCTATTTTTTTTTCAAGAAAGACTTAAAACTTTTTCCGGTTTTTAAGCCTCCTTTTTAGGTTTTTCTCTCCCTGGCGGTGGAGTAAACCCAAGATTCTGGTCACCAACGGCTCCGGGGAGCCTCTCTGCCCAGTCCTTTCCTAGCCCCGCAGGTAGGTAACGGCCAGGACAAAGCACAAACCGATTTCCACCCCCCAGGTGAGGGCATAAATTAACAGCTCCATGCGGGAGCCGTAATCTTCCTCCAGCAGGATGCGGTTGGGCTCCCGGACGATATCCCAGGATCTAAGTTCTGCCATAGTTCTCTCCTCTTCAAAAGAAATCAGCCAGAAGCTGGGGCAAGTCCCGTTGCGGCTGTTGCCGCACCAGCGGGCCGGCCTGCAAGGCCGGATGGGCTTCTTCCAGCAGCGGCCTAAGGTGGCGGTAGATCACCCCGATGGGGATGCGTTCCCCCCATTCCTTGGCCTTCTGGTAGGCCCATAGTTCATTTTCCGGGTCGTAACCCGGGGTCTCTTCCACCCGGTAGACCCGCTCCCGGTACCATTGATAGGTATTTACCCGGTTAAAAGTCACACAGGGCTGCAGCACCTCCAAAAACGCCAGGCCCCGGTGGGTGATAGCCTGCTGATAAAGTCCTTTCAGGTGCTCCGGGTCCGTGGCCGAGCCCCGTCCCACCCAGGAGCACCCCTGGCTCACGGCCAGGGCCAGGGCCGCCAGGGGGGTGTAAGGCACCCCCTGGGGCTGGAGCGTGGTCTTCTGCCCTTGGTCCGTGGTGGGGGAGGCCTGGCCCTTGGTCAGGGCGTAAACCTGGTTGTTGTGCACCACCAGGGTCAGGTCCACGTTGCGGCGCATAGCCGCCAGGAGGTGGTTGCCTCCTTCCCCGTAACAGTCGCCATCCCCGGCCACGCAGACCACTTTCAGGTCCGGGTTGGCCAGGCGGACGCCGGTGCCCACCGGCAGGGTGCGGCCGTGGATGCCGTTAAAGGTGTTACAACTCAGGTAGTGGGGGAACTTGCTGGACTGGCCGATCCCCGACACCACCACCAGATCCTGGGGCCGGAGGTCCAACTCCCTTAATGCCTGTTTAAAGGCCTGGAGCAGGACAAAATTCCCGCACCCCGGGCACCAGGCCGACTTTATGCCCGCATATAACTCTATCGGCAGCATGGCGTCCTCGTATAAAAACCCATACCCCAGGGCCTCATAATTTAGCACATCTGTTTTGTTAAGAAAAGGTTTATATCGCCGCAGCCAGACCCCGGAGAATATATTCCGGGGTAAAAGGCGCGCCGTCATCTTTCAACACCAGATGATCCGTCTTGATCCCGGTCTCCTGGCGCAGCAGCCGGTTAAGCTGGCCGGTGGCGTTCATCTCCGCCATCACCAATTTTTTGCTCCCCTTCAGGGCCGCGGCCACCGCCTCCACGGGAAAGGGCCAAAGTTCGCTGAGATGCACCAGGCGGGCCGGGGTCCCGCCGGCCCCGAGGAGCGCCACCGCTTCCTTAACCGGCCCCAAGCTGGAGCCCCAGCAGATGAGAGCCAGAGGCGCGTCCGGGTCCCCCGCGGTAGTAATGCCTCCCATTTCCTGTACCAGGCCCTGCAGTTTGCGCAGGCGCTTGCGGTGCATCCGCGCCCTGACCGCCAGGTCCTCGGTGAGGTGCCCATCCGGGGTGTGTTCATCGGAATCCGCCACCACCAGCTCCGGGCCGAATCCCGGCAGGCGCCGGGGTGAGACGCCGTCCGGGGTATAGGCGTAACGCTCATAAGGCGCGGCGGCAGGACCGGTGGCCAGGGCCCGGTCCACCTGCACCTCCGGAAATTCTCCGGGAAGGTGGGTAAATTGGGTGTCCCCGAAATACTGGTCAGTGAGGATAATCACCGGTAATTGATAGCGGTCGGCCCAATTAAGGGCCTTGGCGGTGAGTGCGAAACCCTGGGCCGGGGTGCCGGGGGCCAGGACCGCCCGGGGGGCATCCCCCTGGCCGGCGAAGAGCACAAAACTCAGGTCCCCTTGTCCCGTGCGGGTGGGCAGGCCGGTGCTGGGCCCGGGGCGCATGGACATGACGATCACCAGGGGGGTTTCGGTCATGCACGCCAGCCCCAGGCCTTCGGTCATCAGGCAGAAACCGCCGCCGGAGGTGCCGGTCAGGGAGCGGGCCCCGGCATAGGAGGCGCCGATGGCCAGATTGATGGCCGCGATCTCGTCTTCGGCCTGCTCCACCACCACGTTATGGCGGGGGGCCCGTTGGGCCACGGCGTTCAGCAAGCTGGTCCAGGGAGTCATGGGGTAACCGCTGATAAACTGCAGCCCCCCGGCCAGGGCCCCCAGGGCCATGGCTTCATGGCCGCTGATCAACAGCCGGGGCTCAGGGGGCGGTTTGATTCCGGCCAGGGAGAATCCATAGTCCTGGGCCGCGGCCAGCTCATAGCCCCGGGTGGCGGCCTGGACGTTCCATTCCACCACCTCACCCCCCTTGTCCCCGAAGGTCTCCTGCAAGAGGGTCAGCAAAGGGGCCAGGGGCACCTTGAGGAATCCCAGGACCGCGCCGCAGGCCCCCGCGTTCAGCGCGATTTCGGCTTTGTCCGCGGCCCCGGGCAGTAAATTCTCCGGGGTCAGGGCCAGGGAAGGAACACCGCCGGGGACTTCCTTCACCTCCGAGGCATCGTAGATGATGAGGCCCTGGGAGAGGATTTCCGGGGTGTGCAGGTCAACGGTCTCCTGGTTCAAGGCGATGAGGAGGTCCACCCCTTCCCGGGAGGAAGAGAGACGCCGGTCCGCCAGGCGCACCTGGTTGAACAAGTGGCCGCCCCGGATCCGGGATTCGTAGCTCTGGACCGTCAGGACCCAGCACCCCTGACGCATCAGGGCCTTGGCCAGGGGCAGGGTGATGGAATGCACCCCCTGGCCCGCGGCGCCGCCGATGAGGATGTTCAGGTCAACAGGCATAAAACGGCCTTCCCATTTTAATCTTTAATTTAGAGTTTAATCATCACCGGGGCAAAATAAAGATGTCAACAGAAATAGTTCCCGGAGAACTCTGCTCCGAAAAGTTCAAAGCGGTAGCACAGGCTTTCCAGCCTGTGCGGGCGAACGAGGCGGGCGAGGACGCCCGCCCTACATCCCCCCCCTCTTCTTCACCCACCACCCCCTCCTGGGCAGGCCGTGGAAAAATAGCTGGTGAGCCTGATTAGATGAAGGTTTTATCCCCCCCTTTGAAAAAGGGGGGTTGGGGGGGATTTTATAAGCGCCTGAAACCCCACTAAATCCCCCTTTTTCTAAGGGGGACTTTAGATACCTTTATTTTCTCTGAGGCCCTGAATTTCTCTAGGCAGATAATTTTCAATCACCCGTTAGGGGGCGAGACCGTCGGCTTGGAGTTGTCCCAGGATGAATTCGCCCAGCAAAGATTGCCCCACCGGTTTCAGGTGGGAATCGTTCTGGTAATACAACCTTTGACCTTGCCGTTCCTGTCCCTGGAACAGGGGCAGGGGGTTCAAGACCTTGACGCCCGCGGCCGCCAGCCCTTCCTGAAGCCGGATTAACAAGGGATATCCATCCCGCTGCCATCCCTGGGGATCGCGCACCTGCGCTCCCAGTTGCTGGAAATGGTCCAAATAGAAATCACTCACCTGGCTGGGGTCAGGGATCACCACCACGTATTTGTGGCATTGCGGACCGGCATAACTAACCAGCTTTTTGATGCCGTCAATGAGGGTGGCCACATCCCGGCCCCGCTCCCCCCTGGCCAGGATCGTGTCCTCCAAATTGGCTGGTTCGGCCTGGGTATAAATCGTCACGCTCACGGGGTAGGTGGATGGGGAGAAGGGTGGATCCGCGTTCGGCTCCGTTTCGGAACCGGAGCTTCTCAGCAATTGTGCCAGCCGGTAATTGGCGAAGGTCAGGGACCGCAAGCCTAAATAACTGCACAGAAAGCCGTACATATAGCGCGGCAGGGTCATGGTCCGCCAGTTCAGAGGGCGGCGGATATCCTGGATGTCATTGCCCACGTAAATCTGATAGATGAACACCTGGGGATGGAACTCCCGGAACCGCCGGGGAGCCATGAATAAGGATTCGAAAACCCCGGTTGCCGGAACGGCCGAGGAGATGACCCGGTAGTTGGGGAGATGCTGCCTCAAAAAAGCCACCCAGGTGTTCTGGCCTGCGGAAAAAGAATCCCCCATGGCCAGGAGAGTTTTACGGGTGGCGTCCCTAAGGTCCCCGGGGCGGTTATGAGCCCTGAGTTCCGGCTGGAAGAAATCCAGGAGCTGATAGCGGTAAATCCCTTCGAAGACCAGAAGAAAGCAGGCGAGGCAGAGGATCAGATACGCCCCGAAGAACAGGACTCGCTTGATCATTTATGATGGCGGTTTTTCCAGGTATGCCAAATCTTTTTTAATAACCCTTCGTCTTCAGGGTCTGTTGCAGCCTGGGCCTGGGCCTGGACCCCCACCGGGGCCGCGTCCGGCTCTTCCTTGACCCACTCCTGCAGCAGCTCTTGCTGCCGGGGTGTCAGTTGCCGGGGCACGGTCACCTGCACCTGCAACCACAGGTCTCCCCGGCGGGGGCCTTTGGGGTAGGGGACGCCGTCCCCTTTGAGACGGATCGTCTCCCCGGGCTGCGTGCCGGGAGGAATGGCGATCTCCCGGGAGCCGGAGAGCAGGGGAATGGTGACCCGGGTGCCCAAGGCCGCCTGGGCAAAGGAGATGGGCACCTGGAGGTGCAGGTCGTTGCCCTCCCGGCGGAACAAGTCATGGGGCCGCACCTGGAGGATAATATAAAGATCACCCGGCGGCCCCCCGAAAAGGCCATCGTTGCCTTCCCCGGCCATGACCAGGTGCGTGCCGCTGTCCATACCCGGGGGAATTTTGACTTTGAGTTTCTTTTTCTCCCGGGTCCGGCCTTCTCCCCGGCAGGCGGGGCAAGGTTCGGAGATAAACTCCTTCAGCCCCTGGCAGCGGGGACAGGTGGTGGTGATCTGAAAGATGCCGTGGGTGCGGGAGACCACACCCCGGCCGCCGCATTGAGGACAGGGAGTTCTTTGGGTCCCGGGTTTGGCCCCGTTGCCCCCGCAGGTGCGGCATTTGACCACCCGGGGTACTTCCAGGGTCACTTCCGTGCCCATGGCCGCGTCCATGAAATCCAGCACCAAATCGTAGCGCAGATCGGTGCCGGCTTGAGGTTGCAATCCGGCTCCCCCCTGGAAACCGAACACGTCCCCAAAGATGTCGCTGAAGGTCTGGAAGATATCGGAGAAGTCCCGGAAACCGGTGAACCCGGTGGAAGACAGGCCCTCGTGGCCGTACCGGTCGTAGAGGCGCCGCTTTTCCGGATCCCGGAGGACCTCATAGGCCTCCGCGGCCTCTTTGAACCGCTCCTCCGCCTCTTTATTGCCGGGATTGCGGTCCGGGTGGTACTTCATAGCCACTTGCCGGTATGATTTTTTGATTTCCTCGGGCGTGGCATCCCGGGGCACCTCCAGGATGCGGTAGTAATCGTGATTGTTCGGGGACATACTTTCCTAGGCGAGACGGGCCTTTACCGAAGTAGACTTATCGCCTAACATTACCTCCTTATCCCGGCGGTCGTCAATAGTAATATGCGTAACTACCCTTTTCACCCCCCGGTTAAAGGGCAGCTCATGTAGAGCCCGGGCCACCTCCAGCAGACGGGAGGCGTCTCCATGCACCAAGGTGCCCATATCGGTGAGCAGGTGGGGGATATTTTCTTTATGCAGATACCTTGCCATTTCCGCGACATAATCCCCTACGCTGGGTTGGCCCAGTCCCAAGGGGGTGACGCTGATCTCCATGATGGCCATTCAAGGTACTCCGGGCGGACTGGATCAGACAGGCAAGACTCGACGCACCGCCTCCTTGAGACGGGCCAGGTCGTGGGACTTGACCACGAAGGCATCAGCGCCCAAGGCCGTGAAATCCTTGGGAGGGATGCAATGGGAGTAGAAGATCACCCGGGTATCCTTCCTGGTGCCCTTGACGATACGCCCCGTCTCCACTCCGGACATATCCGGCAGCAAGATTTCCAGGATGACCACGTCCGGTTTAAAGGCCTCCACCAGACGCATTACGCCGGCGCCGTTACCGGCCACGGCCACCTCATAACCTTCGTCCTGGAGTTCCTCCAGGCACAACCGCTGGATATGAGGCTCGCTATCGGCAAAAAGGATCTTTGACATGGCTAGCACCTCCTCCATGAAGTGGTGCTCCCCCCAAGTCTTTTTCCAAGCCTTAATATAACCACTCCTTCCCTATTTGTCCAGTCGGGTTCCGGCGGCCTTTTTATCACCGGACCCCACGGCTGGCTTCTAACCTGGTTAAACCCATTTTGAAAAAAAACTTTACTAAAAATTTTTCCCTTTGCAGGGGAGGGGTACCAGGGAAAGGTTCCTAGGGGCCATTACTCCACCCTCCCCCCCACCTTTTCCTTAAATAGCCCGGGCTACGCGCCCCTTTGGGCCGCGCCCTCCACTATCCTTAACCTGAGGGGCTTGCTCCGCCGGTATCTTTCTCCGCCCTTCCTCAGGCCCGGTTTCTTGGCTTTCTATTTTTCTGCGGCCACCTTTGTCGCCATCTCTTATTTTTTTTGCCAACTCACCGCGGTTTGGGTGGCGGTATCAATGATTTTGCCGGCCGGGTCCTGCGCTTGCGCGAAAATCTTCGCCGCTCCCGGGATCTCCGGATGAAACCAATACGTAAAAGACATCATCTCTTTGCCATTGTCAAAAAAGTATGTCAATTTGTATCGCTGGCATTTGAATTTTTTCCCGGCCGCGGTAATTTCCTCCTGGCCGAGGTCTGCCAGCTTACTCTTCTTGCCGATGAATCTCTCGACTTTCTTTGATTTATTGGTGCTCCGCAATCCTTCCACTCTGGATATTTGCACCACCAGATGATCGCTCTTCACTCCCTTGAGGGTGATGGTTTGCTTAAAGGTACTATTGCCTTCGGAAGACGAGGTCGCGGTCCCGTCCAAGGAGACACTGGAACCAACCTTGAAGCTGGCCCACTGTCGATAATAGGGGTCTTCAGTTCCAGCGGCCAAGGCTGCTACCGATAACGCCAGGGTCAAAACCAGGATGAGGATCAGTCCTTTAAATTTCACGCCGTATCTCCTTTTTGAGACCTCGGCGAAAGTCTCAATTGCTCTTTTTTTAATCAAAATGTGGAGCAGGCGCCCCCGCCTGCTACCAAAATAAGGGTGGACAGCCGAGGGCGGCTGTTCCACATGAGACTTTCGCAGAGGGTTCTTTTTATTATTTTCCTTGGTTAACCCGTCAGCTTAGATTTGACACCCCCCGGCAACCTGGCCGGGGCCCATTAACCTTACCTTATCTTAGGCCATCTCCAAAATAATTGGCACTAATTTGTCTTCCCTGAACTCCCAGGATATCATTCCCCCGAGGTTTCCCCACTGCCGCCGGAATTTTCCCCTTTCTTCCTAAAGCTCTGCCACCGGAAAACCAATTCCGGCTCCGCGCCTTCCTCCCCCGGCTCATAAAACCGGGCCCCGGCCAGATCCTTGGGTAGATAGTCCTGAGGCACGTAATGACCCGGAAAGTCATGAGGGTATTGGTACCCCTGGCCGTGCCCCAGGCCCTGGCGGTCCCGGTGGGCGTCCTGCAGGGGCCCGGGCACCTTGGTGGCCCCCTTTTCCTCCAAGGCCGCCTGGGCTTTAAAATAAGCGGCGGTGGAGTTGCTCTTGGGGGCCAAAGCCAGGTAGAGGGTGGCCTGGGCCAGATGGTATTGGCCCTCCGGCAGCCCCACCCAGGTGAGGGCCTGGGAGGCCGCGGCCACCTGCACCAGGGCCTGGGGGTCGGCCAGGCCGATGTCCTCCGAGGCCAGGATCAAGAGGCGCCGCATAATGAAGCGGGGGTCTTCCCCGGCTTCCAGCATCCGGGCCAGCCAGTAGAGGGCCGCGTCCGGCTCGGAGCCCCTAACGCTCTTAATGAAGGCCGACACCGTATCGTAGTGGGCGTCGCCCTGCTTATCGTAGATCAGGTCCCGCCGGGGCATGCACTCCCGGGCCGCGGCCAGGTCCACCCGGATGAGGCCCTGGGCGTCAGGCGCGGTGGAGAGAACCGCCAGCTCCAGGGCGGTCAGGGCCCGGCGGGCATCGCCGCCGCACATCCGGGCGAAATGGGCCAGGGCCTCCTCCGATACCTCCGTCTTCATGGCCCCCAGGCCCTGTTCCTTATCCGTCAGGGCCCGGCGCAGGAGGAGCAGGATATCCGCCTCTTTCAGGGACTCGAAGACGAAGATCCGGGCCCGGGACAACAGCGGCCCGATGATCTCGAAGTAGGGGTTCTCGGTGGTGGCGCCGATGAGGGTCAGCAGCCCTTCCTCCACGTGGGGCAGGAGCGCGTCCTGCTGGGCCTTGTTAAAACGGTGAATTTCATCGATGAGCAGGATGGTGCGGCGGCCCTGCTCCTGCCAACGCCGGGCTTCCTCCACCACCTTGCGCAGGTCTGGCACTCCGGACATCACCGCGCTGAGGCTGGCGAACTGGGCGTCCATGACCCGGGCCAGGGCCCGGGCCAGAGTGGTCTTGCCGCTCCCCGGCGGTCCCCAGAAAATCATGGAGGAGAACAGCCGTTTCGCCTTCAAGGCCCGCCACAAGAGGCGGCCGGGGCCCACCAGGTGCTCCTGGCCCACGAACTCCTTCAAGCTCCGGGGGCGCAGGCGGGCCGCCAGGGGCGGGGGCGGGGTGAAAAGGGAGGAAGCCTTCATTTCAACGACCGTTTATTAAAGACCGGGACGGTTTAGGGGTCAGGGGCCGGTTTAGGGGTCAGGGGCCAGGGGTCAGGGGTCAGGAAATACAGATAAGGGGTCAGGGATCGGGGCGCGGTGGTCAGATTCACTGCTTTTTCCTGATTGAATTGATCAACCCGTTTAAAACTCTACCTAATTCAGCAGACAGGTTCAATATCTGATTCATCTCTATTTCTCCAAGATAATCAAGATTCCGGGCAATCAAGATTTGCGTCTCCATCTCTGCCAATGAGGCCCGGGCATTGCCCAGAAAATATTGATATTCCTTCCGAGACAGCTTCTGATGCCCTTCCGCGATATTGCTGGGGATAGAAACCGCGGCTCGCCGCATCTGACCAACTAAGCCAAAGATTTCATCTTTTGGAAATTCTCGACTTATTCTATAAATCTCCCGCACCAATTCCATCCCCTTTTGCCACGCCACCAAATCCCGATACGACCGAACTCCTTTCGTCATAATATGCTCTCCCCCTGCCCCCTGATCCCTGATCCCTGCCCCCTGATCCCTGATCCCTGACCCCTGATCCCTGACCCCTGACCCCTGACCCCTGACCCCTGACCCCTGACCCCTGCCTCTTGTTTTTTCCGTAAATACTGCTATATTTTAACAAAAAGCCAAGAGGCGCGCCATGTTTGGTTACAATCTGGGAACCATTATCATCATCCTGGTCATCGTCTTGCTGCTCTTCGGACCCCGGCGGCTGCCGGAGCTGGGGGAGAGCATCGGCAAGGCCATTCGCGGCTTTAAAAAGGCCCATGACGAGGGCCCCGAGGTCCTGCCCAAGGAGGAGGCCAAAGCCGCGCCCGGCGCGGCCGCGGCCAACCCCCAGGCCAAGACCTGCCCCCAGTGCCAGAAAGAGCTTACCCAGGAGTCTGCCTTCTGCCCCCATTGCGGCCACAGCTTAAAAGCTTGATTGCCGAGGATGGTTCGTGATCGGCATTTCCTTCGAACAGCTCATTCTTCTTTTAGTTCTGGCCCTGATCCTTTTCGGGCCGGAGAGACTGCCGGAGATCGCCGAGAAAATCGGCAAATGGGTGGCCCACCTGCGCCAGGCCAGCTCCGATTTCACCCAACAATACCAGCAGGTCCTGAATCCTCCCCTGCCGCCGCCCCCCTCTCTCCTGGAAGAATTCTATTGTGTCCATTGTTCCCAGAAAATGGAGCAGAGGTTCACCTTCTGCCCCCATTGCGGCCGGCGCCAAGAAGAGGATCGACCCCTGATGGATCACCTGCAGCCACCCCCGTCCATCTGCCCCTCTTGCGGCCGGAAAATGGAGGCCGATTCCCTTTTTTGCCCTTTTTGCGGTCACCACTTGGGCGAGAAAGTGGATCATTATTCCCACCAGGAACCTCCCCCGCGCCTGATGTCCTGCCCCCGGTGCGCCCGGAAACTGGAAACCGACTTCCTCTTTTGTCCCGGTTGCGGCCAACCCTTTGACAAGGCTCCCGGCTCACCCGAACGTCTGGCTCATTAGGTTCAAATGGGACGGGAAACAATTAGACTTGGTATTAACGATCCTGCCCCCGGGTTCCCGGGGTTGATTGTTAGGGGCTGGGATCGTTACCGTGTTAAAAATAAACGGCCGGAGAAGTTGCTTGCTGTTCCAACTTCTCCGGCCGCAATCCGCGCGCTTATTTATTTTCAGGGGCCCGGGGACCTCAGGTCCCTGGCCATCCTTCGCATACCCTCTTAAAAAGCCAGGCGATCAGGGACGATCAACTTCCTGGACGCTTTCTCCCGCCCGGATCATGGAAAACAGGCCCATAATTACCATACCTGTCGCCACGCCGATCATCAGACCGCCATAAAAAGCCAGGAGCGCCATCTTGATCCCTCCAAGGGAAGGTCTTACTTTCTGAAAATTTTCCGGTGGGCTGCCTGCTTATCTTTCCCTGGCCTTCCTTAGCCTCAGGGGGACTTTTCCGAGTTTATATTATGCCTCACTAGGTGCCAAAAAATCAATAGGTAAAAATACCTATTTCTTTCCGATTTAATATTGTGGCAATTCTGAAGGGCCAAACTGGAAGAGGGGGAGAAGGGGGCCGCCGCCCCCTTGACTCTTCCCGTGTCAATAAATTGACGCGCGTTTGCTTAAACCACCGCGCTGTATGGTTTTTAACCCGTAGTTATTAAGAGGAAGGACTTAATTTTCCTGGTTCAGGGTTGGTTCCAGCTCGTGGACCTCTTTCCCGAGGCGAATCATGGATATCAGACCCATGGCCACCATCCCTGCCACCACGCCGATCAAGAGTCCCCCATAAAATGCCAGGAGCGCCATGTCGATTCCTCCCAAAACAGGTTCCCGCAAGTTTTCTGTTTGCCTTCCCTAAGCCTAATCAAAAGCCGGGGTCCCTCTCTTCATTCTCATTATGGTCAGTGAAGAAAAAAAAACAATGGGCAGAAGTACCTATATTTCCGGACAGAATATCGGGTTCCAGAAAATCCTTGCCACCCGGGAGCCGCTGGCATAGTCTAATGCAATCTTCGTTCCATAGGGGGCCAGGATTGCCTGAGGAAAAACCTTTGAGCGGCGAAACCGCGCTGATCGCCGCCCTGCACCGGCTTTTCGGGCCGCCGCCGCCGGCGGTGGCCTTGGGGATCGGCGATGACTGCGCGGCTTTGGACGTTGGTGGTGAGGATTTCCTCCTGTGGACCGTGGACACCCTGGTGGAAGGGGTCCACTTTGATCTGGCTTATTTTTCTCTACCCCGGTTGGGGCGCAAGGCCCTGGCGGTGAACCTCAGCGACATCGCCGCCATGGGGGGAGATCCCCGGTACGCTCTGCTCTCCCTGGGTTGGCCCCGGCACCGGGACGCGGCCGGAGCCCTGGCCCTGGGGGCAGGGCTGGCCCAGGCCGGGCAAGAATATGGCGTAGCCGTGATCGGCGGCGATACGGTGTCTTCCCCGGGAGGGGTGATGCTCACCCTCTCCCTCCTGGGCCGGGTCCCCCGGCAGGAAATGCTTACCCGCCAAGGGGCCCGGGTGGGGGATGGCATCTATGTCACCGGGGGCTTGGGGGAAGCGGCCGCGGGTTTAGAGATACTTAAGCGCGGTCTCTCCCTGGATGGGGAGCTGCACCGAGCCCTGAGCCAGGCCCACTTCGACCCCCAACCCCAACTGCGGGCGGGCCGGGTCCTGGCCAGCCAAAAATTGGCCACCGCGCTCATCGATCTCTCTGACGGCGTGGCCACGGACCTGGGCCACCTCTGCCGGGCCAGCCGCGTGGGGGCCCGGGTCCCGGCCGCCGCGGCCCCGGTCTCCCCCCGGGTGCAGGCCGCAGCCGCGGCCCTGGGGGTGGACCCCCTGGACCTGGCCCTGAAGGGGGGGGAAGACTATCAATTGTTGTTCACTACCCCGGCGGCCAAAGCCCCGGCCCTGTTTGCGACCTTTGCCCAGTCCGGCTTGCCGCCTCCCCTGCCCCTGGGGGAAATCGTTGCCGGGACGGGGGTATGGCTGGAGACCGCAGCCGGGGAAAAAGACATCACCGGCCAGGGGTTCGACCATTTCCGCCTTGACCTTTGAGGTGGATAAATCTACCCCCCCTTGACGGAGGCGGTTTTTTTATTTTTTGAAATGATTAGAGATTTGATATATTGGCGTCAGGAGTTGGGGTTATGACATTCACGGTGGATTATGAGCAGGAAGAGGATGGTCGCTGGATCGCCGAGGTCCTGGAGCTTCCCGGGGTTATGATCTATGGCGCCACTAAGGAGGAAGCCCTGGCCAAGGCCCAGGCTTTGGCCCTGCGGGTGTTGGCCGAGCGCCTGGAACACGGAGAGATGCTGGCCGAACCGATAAGTATCCTATTTGCCGCGGCATGAGTCGCTGGTCGGCCACTAAAGCAAGACGGGTATTGGCCATTTTGGAGAGGATTGGTTAGCAGATCAAGAGAACATCGAAAACGACTGGCTCTCACCGCACCCTGTCTCGCCCTGGATGGCCCGATGTGGTTTTCGCCTTCCATGACGGCGAGGAAATAGGCCCGCGTATGCTCGCTCGCATCTCCAAAGTGACCGGTTTAAAACCTGAAGACCTATGACCCCGAAACAGAAAGGAGCCGCTTTGAAGGTCTGCCGCACCTGCCGTTACTGGTCCGACAAGCACAAAGGCGTCTGCACCCGCGTCCAGCAAGGCGCGGGGCAGTTCTGGGTATGTGATGAATGGTTGGAATTGCCGGACGCCGCCGCCAACCCCCAAGAGAAGGACGAGCCAGGGGGCCGCACCAATTAATTCCCAAGGGGTTAATTTTTAAGAGATTTCAAAGAATCGGTGGGCAGTGCCCACCCTACATTTTTTTTTACCGAAAACCGGAAACCGTCTTTAGGAGGGGAAATGCAAGACGTGGCCTTTGCCGCCCTGGTGCACGGGGTTTATGTGGTCACTACCCGCGGTGGCGATAAAGTCAACGGCATGACCGCGGCCTGGGTCTCCCAGGTGTCCCTGAAGCCCCTCCTGGTCATGGTGTCCATCGCGCCGCCCCGCTATTCCCACGACCTCATCAAAGAAAGCGGCATCCTGGCCGTCAATGTTTTGACATCGGAGCAGGTGGATCTGGGTAAGCGCTTCGGCTATCAAAGCGGGCGCAAAGTGGACAAACTTGCCGGCCTGGAATGGATCACCGCCGCCACCGGCGCGCCCATCCTGCCCCA
The DNA here is from genome assembly GCA_040757175.1 of Thermodesulfobacteriota bacterium. Taxonomy (GTDB): domain Bacteria; phylum Desulfobacterota; class Desulfobaccia; order Desulfobaccales; family 0-14-0-80-60-11; genus SURF-52. Next base: position 60,036 of record JBFLXM010000057.1, read on the forward strand.
GGCTTTTGCCTATCTGGACCTGAAGCTGGTGTCCACCTTTCCCGCCGGGGATCATACCCTCTTTGTTGGAGAAGTGGTGGAGGCCAAAATCCTCCACCCCCAGGCCCAACCCTTAGTCTTTAAAAAGGCGGATTTTTTCTAAAAAATTATTTGACTCACCATCCCTTTTAGTTTAATGATGGTCTAGTCGATTCTATATTATAGAAATTATTTATTCTAGGGTCATGGACATGGAATCATGGTTAACTTCGGGGATGTGGGTATCATCTGCTTGAATTGCGACATCGAGGGGGAGTGCCGCAATTGCCTCTGGAGGGAGTGGGATTCCGGGAAACAGCATTGCCGCAACTGCCATAGTCCCATCTGCGCGCTGTACCGGGAAAGGCTCCTTACCTCCGGCTATCATGCCCCCTATCGCTCCGGGTCCCGTTCGGGTTCCAAGGCGTTGACCTGAGGCGACGGCTCAATTTATCTGCTTGCCGCAGCGGTTCAGGGTGGCGGTATCTCCTGACGCAGCCCATCACTATTTCCCGGCATTCCGCCAGGGTTATCCGGTGCCCGGGGGAGAGATAGGAGGGCTTTCTGCCCCTCTGAGTTCGAAGAATCACCCCCACCTCTTTTCCCTGCCAGATTAAGGTGCTGGCTGCGCCCGCGTCCGGGCCCGGCTCTTCCCCCTGACCCACCAGGCGGCTTTTGGCCACGCCGATGGTGGGGAGGTCCAGCACCAGCCCCAAGTGCGCCGCCAGACCCAGGCCCCGGGGATGGGCGATACCCTGGCCGTCCACCAGGAGTACGTCCGGCGGCTGTTTAAGGCGCTCAAAGGCCGCGGCCAGGATGGGCACCTCCCGGAAGCTCAGCAACCCGGTGCGGTAAGGGAAGGGGCAGACATCCGCGGCTCCCGCCTCCTCCACCAATTCCAGGTCCGGATAGCTATAGACCGCAATGGCTCCGAAGATTCTTTCGTCCCCCCGGTCGCAGATGGCGTCCGCGCCGGCCACGAAGCGAGGAGGGTGGGGCAAGGGGATAAGTTGGACCCGGTGGCGCAATTCTTCCTGAAGGGCCAGCGCCTCTTGATAGGTGGTGGGCCAATCCACAGGGATCATGGTTTAAGATGTAGGGTGGGCACTGCCCACCATGAGGTTTATCTCCTTCCCCATGAAAGATGGTGGGCCATGCCCACCCTACATAACCTGGGAATCATCGTTTTTCAGAAATAATGGTGCGCAAGACGCACCCTACAAAAATTGCTTGCCGTTCACTATCCCCTTACCAACTCCGCGCTGTAAATAAAAGCCCCCTCCCGGCGGGTAAGGTCGCCGTTCCGGTTTTCCAGAATCCAGCCGCTATCGCCTTTGCCCCCAAAGGGCAGGCGCAGGGGCGTGAAGAGGAAATCCGGGTTGTCATAGACCATGCCGAAGGTTTTGGTAAACGCCTCTTTCGCTCCCGGGGGCGGCGTGCCGAACCAGCTCACCAGGAAAGGATAGCGGCTCCGCAAGACCCGGGTCACCGCTTCTTCATCGCTGCCCACCGGCGTCAGGGCCAAAAAGGGCCCGAACAGCTCCACATCCGGGGGCTTCGGGGCCTCCACCAGAAAGGGCCCCTGCCATTCCCCATCCCTCCGGAATGGAACCAGGAATTTGGCCCCGTCCAGCGCGGCCAAGGCCCGGTCCAGGAGGGCCCGGGTGCGCTCCACCCGGATGGGGCCGATCCAGGTCAACGGGTCCTTAGGGTCCCCCACCCGGATTTCCGGCATCAGTTCCAGGACCAGTTGCACGGCTTCTTCGTAGATCTCCCGGTGGATATAGGCCCGTTTCAAAGTGGTGCAGTACTGCCCGCCGTTGAGGAAGGCCCTTTTGACCACAAAGGGCACGGCCCTCTCCAGGGGCGCGTCCTTAAAGAGCATCACCGGGGGCAGGCCGCTGGGGCCCGCGAAAAAGAGCTTGTCAAAGGCCCGGGCCTGCCGGGCGTAGACCTCGCCCACGGCCCCGCCCCCGGAGATGAAGAGCACCCGGACTTGCGGGTCTTTAACGCACTGCTCTCCGAATCTGCGGTTTTCCATCCCCACCACCGGCTCAATCTCCGGAAAAGGAGCCACCACCTCGTCCATGAGCCGGGCGGTCAAGGGAGTCTGGGAGGAAAAGCCGAAGCGGAAGCGGTTTCCCCCCAAAATGGCCGCGCCCCCCACCCGGGCCAGCATGACGGGCGCGGCGTCGTAGGGAAAGATGGCGGCCACCGTGCCGTATGGGGCTTTGCCTACGATATAGGGCACTTCCACGGCCATGGTCCGGAGATGCTCCACGGCCAGGTCCACCTCGATGCCGGTAATGCGGTAGGGCGCGCCGATGTCCTCTGCGACCGCGGCCATCAGGTCTTCCCGCCGCCGGGCCAGGCGGGCGGCTACTTCTTCTAATACCTGTAAGCGCCTGTCGATTTCAGGGTCCATTTTTTTAAAATAGCACAAAACCCGGCAACATACATCTGCCAGAGACCAGGTTGCATTTTTACCGGCCCGTCTTACCTTATAACCAAAATACCTCCCAGAAAGCGAGCCGGCTATGAAACACCTGGTCATTTTAGGTCACGGCGCAGGCGGCACCATGGTGGCCACCAAAATTCGCCAACAACTGGAAGAGTCCGAATGGCAGATCACGGTCATCGACCGGGACTGGCAGCATCACTACCAGGCAGGCTGGCTCTTCATCCCCTTCGGCGTCTATACCCTGGAGGATTGCATCAAGCCCAAGATCGATTTTGTGCCTCCGGGGATCAACTTCGTCCTGGACGAAGTGACCCATATCGATCCGGTGAAAAAGGTGGTGAAGACCAAGAAGGGACGCTACCCCTATGACTGGCTGGTGGTGGGCACCGGCTGCCGCATCATGCCCGGGGAAGTGGAGGGGATGCTGGCAGACTGGGGCGGCCAAGTCCACAATTTTTATACCCCCGACGGCGCGGTGGCCCTCTACAAAAAATGGAAATATTTCCATAAGGGCCGCATTATCCTCAATATCGCCGAAATGCCCATTAAATGCCCGGTGGCGCCTTTGGAGTTCGTGTTCATGGCCGACTGGTTTTTCACGGTCAACGGCGTCCGGGAACATATTGAGATCGAACTGGTCACTCCCCTGGCCGGAGCCTTCACCAAGCCCGTGGCTTCCGCGGCCCTGGGCAAACTCTGCGAGCAGAAAAACATCAAGATCACCCCCAACTTCGACATCGCCCAGGTGAACGTGGGGAAAAAGACCATCGAGTCCCATAAAGGGGAAGAGGTGCCATACGATCTGCTCATCACCATTCCCCCCAACTTCGGGGCCCAGGTCATTATGGACAGCGGCCTGGGGGACCCCATGGGCTATATCAACACCGATCCCTATACCCTCAAGGCCAAAGACTTTGAGAATATGTACGTCATCGGCGACGCCACCAACGTCCCCACCTCCAAGGCCGGGGCCGTGGCCCATTACGAATCGGACATCATCGCCGAGAACCTGGTCCGGGAAATCGAGGGCCAGGAGCCCAAGCCGGATTTCGACGGCCACTCCACCTGCTTCATCGTCACCGGCTATGAAAAGGCCAGCCTCATCGACTTCAACTACACGGTGGAACCCCTGCCGGGGAAATACCCCTTCCCGGGCCTGGGGCCCTTCTCCCTCCTGGACGAGTCCTATTTCAATTATTGGGGCAAAATGATGTTCAAATGGGTTTACTTCCATATGATGCTCAAGGGCCAGGAACTGCCCTTGGAGCCGCAGATGTTCATGGCCGGGAAGATGCTGGGCCATGTCTATCACGTCTATGGTTAAGGAGGGAGCGGCCATGGCCAGAACCAAAAAGACCCCGGAAGAGATGATCCTGGCGCGGCTGGACGGCATTGAAGGGGAACTGAAAACCCTGAGGAAGTCCGCGGAAAGCGCGGCGGAACTGCGCCGGGACCTCGCCCCTCTGTTTAACTCCGCGTTCCGCATTCTCATGGAGGAGATGGGGCAGGTGGAATTCGGCTTCCAGTTGGAAGACCTCTTCGCCCTGATGAAGCGGGGGCTGCGGAGCATCAGGAACATCACCTACGCCCTGGAGCAATTGGAAAATCTCGTCGGTCTGTGGGACGCCATGGAGCCCATGATGAAAAGCTCGGTGCCCAATCTCATCAACTATATGGATGGGTTGGAGCGCCAAGGGGTCTTTCGCACCTACAAGGCCATGCTGGAGGTGCGGGCCAAGGTGGCGGCCCATTACGGTCCGGAAGAAATTGCGGCCATGGGCGACGGCTTTGTCCTCTTCCTGGGGTTCTTAAAAAAGCTGTCCAACCCGGAGATGATTCAGTTCCTCAACCAACTCCTGGATATTCCCCTGGAATTGGCACTGGAGGAGGTCAAACCCCTGACCCCCCTGGGCGCGCTGGCAGCCCTGGGCAGCAAAGAGGCCCGCCAGGGCCTGAGCGTCATGCTGGAACTGACCAAGGCGGTGGGCAAGCTGAAGCAGGGGGATGGGGGGAGGGCTTAGGCCAGTGGCCAGTGGCCAGTGATCAGTAGTCAGTAATAAGTGATAAGTGATAAGTGATAAGTTAAGAACTGACCACTGATCACTGATTACTCCAATGCACCCCGATAAGTCTAAAATCTGCGTATCAAGGAGGGAGATTCCATGAAGAAATCTCTGGGCGCCCGGACCCTGGCCTTCCCCACCCCGGTATGGCTGGTGGGGACTTATGACGCCGCAGGCACACCCAATATCATGACCGCGGCCTGGGCCGGGATTGTCTGTTCCCAGCCGCCCTGCGTGGGGGTGTCCCTGCGGAAGGCCACTTACACGTATGGGAATATGATGCTGAAAAAGGCTTTCACCATCAACGTGCCCGGGGCAGCCCACGTCAAGGAGGCGGATTATTGCGGCATCGCCAGCGGCAAGGCCGGGAACAAGTTCACCGCCGCCGGACTTACCCCCGTAAAGGGGGACCTGGTGGACGCGCCCTATGTCCAGGAATTTCCGTTAGTCCTGGAATGCAAAGTCATCCACACCCTGGAGATCGGCCTGCACACCCTCTTCGTGGGGGAAATCCTGGACGTCAAGGCCGAGGATAGCGTGCTGGGGGAAAAAGGGCTGCCGGATATTGAGAAGGTGAAACCCATTATCTTCGGCCCGGAAATCCGCACCTATCACGGCCTCGGCCCCTACCTGGGCCAGGCCTTTTCCATCGGCAGGGAGCCTTAAAACCATGGCCTCAAACCTGACGGAAAAAGAAAGGGCCCTGATCCGGGAGAGCATCAAAGACAAATACTCCCGGGTAGCGGCTGCCGGACCCGCTTCCTGTTTCCGGTACCCCACCGGCCAGGAAGGACTGAAACAGCAGCATTATCCCCCGGAGCTGATCCGAGATTTTCCCCCGGCCGTCCTGGATGCCTTCTGCGGGGTGGGCAATCCCTTCAGCCTGGGGCCCATCTATCCGGGGGAAGCCGTCCTGGACATCGGCTGCGGCGGGGGCTTCGACTCCCTGGTGGCCGCCAGGATGGTGGGGCCTGAGGGCCGGGTGGTGGGGATCGACGTGACCCAGGCGATGCTGGATACGGCCCGGTCCCACCTGGCCCTCCTGGGCCTGACCAACGTCAGCTTCCAGCTAGCCGCGGCCGAATCCCTGCCTTTCCCGGACAACGACTTCGACGTGGTCATCTCCAACGGCGTCTTCAACCTCACTTTGGACAAAGAAGCGGCCCTGCAAGAGGCCCACCGGGTCCTCAAGCCCGGGGGCCGCCTGCTGCTGGCGGATATGATCCTGGTGGCGGACCTGCCCCCGGATAAGGCGGGCAAGATCGAAAACTGGTACCAGTGAATCGGCGGTGCCCTGCCGGGAAGGGACTTCCTGGCGCTGCTGCTTAAGGCGGGCTTCCACCGGGCCAGCCTCACCGCCTACACGGGTTTCAAAACTTCCCCCTACACCGAAGGGGCCCTGTTTTACGGGGAGAAACCGGTGGACGCCAAGGTGATGGAAACCATCATTAAACTGGCTGAACAAGTGACGGAGCCTCAGAAGGTGGAATGCGCGCCGGGAGGCGCTTGAGCGCCCAAATAGCTCCCCCGGGTCGGGTGAGCGGAGTAAGTTACCAATAGTTGCTGCTTATGGATTACCAAAATATCCAGATTTTCGAAGAATTAGCTGAAGAATATGATGCGTGGTTCGACCGGCACTGCCTTGCCCACGAATCCGAACTCCAGGCCTTAAAAAGATGGGTGCCCCCGGTAGGCAAAGGCCTGGAGATCGGGGTGGGTTCCGGGAGATTTGCCTTACCCCTGGGGGTGCGGGTGGGAGTGGAACCCGCGGGGGCCATGGCCCGGATAGCCAGGAAACGAGGTCTGGAAGTGCTCAGGGCTGACGCCGGGAAACTGCCCTTTAAATCAGAGGCCTATGATTTTGTCTTGATAGTCACGGTCCTCTGCTTCTTGCCTGACCCGCCCGGCGCTCTGAGGGAGGCGACCAGGGTGCTAAAACCCCAAGGACGGATAGTTATCGGCATGATTGACCGGGACAGCCCCCTGGGCCAGTTTTATGAAGCAAAAAAACAAGAGAGCAAATTCTACCGCCATGCCCGGTTCTACCCGGTTAAGCAGGTCCTGGAGTGGCTCCGCAGCCTTGGTTACGAAAGCCTTGCGACCTGTCAAACGATTTTTCAAACCTTCCCCGAGATCACCGGCCTGGAGCCCGTTAAAGAAGGCCATGGGGAAGGAGGTTTTGTGGTAATTTCTGCCCAGAAGGCTAATCCCTGAAAAAATTCTTTAACCCAACCTGATGTCCCGTATCCCCTCAAGCGCCTGTCGTCACTCGGCTACCTGGATTCTTTTCCAGATTTTTAACTTGCCGATGATTTTGGGGATGAACAGCGAGAAAACGAAGAGACCCAAAGCCAAGAAGATTTGCCAGGAAAGCAATTGCCCCCACTGGCCGCTGACCCAAACTTCTTTGACGGTGCCGATGAAAAAAGTAAAGATGAAGGTCCCCACCAGAATCCCTAAGCCCGTGCCCCAGAGATAATCCCGGAAACTCACCTTGGTCAGCCCCATGCCGAAGTTCATGGGCGTGAAGGGGAAATATACCAATCGTAAGTAGAGCACGGTGGCGAAGCCGTTCCGTTCGATGGCGTCGTCGTATTTGCGGAGCCGGTCGCCAATGAGGGAGGCGGCGAATTCCCGGCCCAGATAACGGCCGATGAGAAAGGCCCCGGCGGCTCCCAGCATGGCGGCCACCCAGACGTACACAAACCCCCAATAGGGGCCGAAGATGGCGGCTCCCAGCGCGGTGAGCAAGGTTCCGGGAATGAACAGGCAGACTCCCGCGGCATAAAACAAAATAAAGGCCAGGGGCGCCCAGACACCCGCGGTCGCCAGCATTGCGCCCAGCTTCTCCGCGGTCAGCGCCTCCTTGACCGGGGGAGAGCGGACCGTCACCACCGCCGCCACCACAAACAATATCAGGATCGCGGCCTTGAGCAGGGCCGTCCGCCGGAATCTTCCTGGCTGCATAGCCTTCTCCGGAACCGATTTTTATGCAGATTTATTTGCCGAAGAGCCGCCCCAGGAAGCCTTTCTTGGGCAGCTCCGGCTCGGGCAGCCCCAAATGCCGGCAGATGACGGTTTCCAGTTTATGTTCCTCCACATCCGCGCCTTCCACCACGATCTCATCGCCCACCATCACCGCCGGGGCCGCGGGCAAGTCTAACTCAAAATATTCATCCGTTTGATATTCGGCAATGGGCTTGGAGGTGATTTCGCATTCAAAACGGTATTTTCCGCCCAACCTGGGCATCATTTGCAAAAAATGCTTTCACGGCTTGCCGTTGGGTTCGTTAAGAAAGAATCTGACCTTGAGCATTTTTTCTCCTCCAATTTTTGGTAGTCCAATTTTTCAAGGTTACAGGGGCGGCAGTTTCAAATGCCTCCGGATAACCGCTTCCACCCCTTCTTCAGAAATACCGGGGCCTTGGCCCGCAAGTTCCTCCTCCACCATCACCGCCGGGGCCGCAGGCAGGCCCGAAGCTTTATACGCCTCGCTCTGGTATTCTTCCCTGGACTTGGAAATTTCCTTCACTTCCATCTCATATTTCTCGCCCAACCTGGGCATGATCTCGTGGAGCCGCTTTCAGGTCAAGCCACAGGGATCGTTCACAAAGACTTTGATTTTGAGCATCTCCATTCTCCTTGCCGCTTTTATTTCTTCATGGCCCCGGCCATACGGGAAAGAAACTGCTCCGGGGGCAGGTAATCCACCAGCCGCTGGTTTTTGCACTCGTTGCCCCGGCAATCCAAAAAGACTACTGTGGGCACTCCTTTGACGCCATAATCACTGAGCAGACGGGTGTGCAGAGGGTTGCCTTTCTGGGTCAGGTCCACCTTGACCATGACAAAATCTTTCTCTGCCAATTTCACCACTTCGGGGTGGTGGAAGGTGATTTCCTCCAACTCCCGGCAAGGGCTGCACCAGGTGGCGTAGAAGTCGATGATTACCGGCTTTTGCTCTTGTTTGGCCGCCCTCAAGAGTTGATCCGAATAAGGTTGCCAGGTTACCCCCGGGCCTCGTAAGGCCCAGGACCCCACCAGGAAAGTGGCAACTATCACACCCATCAGGGTCGCGACGGTCTTCAGCCATTGGAAACTCCGGAACGTCGCGGTGGTGTGGTCCAGCCACCCCAAGTGCACCGCCGCGGCCAGGGCCACGGCGGCCAGCAGGAGCACGCTCACGGTTTCGGGCAGCAACGGCCGGAGAAAATACGCGGCCATGCCCAGCAGTACCCAGCCCATGAGCTTGCGCACCCAAAGCATCCATTCCCCGGAACGGGGGAGCTTTTCCAGGCTGCCGGAAAAGATGGCCAGAAAAAACAGGGGGAGTCCCAACCCCAGGCTCAGGGTGAAAAAGACCAGGAAACCCAGCCAGGGCGAGCCCATGGAGGCCACCCAGGTTAAGAGTCCCAGCACAAACGGCCCGATGCAGGGCGCGGCCACCACCCCCAAAGTCAGGCCCATGAACAGGCTGCCGCCGTAACCGGCATACGACTTGGACGCGGCTTGCGTCAGGCTCCCGGGCAGCCGTAATTCCCAGAACCCAAAAAGGCTGGAGGCAAATAACACCAAAACCGCGGCCACGGTTACCAGCACTAGGGGATTCTGCAACAGGGCTCCCATCAAGCCGCCGGTAAACGCGGCAATTACCCCCAACGCGGAGTTGGTGACGGCCAGGCCCGCCAGGTACAGAAGGCCGTGGGCCACCAAGCGTCCCCGGCCCTGGTCGCTGCGGCCGCCGAAGTACGAAACGGTGATGGGAATGATGGGATAGACGCAGGGGGTCAGGTTGAGGGCCATGCCGCCTAAAAAGATGCCCAGCATCGTCCAGACCATGGCCCAGCCGCCGAGAGGACCGGGGGGCTTGGCCTCCGCCACGGTCTCGCATAGCCCCAAGGGATCGCTGGCCACCGGCAGACCTGCTTTCTCCCACTCCGGAAAGCCCAGGGGGTCTCGATAAATATTTTTATAACCGAGTTTCACGGCCACCCGGGCCGCGGCGTCGCTGCGGACTCAGGCCAGGCCCGCTCAGTAAAAGACCACCAGCCGGTCTTTATCCGGCCCCAGCAAGGCCGCCAGACGGCCTTGGGAGCGCCATCGCCCCCAGGCACTGGGCTCTATGGGAAAATCCACCGCGCCTTGGATATGGCCGCTGCGGTACTCCCAATCCTGGCGGGTGTCCACTAGAAGCAGGTTAGCGGGAGGCTGCCGATAAAGCTTCGCCAGCTCCTCGGTATTTATCAGGCGGTACCCTCCCTGAGCGGCTTCGCCCCGAACATCCTCCATGGTGGCCTCCCTGACGGCCACCGGGCGATGGATATACCAGAGAGTGCCCAGGGTCAGGACCGCGGCCATTAAAGCCAAGATCAAGGTTTTTTTTCCGTCCATCGCCAACCTCAATGTCCTTACGACAATTTCCCTTCCCTCTGCAATTTAGTGAGTAGAAAGGTTGCCCCTCTCCGGGACAGGCCGAATTTGGCGGCCAGGTTTTCGGGGGTAAAACCCCCTTGCTCCTTTGCCAGGGCGATCACCTCGCCCTCCAATTCATCCAGCCAGTCCTCGAAGAGCACCAGCAACTCCGGGTCGGCCACCGCCATGAGTTGCTTGGATTGGGCCACCCGGTCCACCAGGGACTGGCACATCTGCGTTGGGTCGACACCTTCGCCCAGGCATTCCGCCAGTCAGAGGTGCACCATGCTGGCCGTTTTGTCGCCCCCCGGCTCCCCCAGGAGGTTGACCCAAAAGGCCAGCTTCGCCTCTGCGTCCAGGAGGGGGAAGATTTTCTTCGCCGCCTTGGCCACCGCGGCCAGGGCTTTTTCCGGGTCCATGCCCTTAAGCAACTCTTCAATCCGGTTGGGACTCATCTCTTCCTTTCTCCGGTCAAAAGGTTTTTCGCGCCGCCAATAAGGCCACAGCCAGATTATCCAGGGCCTTCAGTATCTCCATAATCCCGGGGTTGGCCATCTGGTAGTAGATGAACGGGCCCCGGCGCTCCACCTCCACCAACAGGGCCCGCCGCAATTCCTTCAGGTGATGGGAGACCAGGGGCTGGGAGAGCTGCAGTTCCTCCACGATGGAAGAAACGGACTTCTTGCCGTTCTGTAGAGATAGGAGAATGCGGAGACGATTTTCATCCCCCAGGCTCTTGGCCAGAAAGGCCAGGGTGGGCAGGTTTCCCGGCTGCACAGAAACCCTCCTTAAAAATACCGTTTAAATAAACATATCAATGTCTATTGATATATTTATTTTGACCATCCTTGTCAATCAAAATTTGGGGAAAAATTATCGGGAGAGAGCTACCGGATTTAGGGGGAGGCTGGTGAATCACCCCCCCTTTCTAGAAGAGGGCAGGGGGGATTATATAAGCTGCTGATAATCCTCCTAAATCCCCCTTTAGAAAAGGGGGGTTAAAACCTTCTTCTCTGACCTTTTACTGGCCTGGGAGATATTTGCAAGCCTGATATAGGTTTGGCAGGTTCTATTGGTCCCTGGGCGGCGCGGCCTGCAGGAGTTCTTTGACCACCACCCCCAAAAGGCCCAACACCGCGTCCAGTTGCCAGAAGCGGTGGAGTTGGGAGGGCACGGTGAAGGACACCTGCGCGGGAAACTCGTCGTCGGCCTCCCAGAGAATCACTTCCACCATCAGCCCCGGAAAGACCCGGAAGGCCAGGGCCGCATCGCCGTTGGCCCGGCTTTCGGCCCCCAGGCCGCGGCCCGCCTCCAAAAAGGCGGCCAGGTCCCGGCCGAACCGGTCTTCCAGGGGGGCGCTGGGAATTGCATGGGGCCCGCTCTTTTGAAAAAACATGGTGGCGCCGGGTAATTCCAGGGGGCTGAGGGGCGGCCCCAGAGCCGCGCTATCGAGGTAAAGCAGGTAAAGCAAGGTGATCAGGCAGCGGCGGAACCCCGGTTCGTCAGTGGGCCCGTCCGCCAGGAAAATTCGCTGTTGCTCCTGATCCACCACCAGTTCCCGGTTAAAATAGGGGATCTTAAAGACCTGCTGCCGCCGCCGGACGCCGGTGCGGCGGCGGATATCCTCCGGGTCGGCCTGGGCCAGATCCCGCCAGAGACTCTCATCCACTTCGGAGCAGCGGTTATAAAGCATGGAATAACCCTTGCGGGTGAAGCAAAAACCCCCTCTCCCCCCTGCGGGGGGAGAGGGCTGGGGTGAGGGGGGCGTTAACAACCATCATCATATTTTATGGAATCATTTTCTTAGGATATTCATTCATCTCCCGGATTGAGGAGGTAAGCCTCCACGAAGCCGTCCAGGTCGCCGTCCAGGACCGCGTCCACGTTGCCGGCCTCGTGTTTGGTGCGGTGGTCTTTCACCAGGCGGTAGGGCTGCAGGGTATAGGAGCGGATCTGGCTGCCCCAGGCGATCTCTTTCTGGGATTCCTGGAGTTCCTGCTTCTTTTCTTCCCGTTTGCGCTGCTCCAGGTTGTAGAGGCGGGCCCGGAGCACCTTCATGGCCAGTTCCCTGTTGCGGTGCTGGGACCTTTCCGTTTGGGAGGAGACGACGATGCCCGTGGGCAGGTGGGTGAGGCGCACCGCGGAACTGGTCTTGTTCACGTGCTGGCCCCCGGGGCCGCTGGCCCGGAAGGTGTCGATGCGCAGGTCTTTTTCGTTGATGTCGATGTCGATGCGGTCATCCACTTCCGGGAGCACCTGGACCGCGGCAAAGGAGGTGTGGCGGCGGCCGGAGGCGTCGAAGGGGGAGATGCGCACCAGGCGGTGGATGCCGGTTTCGCTCTTAAAATAGCCGTACGCGAAGGGACCGGACGCGGTGAAGGTGACGCTCTTGACGCCCGCTTCGTCCCCGGGCAGGAGGTCTACGGTCTCGGTCTTGAAGCCCTTGCGCTCCGAGTAGCGCAGGTACATGCGCAGCAGCATCTGCGTCCAGTCCTGGGCCTCGGTGCCCCCCGCGCCCGCGTGGATGGTGATGATGGCGTTCTTTTGATCTTCTTCGCCGCCCAGAAGGAGCCTGAGTTCCCAATCACTGAAAGTCTTCTCCAGGTCGGCCAGATCCTTGACCACCTCTTTGAAGGTGGCCTGGTCTTCCTCCTCTTGGGCCAAATCCAGGAAGACTTCCAGATCCTCCACTTCTTTGACCCGCTGCTGCCACTCCTCCAAGGCCTGGAGCAGCGCGCCCCGCTCTTTGAGAATTTCCGCGGCCCGGGCCTGGTCATCCCAGAGCTCCGGCTGGGCCATTAATTCTTCCAGATGTTTAAGCCTGGTCTGCTTCCCCGCCAGATCAAAGATGACCTCGGAGGAGAGCCAATCTTTCCTTAAGTTCCTTTATTTTATCTTTGATTTCCGTTACATCCGGCAGCATTGCGTTCTCCTAAGCCGTGGCTTGAAATTTTATATTGAAATATCCCAACTAATTGGTCATTCAAAGCAGCACTGTCCGGTTAGGAAATTGCATGACAACCGGTAAACATCATTTGAAAAAAATTCTCCCGGAGGCGTTTTTTTCCTTGACAAATTAGCTTGTGAACAAGTGCGGTTTTCGTAATATCCTAAA
>JBFLXM010000058.1:0-20022 GCA_040757175.1 Thermodesulfobacteriota bacterium
AATTATGGCTTTATAATTAAAATATTGTCAAGAATTATCGAACGCTGTCAACGAATTAGTTGGCCACTACATTTTAAAAATTCCCCGAAACCAGGGTTAATAATTTCAATAACTTATGCCCTAAAAATACCTAAAAACCGTACCCAACTGTCGAAGATGAGTCTGAACGGAGCGAAGCGGAGTGAAGAATCTCAATTTTCCCACGAAGTTAGAGATTCTTCGGTCGCCTGCGGCTCCCTCAGAATGACAAGTGGATGGAAATCTCCTCATCTTTAGGTGCTTAAGTGAACAGCATTGCCCCTAAATCCCCCTTTAGGAAAGGGGGACTTGAAATACCTCGCATTCAAGAGGGGCTCAGTTTATATCACACTATTTGTGGAACGTGACACCAGATTGGCTACCCCGACCCGAAAATGATTGTGGGACCTGCCATCACGGGTTCACCCGAAAGCATTAGCAGCAGATTGGATAATTTGTTAAATAATGTAAATGAACCTGCAAAAAAGGGCCCTCCTTTTATCCTACTTCACCGTGGGCTACAATATCCTGGAGGCCCTGGCCTCCCTCCTGGCCGGCTACCTGGCGGGCAGCATCGCCCTGGTGGGCTTCGGCCTGGACAGCCTGGTGGAGTCCCTTTCCGGGGGGGTGATGATCTGGCGCTTCCGCCATCGCCCGGGATTAGGCGCGGAAGCGGAGGAGCGCCTCGAGCGCCGGGCCATCAGGATCGTGGGCTGCACCTTCCTGGTACTGGGGGCCTATGTCCTCTATGAATCCTTGAAAAAGCTGGTTTTTCAGGAAATCCCCGCCCCCAGCCTCCTGGGAATTATCATTGCCGGGGTCTCTCTCCTGGCCATGCCCGGGCTCTATTTCCTCAAATATCATACCGGCAAGTCCTTAAACAGCCGCAGTTTGATGGCCGATTCCAAGCAGACCCTGGCCTGCGCCTGGCTCTCCCTGGCTTTGCTCATTGGCCTGGGCCTCAATTATTTTTTCGGTTTCTGGCAGGCGGACCCTATCATCGGCCTGGTGGTGGCGGGATTTTTATTCAAGGAAGGATGGGGAACTCTCAAAGAAGGAAAAATTTGCACCTGCGCCACCTGCGGCTTGCCCCCCGATTCTGGGGAGCCTGGATGACCCAGATTTTTAAGAGCCCCAGGAAGGACCCGGCCCGGCCATCACCCCCAGTAACTCCTTGTTGCTCTTGAAGTGATCACCAGCCTTGCCTGAATCAGAGACTAAGTGGACCCTGGGCAGGCCCCGTTAGGATTTCCTAATTTTCTGGGCCAGGATATATCCCGGGTCCAGGATTAAGTACTGATTTACCAAACGCCCGTCATCCCAGAAATCATTTCTCTCCTTCCATCTAACCAGGTAAAACGGAATCTCTTGTCCCTTTTGGTCTTTGACGCTCACCGAGCCGTCTTTCTTGTGAAAAGCAAGGGTAATAGCCCGGTCTTCGATTTTGGCGGCAAGTCTGCCTTTCTTCTTTAACTCGCTATAGGAGTAAACTTCCATAAGCCCCTTAATCTTGATAAAGGGAGAGTTCCTGAACGATTCTATTAGCAAATTGCCGATCCAGCCGGCGATGACGCCCACCACCAAGGAAAACAGAAGAGTCCAGCGATAGACCTCTATAAAGGAAGCTACCATGTCATAGAGGGCCTCCAAGGCCAGAAAGCAGAGAGTAATTAAGACAAATGGCAGATGACTAAGTAAAAAAATAACTATATTGGGAAGGTATTTTTTTGCCACGACTATAAAGGCCGTTATTGGGTTCCAATAGGGGGAGTGCATTTTTATTGGCGGCGCCAGTCCGATAACGCCAATAAGCCAATTTAAGGAGAAAAGAATCAAAAAGGCCGGTATGGAATAAATCAATACAAATCCGATAATCTCCCGGATATCGAATTTGCTTTTTTCGTCTTGGTCAATATACATAATTACCAAAAAAGCTATAGTGATCGTTAAAGGCGCGGTAACTAACGCCATTGCCAAAAAAGGCTTCGCCGGGTTGATAATTCGCTCTGTGAGCGCCGGGAGCAGTGAAGTGGGAATGAGAAAGGCTATGAGACGTTTAGCGGACTCACTGATGATGAAATGCTTAATCCAATCTATGACCTTTTTGAACGTTCCTTGAAAACCTTCTTCCACCCACATGGACTTTCTCCTTTCAGAGTTAGCCGCTTAACAAAAAAAGTCCTAAAATTCCCGTAACGTCTGGGTATGGGTTCGACGGTGACTCATCCCGCAAAAGGGAGAATTCTGACCAGGGTCCATGTCCAAGATTATGGCTGCTGCTCTGGCATTTCCCCATAAATTTCTGTTTCCGGCGGCAGATCCTCCTTCTTCACCAGCTCAAAGGGGATCTTCTTGCCATCCGCGCCTTTGACGTTCACCTTGCCGGTCTTCCTGCCCAAAGAGAGGGTCACGGCCACACCGCCGCTGTCGTCATGGAGCCTGCCTTTTTTCTTTAACAGCTCATAGGGGTAAGCCTGGTTAACTTCCGCGATCTTGATAAACAGGGGGTTTGCCCAGGATTCCAAGGCCTGGGAGAAAATCCAGCCGGCGCTGACACCCACGATGGGAGAAAACGCCAGCGACCAGCCATAAACCTGAAAATAGGCCCCTACCAGATCATAGAGGATGGCAAGCGGGGCAAATAATGCTAAGATAATGCCTCCAGAGGTTTTCCCCGGCGTCCAATCTGCACCTGTCCATTTTAGAAAATCCCATATTGGATTCCAATAATAGGAATATCTCATGTCAACATCAGGTCCAATTCCCATTGAATAAATAAGCATATTTAATAAAAAAATCATGCCAACACCAATAAAGATCGTCGCCGAAAAACCAAGTATATTAATAAATTCTCCCTTGTTAAGTGCATCTTTAATGATAGGCCGCCAGAAAATTATCATTAAGATTATATAAAGAGTCAAAGGCGCAGTAACTAACGCCATTACCAAAAAAGACTTTGCCGGATTAATAATCCAGGCGGTGAGCGAGGGAATAAGGGAAGATGGAATGATGAGAATAATAAGATGTTTAACCGACTCTTTGATAATAAAATCCTCTATCCAATTTACAATCTTCTTGATAAATCCTGGAAAACCTTCTTTGCCACTCATGGTCTTTATCCTTTCAGAGCTAACAGTTTAACCATAAAAAAATCCGCAAATTGCCGTAGCCTCTGCGGATGGGTGCGACGGTTACCATTAAGCAACCAGGAACATTCGCAATGGGGTCCATGGTCATCAACTCCCAGGGGATGCTGGCGGTGACCAGGCGACAGCCTGCCTCAAAAAGGGGGTATGGCCCCGTTCTCCGGGAACTTTACCCCAAGGTCTCTGCTCTTTAAGATAATTTCTCTCTAAAAAGGTTAGCAAATTATTCCCTAATACGTATTTTTTCCCCAGACTTATGATCGGCCGTTGCCAGGGTAAAACCTTGATCTCTCCATTCCCGGAGATTGCCGACCGCAAACCTTATTTTTTCTCCAGCCGCTGCATCACCGCTTTCAGCAGCACCGGCCAGGCGATGGTGGCGTCACACAACACTTCTGCGAAGCGGCCCCCCTCTTCCGGGGCCACGAATTTCCCCCAGGAGATCCCTTCCTTAAAAGTGCAGCCGCTCAGGCCCCCCCAGTGGGCCGGCTCCGGGCAGAGGCGCACCCCGTATTGAAACCGGTGCTCCGGCAATTCCTGTTGAAGACGGCTGTTCAGCAATTCCAGGTAAGGCCCCACCTGCTGGGCCCAATTCCGGGGCACGCCGCCCCCCACCGTGAAGATCCCCATCTTTTTAACGGCCAGCACCTTCTGGGCATAGGCCCCCAAATCCAAAAAGGGATTGAAAGAAAGGGACAGCCGGGTCAGGGCCTCCGGAAACCGCGCGCCCGCGGCCAAAGAGCGCATGGTCATATGAATGGCCAGGTCCAGTCCCAGTTCCGAATCGGTGAACGCGGGGATAAACACCGGCACGCCTTGGAGGTAGGCATTGCGTAGAATTCCGGGGCTGTCGCTCGTCTCCGCCAGATACCGCCCCACCTCCCGGCAGAGACTGGAAGAGCACCAGACTTGCTGGGGGTCCAGCCCCTCCAGCACCTCCCGGAAGATCTTCTCGGCATAATCCAGGTTGGCTTCCATTTCCAGGGTG
The DNA here is from genome assembly GCA_040757175.1 of Thermodesulfobacteriota bacterium. Classification (GTDB taxonomy): domain Bacteria; phylum Desulfobacterota; class Desulfobaccia; order Desulfobaccales; family 0-14-0-80-60-11; genus SURF-52. The sequence goes on from JBFLXM010000058.1 coordinate 4,153, forward strand.
TCATAGACCCGGTTATAGCCCTGCCGGTACAATTCCCGGTCCCCCCGGTCCGCCGGGCACTTATAATGCACCCTTCCTAAGGTCTCAATCAGCCCGTGGGCCACCAGCGCGCCGGTGGTGATGATTACCTGCAGCCAGCCCCGGTCGATCATTTCACAGATCAGCAGCCCCATCTTGGCCACGCTCATGGCCCCGGAAAAGGTGCCGACAATGGTGCAATCCCGGTCCTCCACCATTGCCGTGAGCACGTCCGCGGCCTCCCCCAGGCTCCGGCCCCCGAACGCAGTGCGGCTCATGGCCTTAAGCAGCTCATCAAAATCCTGAACCCGGGTTAAATCCAAGGGCTCCAGGGGCTCTAAACCATCCTGGGCGCCGTCATGAAAATCCTCAGGCTTTCTCCTCATTGGTTCTCCTTCGGTGTGTGTGATTGTGGCGGGAGGGGGCATCGGGGGTAAGTAGAAAGCAGTAAGCAGAAACCAGATAGAAAGGCCTGGTTTTGCTGCCCACTGCTCACTGCTTACTGCTCACTGCTCACTGCTTACAGTTCCTAACCGTCATCCTCCCTTTTGGCGTTGGTGGTAGATGTACCCTATCGCCTTATACAGCAGCCTGGCCGCGGTGAATTGGCTCACCCGGTTCCCCGGGATGGGGGCCAGTTCCACCAGGTCCAGGCCCACCACCGGGCCCCGCTGGGCCAGGGCGGAGATAATGCTCAGAACCTGGTAATAGGTGAGGCCCCCGGGCTCCGGGGTGCCCACCCCGGGCATGACGCCTGGGTCCAGGGCGTCCAGGTCGAGGCTCAGGTAAACCGGGCCGGGGATCTGCCCCAGGTGCTCCATAGCATTGGCCCAGCCTTCCCGGGTATGCAGTTCCGCGGCCTTGAACATCTTCATCCTGGGGGCCACCCACAGGAGGTCCGCTTCTTCCTTGGAGTAGCTGCGGGTGCCCAGCAGGGTCAGGGGCCGTCCCAGTTCATAGACCCGGCGCAGCACGCAGGCATGGGAGAGTTTGGTGCCGTCGTAGCTCTCCCTCAGGTCTGCGTGGGCGTCTAAAGCCACCACCGTCACATCCGGATACTTGGTCTGCACCGCCTGCACCAGGGCCACGGTGATGGTGTGCTCCCCTCCCAGAGCCAGGACCAGCTTCCCCTGGGAGACCCAGGGCTGCACCTGGCGGCGGATTTTGTCCAGCATGGCCTGGGGCCCGGAGGCTTCCGGACTGATGGGCAAGGCCGTGGTCAGCTTGATTTTCTGGCTGGGGTCCCAATTATTCTCTTCATCCCACAGCTCCACCTGCCGGGACGCGGAGAGAATCGCCTCCGGTCCTTCCCGGGTGCCGCCCCCGTAGGTGACGGTGGCTTCATACGGGATGGGGAGAACTATGGCCTCCGCGTCTTGCACCGGCAGGTATTTCAAGTCCAGGAAGTTCAAGGGCATCTTAGGCCTCCTCCGGTTCCGGCTCTTTCATTTCCATCTCTTTCAGGCGGCGGTAGAGGGTGGCCAGGCCGATGCCCAGAAGCCGCGCGGCCAGTTCCTTGTCCCCCCCGGTCTTTTTCAGGGTCTGGAGAATGGCCAGACGCTCGATCTCTTCCATGGAAGAGCCCACGGGGATGGTGATGAGATCATCTTCGGGGGAATGGCGTCGGATCTCATCCGGCAGGTCGGCCAGTTGCACCATGTTGCCTTCGCACAGGGCCACGGCCCGTTCCACCACGTTCTGCAGCTCCCGCACGTTTCCCGGCCAGGAGTAGTTCTTCAATGCGGCCTGGGCCTCCTGGGTGAAGCCCATGGCCGGCCGGTCGTTCTCCAGGCAGAATTTATCCAAAAAGTGCAGGGCCAACAGGGAAATGTCTTCTTGCCGCTCCCGCAGGGCCGGTATGGGCAGGTGGATGACATTCAGGCGGTAGAAGAGGTCCTTGCGGAAACGCCCCGCGGCCACTGCGGCCTCCAGATCCACGTTGGTGGCGGCAATGACCCGCACGTCCACCTTCAGGGTCTGGGCCCCCCCTACCCTCTCGAATTCCCCTTCCTGGAGGACCCGCAGGAATTTTACCTGGGTGGCCGGGGGCATTTCGCTGATTTCGTCCAGGAAGATGGTGCCCCCGTCCGCCAGTTCGAAGCGGCCTTTGCGCTGCTGGGTGGCCCCGGTGAAGGCCCCCTTCTCGTGGCCGAAGAGTTCGGACTCGATGAGCCCTTCCGGCAGGGCCCCGCAGTTGAGCTTCACCAGGGGCTTTCCCCGGCGGGGGCTCTGGTAATGGATGGCTTCGGCCACCAATTCCTTGCCCACTCCGCTTTCCCCGGAAAGGAGCACGGTGCTCTTCAAGGGGGCCACTTGGTTGACCACGTGCAGGACCTTGAGGAGTGCGGCCCCCCGGCCGATGAGCCGGCCCGTGGGGCCCCGGTCCTGGAGGGCCTGGCGCAGGCGCTGGTTCTCCACGATCAATTGCTGGGTCTCCAGGGCCTTGGTCACCACCTTGCGCAGTTCGTGCATCCGGAAGTCTTTGGTGATGAAGTCGTAAATGCCCCGTTTCAGCGCAGACACCGCCTCATCCACGGTGGCGTGGCCGGAGATCATGATGGCGATTGCTTCCGGCCTGAGGATGCGCAAGGCCCCGAACAGTTCGGTGCCCTCCATGTCCGGGAGTTTCAGGTCGATGATGGCCAGGTCCACCGCGTGCTTCCGCACCTCGTCCAGGGCCGCCACCCCGGTGCCCGCGGTGTGCAGCTCATGGCCCATCTTCTTCAACCCGGTCTCCAGGGCCTCCCGGGTGGGGGCGTCGTCGTCGACGACTAGAATGACACTCATAAGAGTAGTTTTCCGTTTTCTGTTTTCTGTTTTCTGTTTTCTGAAGTCAGTTTTTCGATTTTATTGTTTTCAATGGCTATTTTACTTGCTTATATCTAAATATTCTTTGAATTTTTGTTTTGCAGGCTCGAATTGTTCAGAAAACCAGGTTAATTCAGTAAGCTGTCCTTGAACCACCTTCTGGTGATCATATCCTTCTGGAATTTCCTGCGTGATATCACGATATTGGTTATTATAAAGCAATAATTCTCTACCATTGAGAATAAATTTCATCCAGATATTTTGGGGTTTCTGGGCCGAAAAGAAAATCTGCCTCAGAAACAGCAGTTCTAAACCTTATTAATTCATCTATACTTGCACCTGCATTGCCAACGATGAAGCTCAGAATTCTTTTTACTTCTTCATACACATGTACCCGACGATCATATCGCTCCAATTTCAGTTTTAATTGATTAGTCTTCCATTGCTGCCATGCAATATAGGTAGCAACAATTGCTATTGTAGAGGTGAGCAGTGCCTTTAAGATATCGATGAGTTGCGACAAACACATTCCCTTTCCAAGACCTTATCGGTTATTCTTTTTACAGAAAACCGAAAACAGAAAACAGAAAACCGTCTTTACAAACTGTCCAGCCATCCCAGGATCCCCCGGGTCACCTCCTCCAAGGTCTCCGGGGCCATCTGGCCCCCCGGAGGCTCATAGGAGTGCCCCACCCCGGGGAGCACGTGGAGGCAGGAGCTCACCGGCATCTGGCTCAGCACCTGCCCCAGGAGGTTCAGGTGACAGAAAGGGTCCCGGGCCCCCTGGATAAACAGGGACGGACAGGGAAGCTGATAAAGGGGTTGGTCCCGGAGTTTCTCCGTCTTGCCGGGGGCGTGCAGGGGATAGCCCAAAAAAACCAGGCCGTTGGCCCCCACGTCTTGGGCCACGATCTGGGCCGCGAGGCGCGCGCCCATGGACTTCCCCCCCAAAAACATCTCCAGACCCTTAAATTCCTCGATCTCCCCCACGTAGTCCACCACCAGGCGGAAGATGCCCTCCAGGGACGCGTCCGGGTCCGGATGCTTGCGGCCCTCCTCGGCATAGGGGAAATTAAAGCGCACGGTCACCAACCCTTCCCGGGCCAGCAGTTCGTGCACCCCGGCGATGAGGGGATTATCCATGTTGTTGTTGGCCCCGTGGGCCAGGACCAGGATGGCGTCCAGGGTGGCGGTGCGGGGCACCCCCAGGACCATGCGGAGCTTCCGGTCCGGGGCCAGGCTGATGGTCAGCGGGTGAATCTCCATAAGTCCCTCTCAATTCAAGAGCTGTTATTCGCTTGAAGTTATTGCCAACTCCAAACTTCCCACCAGATGTCATTCTGAGCGCCGCGCAGAATCTATTGTGGCGCTTCGTCAACAGTATTACCTTGAATCAGGCGAAAACTTAAGCTCATAGGGTATTAAGTCCCCCTTGGAAAAAGGGGGATTTAGGGGGATTTCAGGCGCTTACAAATCCCCCCCTGACCCCCCTTTTCAAAGGAGGGGATAAGAACTGATCCAATCAGGCCCGGGAAGGGAATCCGCCTCATCCGCCAACAGGATACGCGGCGTCTGCTCGGCCAGCCAGGCTCGCAAGCCCTCCCCTTCCCGCCAGGGGACCAGGTGCTCCCAGCCGCCCAGGTGCACGATCCTGCCGCCCTGCCCTACCAGGCGTTTGAGCCGCGTGCACCAAAAACGCTCCCGCCGCCGGGTCTCCGGGCTGTTGTCTAAATCCAGCCGCCACGGGGGGCGCGCCAAGGCCAGCCGCGCCCGGCGGAATTCCCGGAATACCAAATCCTCCAGGGAATCCCGGGGTTCCCCGGCCAGGGCCCGGAGATTGGCGGGAGGAAGAAGCTCCCGGCCATACCGGGGTAGATGCCGCCGGGCCGTCTCCCCCAGGTCCAGGGGCAGGCATTCTATCCCGCACCGCTGGCTGTAATCCCGGGCCGCCCGGTACTCGAAAGGCAGGGCGATCTGCGCGGCCACCCTCTGGATGGCCGGATGCCCCGCGGCCCCCGTGGGCAGCTCAGCCAGGGTTTTTTGTAATTGGCGCCGCCACCTGCCCTCCCAGGCCCGCCGGTAACGCAGGGAAAAGGGGCTGATCTCCACGGTGATCAGGTCCGGCCGCAGCCGCTCCAATAACCTCCGGACCCGCTCATACCCCCAGGGGTCCCCATGCACCGTGCCGATGAGGATGAGGTTATTCATCAATCCTGCACAAACTCCCGGCCTTCCTTCAGGGCCATCTCCGCCTTGGCCAACTGCCTGCCCAGATAGATGGCGTGGTTGATGTCGGATAACGCCACGTCCCGGGCGATTTCGTGCTGCAAGCGCTCCGCCTTCTTACCCCGGTACTCCTTTAAGGTCACGTCCTCGAAGCGGTGTTCCACCAGGATTTCCTTGCCGTCCAGGGTGATCCGGAAATAGCCCATGGGATCCAGGCGCACCTTGAAAGGACGTTTGCCAATTACTGTCATAGCCCGGTCGATCTCACGCGGGTCAAGGCTGATGGAATGGCTCACAACCGTGATAGCCCCTATAGGCATATCAACTTTATCAGCAACGAATTTCTGGATGGCCATTAATCCATAACAATTAAGGAGCCAACCATCCATTGCATTATGCGTTCTAAAAGTAGCAGTTAATGTTAACTTATTTTCTAATTTTCTAAAAAACAATGAAACAAAACAGGGGTGACCTTCTTTATTTATAAGATCTCTCGTATTATCCCACAATGTAAAATATGCTTTTCGATCCTCCGGATCTCGCTTTAGGCGCAAGGCACATTCTATTAAGCCATCAACCTTTATTCCATCTTTCGTTTTGAAATATTCACGTAGCCTATGACCATAACTATAGCTTTCATCTTTCCTAAGCTTTATTCTAATAAATGGTAAAATCCTTTGTTGGTCTTTTTTTGACCATTCATCCACCAATTGCTCTGGATTTAATATTTCTTCCTGATAATTTCGAAGCTTATCTGGATCAAAATTATATGTGAAAAGTTTTTCCTTTTTGTCAAAACCTGGTTTTTCAACCACTACTTTAACATTTTGTAGTTCTAGGCGATCTCCTTTCTTAAGGCTAACTCGCCGACCGAAACGGGTAAAGAGATATAATAATTCTTTCCAAGCCTCCAAGGGTGTATCTTGTACAACTTGATGCCCCCTGGGGTTGCTGGGAAAGTGTTGCAGCTCAACTTCCGGCAAAGGCACTTGTAAACGGGCAACTTCCTGAAAGAATTGCGGTGGCCAGGAGTGGAAAAAATCCTTGATGTTCGCTATAGTCCCTTCCTCCTGTGGGTCACCCATCCAGTTTATACAGGGGTGGACCAGGAAATTATCGGGCCGTACCAGATCATCGATCTGCCGCTTGGTCTCGCGAATCCGGACAGGGGCGACCGTTATGCCGGGTTCCGGGCTTTTATACTGCACCAGGGCTCCTTTTACTTGTTCAAGGCCCAATGAAAAATATTTTTCCAACTCATCCCTTGACCCCGACCGGTCATGCCCACAAATCAACAACGTCTGAATCTGCGGATTATACAACAAATTCCGCAGCATCTCCCTGAGCCCATTCCCATACAAAGTCCCGAACACGGCAATGTGGCTGGTTTTCGGGTCCAGGTCCACCCCCGCTTCCCGGAAGCGTTCGATGACGTAGTCCACCTTGGACCACAGGGTCACCACCCCGATGGTGCCAAAGGGATTGATCACCGTCAAACGGTCCGCGAAATATAGGGGCTTGAACTCCATCGAGCCACTATACCAAAAACCGGGCCTAAGGGCAAAGAACTCCTGGAAATAATAGGCGGTCTGAAGGGAGAAAGGCCGAGGACCGCAAAGATGGGTAAAAAACATCCTTAATCCATGCTACCCTGACCCGCCGCCACCAGGGTATTATCTTGTAGGGTGCGTTCCACGCACCATCATTGCAGGTCAGCCAAGCAAAGATGGTGCGTGAAACGCACCCTACGCCCGCACCGGCGAGACGCCGGTGCCACTATCCCCGCTCCCCTACCCTAAAAGCGTCTGGGCAAATCTCTCGATGCGGCAAATTCCCTCCCAGGCTTGCTTCCCCTCCAAGCCATCCTTATCTTTGAATTGTTAGGCCAGAGGTGAAAAATGTTGCATAAACTCCTGGTCTGATGGTAGGAAAAGAAGTGTCCGGTTCCTAAAACCCAGGGCTTGGGCAAACCGTTACCCTCAACACTATCAGTCTTAGATAAGGGGTCAGCCAATGATGTCTTCGAAGGACAGGATGTATCTCCAGAGTTTCCAGGAAATCAGCAGACTCTTGGGTTCCACCCTGGCAGTGGATGAGGTGCTGGATCACATTGTCCGGCAGATCACCAAGGCCATGAATCTCAAGGGAGCCACCATCCGCCTGGTCAATCCCAAAACCAACACCCTGGAGTTGGTGGCCTCGGTGGGCGTAAGCGAGCAATATCTCCACAAGGGGCCGGTGGACATGGACAAGAGTGTGGCCGAGGCCTTGAGCGGCCGGCCCGTGGCCATTTACGACGCCACCAACGATCCCCGCATGCAATACCCGGAGCAGGCCAAGGAGGAAGGCATCGCCACCCTGGTGGCCGTGCCCATGGTCAGCCACGGCCAGGTCATCGGGGTTATGCGCCTGTTGACCTCGGAGCCCCGGGAGTTCACCATGGAGGAAGTGGATTTCGCCTGCGCGGTGGCGGATATGGGGGCCCAGGCCATCAGCAACGCCAAGATGTATGAGTCCCGCACCCGGGAACTCCAATTCCTCAAGGGCCTCCTGGAAGTCTCCCGGGCGGTGAACTCGGCCCTGGACGTGAAAAAGGTCCTGCAACTCCTGGTGAAGACGGCCACTACCGCTCTGGACATCAAGGCCGCGGCCGTGCGCCTCCTGGACGTGAAACGCCAGCAGATGGAACTGGTGGCCTCCTACGGGCTGAGCGACCGCTACATCAACAAAGGGCCGGTGGGCGCGGACAAGTCCCTCACTGAAGCCATGACCGGTAAGGCCGTGTCCATCTACGACGTGGCCCTGGACCCCCGGGCCACCTTTCCCAAGGAATCCGCGGAAGAAGGGATCAAATCCATCCTCTCCGTGCCCATCTCCCTCAAAGGCAACGTCATCGGCGTGCTTCGCATCTATACCGCGGAACGCCGGGACTTCAGCGATGACGAAATCACCTTCATCTCCTCCCTGGCCCAACAGGCCGCCATGGCCATGGAAAACGCCCGTATGTACCAGAAACTCAAGGGCGAACACGAAGAAATGATGAGCGACCTCTACCGCTTCACCGGGTTTACCAGGGGATTGTAGGAGATATTTGGGGGACGGGAAGAGTGAGCAGTGAGCGGTAAGCAGTGAGCAGTCAACAGTCCCGGCAAATTTCTTTAATACTGCTCACTGCTCATCGCTCACTGCTTACTTTTTCCAGGAGGCGTGATGTCTCATTACTACGAGGAGAAGGACCTGGAAAAGTTCCAGGAGATGGGTAAATACCGGGCCGATCTCTTTGATAATTTCATGAATTATTATCAGGGGGTGATGGCCCCGGGAGGGGCGCTGACGGTCCGGGAAAAGGCCCTCATCGCCCTGGCCGTGGCCCATACGGTGCAGTGCCCTTATTGTATCGACGCCTACACCCGGGTCTCCCTGGAGAACGGCTCCAACCTGGAGGAGATGACCGAGGCCGTGCACGTGGCCGCGGCCATCCGGGGGGGCGCGGCCCTGGTCCACGGCGTGCAGATGCACAACGTCGCGGCCAAGATCACCATGTAAGGCCCGGCCCATGGTCCCTTTCGCCCGGCAACTGGAGAGCCTGGGTTACGCCGGCCTCAGGGCCCTGGAGGTGAGCACCCTCCAGGTGAACCTGGGCTGGCGCTGCAACCAGGCCTGCAAACATTGCCATCTCCAGGCCGGGCCGGAGCGCCCGGAGCAGATGGCTCTCCCCACTATCCAGGAGATACTGCGGGTGGCGGCGGACTGCTCCATCCCGGTGGTGGACCTCACCGGCGGCGCGCCGGAATTAAACCCCCATTTCGAATACCTGGTGGCAAGCCTCCATCATCTGGGAGTCCACGTCCGCTGCCGCTCCAACCTCACCGTGCTCCTGGAGCCCGGCAAAGAACACCTCTGCGGGTTCTTCCGAGAGCACCGGGTGGAACTGATCTGCTCCCTGCCCTATTATCAGCAGGAAATGGTGGACCGGGTCCGGGGGCCCGGGGCCTTCCAAAAGAGCCTGGAGGCCCTGCGCCGCCTCAACAGGGAGGGCTATGGCCTGCCGGGTTCGGACCTGGAACTGCACCTCATGTATAATCCCGGGGGCGCTTTTTTCCCGCCTGAACAAAAACCCCTGGAAGACCTCTTCCGCCGGGAACTGGCCCAGCGCCACGATGTTCATTTCCACCAACTTTATACGCTGCTCAACATGCCCATCGGCCGCTTCCAGGATTATCTCCAAAAATCCAGCAATTACGAGAGCTACATGGGGAAGCTTTTGGCCAGCTTCAATCCGGCCACCGTGTCCGGCCTCATGTGCCGCTCCCTGCTCAGCGTCTCCTGGGATGGCGGCCTCTTCGACTGCGATTTCCACCAGGCCCTGAATCTGCCCCTGCTTCCGGGCCTGCCCCAAACCATCGGCGAATTCGACCTCCAAGCCCTGGCCACCCGGCCCATCCGCCTGGAAGAACACTGTTACGGCTGCACCGCGGGCAGCGGCTCCTCCTGCGGCGGGAGTTTGGCGACAGAAGGATAGTTGAGGGGAGGGACGGGGGAGGATAGTGATCACTGATCAGTGATCACTGAAAAATAGCCGGCAACTGACCACGGGCCACTGATTACTGATTACTGATTACTGAAAAGCCCCCCATATCATCTACAAACCTCCCCTCCCGCCCCATCGCCCGGTAAACAGCCGTTCAGCCAGGTGGTAGGCAAAAAAGAGCCAGTTTTTCAAGGTGGTGGAAAAATAGCCCTGCTCCAGCCATTTGCGGCCCGAACTGGCCACCGGCGGGGCGAGGATACGGATGCGGGTGTGGCGCCGCACCCGGATGACCAGGTCCAAATCTTCCGGGCGGCCCAGGGAGAAGCCCCCCAGTTTCTCAAAGAGGTCCCGGCGCAGGATCAGCGCTTGGTCGCCGTAAGGAAGGCCGCAGACCCGGGAACGGCGGTTGGCCCCCCAGGCGATGAATCGGAGGGCCGGGAGGGGCGGGGTCAGTAAAAGCTCAAAGGCCCCGGCCGCGAAGGTCGCGTCCGCCGCGGCCCGGCGCAACGCCTCCAGGTGCGCCGTTCCCAGCAAGGTATCCGCGTGAAGGAAGACTAAGAACCGGCCCCGGGCCTTTCCGGCCCCGGCGTTCATCTGGCCGCCCCGGCCCCGGGGAGCCTGGATTAGGCGCACTGAGGGGAAACGGGAAGCCACTTCCCGGGAGCCGTCCGTGCTGCCGCCATCCACCACGATAATTTCCACATCCCCGGCTTCGGGTAACTCTCCTAAAGTCTTACCCAAAACCCCGCCCTCATTATAGACTGGCAGGATAATGGAAAATATGGGAGAAGGAGGCAGGGAATTGGTGTGCCCCATAATAATTCCCATTCAAAACGAAACAGATTTAATTTACGGATTATTTTAACGAAAAACCAAAAACTAAAAACTAAAAACGGTCCCCCCATGACCTTGCTCATCATCTTTGCCAAGGAACCCCGTCCGGGGCAAGTAAAAACGCGCCTCTGTCCTCCTCTTGCCGGTGAGGTTGCGGCCCGGCTCTACCAGTGTTTCTTGGAGGACATCCTGGAGGAGATGGCCCGGGTGCCGGGCCTCAACCTGGCCCTGGCTTACACTCCGGACACCGCCCGGGATTTTTTTCAGGAGTTAACACCAGCCGGATTTTCTCTTTTTCCCCAAGCAGACGCCGATCTGGGTGAGCGACTAGCACAGGCCTTTGACCAGGGTTTTGCTGGGGGATTTAAGACCGTCCTGGTCCGCAACAGCGACAGTCCCGATCTTCCCGGGAAACTGGTGCTGGCCGCGGCCCAGGCCCTGGAATCAAAACAGGCCGACCTGGTTTTGGGCCCCAGTCCGGACGGCGGCTATTACCTGGTGGGGCTGCAGGCTCGCCGGCCCGAGCTTTTTCAGGAGATGGCCTGGTCCACTCCGGGGGTGCTGCCGGAGACCCTGTCCCGGGCCGCCAGGCTGTCGCTGGCCGTGCATCTTCTCCCGCACTGGCCGGATATTGATACCCTGGCCGATCTTCAGGCCTTCCTGAAGAGGCGTCCTTTGCCTGGCGCTCCCGGCAGGCGCACCCATCTATACGCCCAAAAACTGTTGGCCGGATGAGCCGCTAAGTCCTTGGAGATTTCCCGGGATTCTGTTAGATTGAGTGAGTTATGCCGAATGAACCCCCCCGGGCCAAAGCCTCACCCTTAAAACCCTTAATATTTATCCTGCTGGTAGCCGTTATCATCATCACCGTCCGGGTCTTGCACCTGGAGCAATATCTGGAAAAAGAGCGGCTGCGCCAGTTCGTGGCCGGTTACGGGGCCTGGGGGCCCATCGTCTACCTGGCCATCTGGACCCTGGCCCCGCCCTTGTTTCTCCCGGGGTTGCCCATCACCCTGGCCGGCGGCGTTTTGTTCGGCCCCTTTTGGGGAGTGGTCTATGTTATTTTCGGGGCCACCGCCGGGGCTACTCTGGCCTTCCTGGTGGCCCGCTATCTGGCCCGGGACTGGGTGGCCGCCAAACTCCAGGGCACCAGATTAGCCTCCCTGGACGAGAAGGTAGCCCGGGAAGGCTGGGAGATCGTGGCCTTTACCCGCCTCATCCCCATCTTCCCTTTTTTTCTGCTGAACTATGCCTTCGGACTGACCCGCATTCCCCTGTGGCACTACGTCTTAGCCACCTTTTTCGGCATGCTGCCGGTGACCGCGGCCTATGTCTATTTCTCCGCCAACGTCCTGGATCTCTTCCAGGGCAAATTCTCCAAGGAACTGCTCATCGGCGTCCTCCTCCTGGCCTTGGTCTCTCTGATCCCCTTTGCTTATAAGAAGATTAAAGCCAGGAAAGGGGAATCCATGGATCTATAAGGCCTTAACCGCACCGGAGGTTCCTGATGGCCCCCTGTATCTGGAAACGGACCCCTGGCCCGGCCCTGTTGACTCTCCTTTCCTCGGCGCTGTTTTTACTGCTGACAGTGGGTCAGGCCTCCGGGGTGCCCCAGGGGGGCTATGCCCCTCCGGAAATGTTGATCCAACCCGAAGAGCTCAAGGCCCTGCTGGACCGTAAAGCTCCCAACCTCCGCATCATCGATGTGCGCCACAAAGCCAAGTATTATCTGGGCCATATCCCCGGGGCCCTGGAGGTCTGGCGCCCGGACCTGGAGAACCAAAAAAACCGGGGCCTGCCGGCCAGCCAGACCCAGATGGAATCCCTCCTGGGCCGCCTGGGGGTGGGGGGCAAAGACACCCTTATCCTCTATGGGGATCACTATGATCATACCCGCTTGTGGCTGCTCCTGGCTTATTACGGCTTTCCCCTGGAACGGCTGCGCCTTTTGGACGGCGGACTGGAGGCCTGGAAGGCCAAGGGCTACCCCACCCAGTTCACCGCTCCCCGGGTGAGCCGCACCAGGTATAAATTGCCGGGGCCGTCCCCGGCCTCCACGCTGCTGTCCTCTCTGGAAGAGGTCAAAAAAGCGATATCCGACCCCCGGAAAGTAATCCTGGACGTCCGCTCCCAAAGACAATACCTGGGGCAAGAGAGCAAGGAAGGCGCGACCCGCCACGGCCACATTCCCGGGGCCTTATGGCTGGCGTGGCAGGAGAACGTGGTGCCTGCCGGTCCCTTCAAAGGCTATATGAAGTCCGAGGCTGAGATTAAAAAAATCTACGGGGCCCGGGGAGCCACCCCGGATAAGGACATTTATCTTTATTCCCATAACGGCTTGCCGGCCACCCTCGGTTTGGTGAGCCTCTATCTGGCGGGGTATCCCCTGGAGAAGCTCCACCTTTATTTGGGCTCCTGGGTGGAATGGAGCCGCAGCCAGGAGGCCGTGGAGATGGGGACTAATCCCGCCCCTGTGAGGCCGCGGCCACCTGATAAAGCTATGAAGACGGAAAGCAAGGAGGAAAGAGGCAACCCCTGATAACCGAATTCTCCGGCTCTTCCCGGGGGCAAACTCACCTACCCCTTTCGTCATGGCAGCCGCAGGCTTTAGCCTGCGTTCTTGTTCCTGGCCGTGTCCAGGGGCGCAGGCTGAAGCCTGCGGCTACCAAACACTAAATTACTCTCAAAGGACCTTGCAGAACTCCATGTCTGACGTTAAACCGGCAACCGTAATCAATTGGGCCGATAAAATCCTTACCGACTGCATCGGCGAAGAACCGCCTCCCTGCCAGGCCGCCTGTCCTCTGGACATCCGGGTCCGGGAAAAGCTGCGCCTGATGCAGGAAGGGGACCTGGCCGGGGCCCTGGAGGTGCTCCTGGAGCGCTGCCCTTTTCCCGGCATCCTGGGCCGCATCTGCACCCACCCCTGCGAGAGCGCCTGCACCCGCAAGGATCTGGGAGGCCCCATCGCCATCGCCGGACTGAAGCGCTATCTGGCGGATCTGTTTCCTGACGCGGTTTTGGCAGTCTCGCCCGGCCCTTCCCGGCCCGAAGGGGTGGCCGTGGCGGGCGGCGGCCCCGCAGGTTTGATGGCCGCGTATGAACTGCGCCGCCGGGGCTATGGGGTCACTCTCTTCGAGGCGGGAACCGCCCTGGGGGGGGCGCTCCGCCTCTATATCCCGTCCTTCCGCCTGCCCCGGGCGGTCCTGGACCGGGAGGTGGGCCTGATCGCCCAAATGGGGGTGGAAGTGCGTCTCCGGAGCCGCCTGGGCCGGGACATCCATCTGGAAGACCTGCGCCGGGACTTCGCCGCGGTCTTCCTGGCCCTGGGCTCCCACAAGAGCCTCTCCCTCCAGATTCCGGGAGAAGACCTCGCCGGGGTCGTGGACGGCCTCAATTTTCTCAGGGCCTTCAATTCCGGCCAGCCTTTTCCCGTGGGGAAGCGGGTGGCGGTCATCGGCGGCGGCAACACCGCCCTGGACGCGGCCCGCACCGCCTTACGCGGCGGCGCCCGGGAAGTCCATTTATTCTACCGCCGCACTGCCGACTTGATGCCCGCACTGGCCTCGGAGGTGGATGAAGCCCGGCTGGAGGGAGTACAGTTCCACTTCCTCACCATGCCGCTGCGCCTCCTGGGAGACAGGCGGGTGGAAGGGCTGTTGCTCCAAAAAACCACCCTGGGAGAAGCCGGCGCGGACGGCCGCCTCTGCTCCCTGCCCGTGCCCGGCTCCCAGTTCACACTGGAGGTGGACACGGTGATCCCGGCCCTGGGCCAGACCGCGGACTTCGGGTTTTTCGGCCCCGGCCTGGCCTTTGACACCGCCACCATCCACCGCCTGGAAGCGGACTCCTTGACTCTCCAAACTAAAATTCCCGGGGTCTTCGCAGGAGGAGATCTGGTCACCGGCCCCCGCACCGCGGTGGAGGCCATGGCCGCAGGCCGCCGGGGGGCCCTGGCCATTCACGCTTATCTGCAAAAAGAGCCTCTGCCCGGGGACCTGCCGCCCCTGAACAGCCGCTCCACCGGGCTCGTGGTGGATATTGGCGGGGCGCCGCCCCTGGCTCGGGAGACCAGGCCCGGCCTGCCGGTTTCCGAGAGGCTCGCCCATCCCACCGTGGAAGTGGAGCAGGGATTTTCCCCGGATGCGGCCCAGGCCGAGGCGGCCCGCTGCCTCACCTGCGTCTGTTCCCGATGCGTCCAGAACTGCACCTTCTTGCAGCACTACGTCCATGATTTTCCTTTTACGGAAAAGGGGATGGTCCGGCTCCTTCAGTCCCGGGGCGAGGCCGAGCCCCTCATCCCTTATTCCTGCCATTACTGCGGCCTCTGCCAGGCCGTCTGCCCCCGGGATCTGCACGCGGGCCTGGCCTGCCTGGACTACCGGCGGCGTTTGGTGGCCCGGGGCCAGGGGCCTCTGCCCGGCCATAAAGGCGTCCGGGACTACGTCAAATGGGGCACCCACCCCCTTTTCACCCTCACCCGGCCGGACCCGGCCACCGGCAAGGCCAAACAGGTCTTTTTCCCCGGCTGCTCCCTGCCCGGCTACTTTCCCCACCTGGTTAAGGCCGCGTACGGCTACCTCCGGGAGAGGCTGCCCCACACCGGCATCATGCTCAACTGTTGCGGCGCGCCCAGCCTGATGCTGGGGGAAGAGGAGGTCCAGGAACAGGTGGCCGCCCGGGTGGCCGGGGAATTTGAGAAGCTGGGGGCCCAGGAAATCATCGGCGCCTGCCTCCACTGTCTTAACACCCTTAATGCCTACCAGCCGCAAATCAAGACCCGCTCCCTTTATGAAGTGATGCTGGAACACGGGCTGCCGGAAATCGCCCCCGGGGCCGCGGCCGCGGTCCTGCACGTCCACGACCCCTGCGGCGCCCGGCGCCTGCCCCTAGTGCAGGACGCGGTGCGCACCCTGGTGACCGCGGCCGGGTATCGCCTGGAAGAGATGCCCCATAATCGGGAAACCACCATCTGCTGCGGCGCCGGCGGCTTGGTGCCCGCGGTGGACAACCCCCTGGCCAAAAAGATGACCGCGTTCCGCCTCTCCGAAGCCAGCCATGACCTGGTGGTCTATTGCGCCACCTGCCGGGCCAAATTCGTCAACATGGGCCACCATTCCTTGCACCTCCTGGAACTCCTCTTCAATCCCCGCTGGCCCCAGGCCAAGGCCGCGCCTCCCCGCAGCTCCCGGAAACGCTGGTGGAGCCGCTGGCGTTTGAAACGCTATCTCCAAGGGTTATGAGGGATAGCTCGGAGCGGTTCTTGAATCACATCGTTTTACTGCTTACATCAGGTTGCAACCAAAAGGCCACGGAACTGTGGGGACGAACCCAGCACTGTCCGGTTAGGAAATTGCATGACAACCGGTAAACATCATTTGAAAAAAATTCTCCCGGAGGCGTTTTTTTCCTTGACAAATTAGCTTGTGAACAAGTGCGGTTTTCGTAATATC